>JANQQN010000414.1 GCA_028289325.1 Myxococcota bacterium | reverse complement strand
AGTGTGGGCCGACACCGTGTTTCAGCGGGTCGATAGCTCGGAGTCCCGGGCATCGGCGAGGTTCGTACAGGCGCTGGCGGCCGAGCGGCGCGGGGAGCTCGACGCCATGCAGGCCCGGCTCGAAGAGGTCATCGAACACGACCCCCACGCCCGCAACAGTCGCACCATGCTGGCCGACCTCGCGCGCAACCGAGGCGAGTACGACGTCGCGCTCGAGCATCTCGACGTCCTCGTGGAGATCGAGCCGAACGTCGGATCTCACCACTGGGGCCGAATCGTCGCCGCGACCATGGAGGACCAGTGGGACGTGGTCCGTTCTTCCGCCAAGGCCCTGGGGCTCGAGCTCGGAAGCGACTCGGGCCCGGTCGAAGAAGAATGGGGGCCGTGCAAGGTCCAGCTGCGAGACGACACCGGGACCGCGTTCGAGCTGTTCGCGGTCCGTACCGGGCCGGTGACCGCCCGGATCATGGAGATCAGCGCCCCCGAGCTGCAGCCGCAGTACTTCGACGCGAAGGTGGTGTTCGACCCTCGTCCGGTCAACCCGCCGCCTCCGGACGCCAAGCCGGCCGCCGACGGCGGCAACGCGGAGCCTCCGGTGCTGATTTTCCCTCTTCTCGACGTGCTCAATGCGAGCACCTTTCACGCGTTCGCGGTCGATGGGGTCCGGCCCACCGATGTGCAAATCGACGCCCTCATCAGCGATCTCAAGCCCGCGGAGGCCGTCGTTCAGGTGCGCAGCGGCTCGGACTACCAGATTCATCACGAGACCCAGGGCGACCGAGAGGCGGCCTACTGGTATCTCGCGGTGCGCGAAGACGCCGCGCTGACCACGGTCGCGGCGCGACTCGACAAGCTCGGGGAGGAGGTCGATGGCCCGTTGGTGTGGCCCGAGCTGGCGCGAAGCGCGGGCCGCGAAGACCTTCTGGACGATCAACAAGCGATGATTTCCGCGTGGGACCTCATGTAAGAGACCACCGACGCGCCGGAACATTGCGATGCAGGACGACCTGCGGTTTAGATGGTTTCGGTGGTCGAGCCACACGCGTATCCCGAGGACCTCGCTCGGTTCCTCGTCAGCAGCGGCGAGGGGAAGACCCTCGGCCTGGATCACGACGAGCTGCATCGTCTGGTGTCGGTCGCGTTTCAGGCGAGCCTGCTGCGCGACGAAACGCGGCCGGTGACGTTCCGCCTCACGATCGCGCCCCCCTCGTCGTTCAACCCTGATGAGGGGCCGCCGACCGGCCATCATCGCCTGCGGTTCGACCGGCCGCGACCGTTCGAGCCCCAGGTACTGCGCCGTCTCGCGCAAGCGGTGGATTACCGCAGCGGGATGATCGGCGTGGTCCCAGTGGAAGGAGACTTCAAGATCTGGGGCCTGCTGCATTCGGGATCCCTGTGGCTGCAGCCGGTCCGCGGCGGTCGACGGGCCCTGGCCCTACCCAATCAGCTGTTCGTTCATGTTCGTGGCCCAGGTCAGCTCCTGATCACCCATGGCCAGCGGACCTTGGCCACCCTGTCCAGCGGCCGCATCGAGGTTCCGAAGACCGATGTCTTCGACTCGAAGTGGCTTCCGGCGATGTTCGCGCCGATCCGTGAGGAGCTGATGGAGCTCCACGCCACGGCCCGCAGCCAGGCGCAGGCCCCCTGGGCTCGTCTCGACGCCAATCTGACCAAGACCATCTCCCAGCACATGGTGCGACGGCTGTTGGCGACCATACGTGAGTCGCATCACGGAGGCACCGTCCTGATCCTCCCCGTCACCACCAGTGAGCCTCTGTTGCACGATGACTCGACGTTTCGCCTGCGGTTTCGCTTCGATGACCCCGAGCCCGCCCGTCGGTTCCGGCACCTGATCTTGGAGGTCATGAACACGCTCGCGCGCACCGCGCCACCCGACAGCCCGTCCATCGGATGGAGCGAATACCAAGCCAGCCGAAACGCAAAACTCGTCGACCTCGACGAAGCGATCTTCGAGTTCGCTCACTTGGTGGCGGGTCTCGCCGCCGTCGACGGGGCCGTGTTGCTCAATCAGCGCTTCGAGCTGCTCGGCTTCGGCGTGGTGATCGCCGGCGGGCTGCCGGAGGTGGAGACCGTCGCCCGAGCCCAGGACCTCGAGGGGGAGATCCGCCAGCGGGAATCGACGGAGGCCGTCGGCACTCGCCACCGCGCCGTATACCGGATCTGTGCCGCCCAGCCGGACGCGCTGGGCATCGTCGTCTCCCAAGACGGCGGCATCCGGTTCGTGCGCCGCGTCGGTGACGAGGTCGTCTACTGGGACCAGGTCAAGCTCGGCTCCCACGACGTCTGAGGTTGAAATCAAGCGGTAAAGACACGATAGGTGTCGCCATGCCGACCCCGAGCAGCACGCCCCGAGTTCTCGTCGTGGGCGCGGGCGTCGCCGGCCTCGCCGCCGCGCAGGCGCTACACAACAGCGGCCTTACGGTGAGTGTGGTCGACAAGGGTCGAGCGCCCGGCGGCCGAATCTCCAGCCGGACCGGCGACCACGGCCCCTTCGACCACGGCGCCCAATACTTCACCGCCCGTGACCCTCGCTTTCAGGCGCGGGTCAAGGCGTGGTGCGCGGCGGGCATCGCGGCCCCGTGGAACGCGCGCATCGGCGTGGCGAGGAACGGCGACCTGACCCCCAAAGACGAACAGCCCACCCGCTACGTCGGGATCCCGTCGATGCGGGCGATCGCGCTCCATCAGGCCCGACTTCTCGACGTGCGTTGCCAAGTGAAGGTCGGGGCCCTGGAGCGGATCAACGGACAGTGGCGGACGACGCTCGCATCCGGCGAAGCGCTCGAGCCGGCGGACGCAGTGCTGATCACCGCACCCTCGGAACAAGCACACGTCCTGCTCGCGCCGGCTCCGGCTCTCGCCGCCGCCGCCAAGCGAGTGCGTCACGCGCCGTGCTGGGCGGTCATGGTCAACTTCGAAGGTCGGCTGGACATCGCCTACGACGGTCTGTTCGTCCACGACTCACCGTTGAGCTGGGTTGCTCGAGACAGCGCGAAGCCGGGTCGACCGACTGGCGAGCGCTGGGTCTTGCATGGCAGCGCGGAATGGTCGGAGGCCCACATCGAAGTCGACCCCGACGCCGTGGCCGGCCAGCTGCTGGCGGCGTTCTTCGCGTCGACCGGCCACGCCCGCGTCGACCCCCAGCGCCTCGTGGCCCACCGGTGGCGGTACGCGATCGCCGAGCCACCGATCGATCGCGGGTGCCTGTTCGACGAGGAGCTCCGATTGGGTGGCGCGGGAGACTGGCTGCACGGGGCGCGAGTCGAAGGCGCGTATCTGAGCGGCCTCGCCGCCGCCACCCGGGTCCGCGAGGCGTTGACGTGATTCCGCCCCCGCCGCCCAAGCCGTGCGTCGCGTGCGGCCGCGCTATCGAATGGCGCAAGAAGTGGGCTCGGTC
>JANQQN010000252.1 GCA_028289325.1 Myxococcota bacterium | reverse complement strand
GGCATGCACTGCTACTTCACCGGCCTCGCCACGCGCTTCGGTGAACCGCTGTCGCTTTTGCCCGTTGGTGTATCGGTTGGCGCCTTCGCCAATCAGAGCAGGGCGCGTGACAGCGGCCCTCCGCGCTTGAGGAGCGAAGGCGCGGGAACATGTACGGCCTCCATTTCCAGCAACGGGCCGCTGGCGCGTCGACGTGCGCGCTTCGGACCTGAGCCGGACCCACACGACTACAGCCTCCGGCCGCTGCCGAAAGCCGCCCTCAACCCCCAAACCCCGACGCTTGACGCCAAACCCCATACCCGCACGCACTTCACCCCGCCGAACACCCTGTACCGGACACGTCCGCCTCCGAAAGGTAGAATCATGAGGAATCTCGATCCGCTACCCCCAGTGGCCTTCATGGCTGGTGATCAATGCGGGCTAGGTCAGATCGCGTTTTTGGGGCGGCTCCAGCCGGAGGAACTTGTCTCGTCCGAGCCCCTCGATGACCGGGGGTTCGACCCCGAGCGATGCCCAGTAGCCGGCGTCAGCGAACAGTTCGACCACCGCCTTGAGGTGACCGTCCTGGCTGAACAGTACCCCGTCGGGGCGAAGGCGGGGGTATAGGGCGGCCACGCACGTCCGGGTCGACGACAGGAGATCGACGTCGACAAGCGCGACGTCGACGGGGTCGCAGAACCCGGACACCGTGTCTTCGAACCATCCCTTGTGAAACTCGCACACTTCGGGCGCACCAAATCGCTCGACGGCCCGGCGAACGACGGCAAGCCGCCCTGCGAAGGCCCCCGCCCGGAACACCACCCGCCGGCCATCGAGGCTCTCGTGGACCTCGTCGTTGGGCGGAATGCCCCGAAAGCTGTCGAACACCACCAACCGTCCTCCGGCCGCGGCGACGGCCAAGCTCAGCTTGGCCGTGCTGCCTCCGAAGCCCGCCCCCGCTTCGACGACCGTCAGGCACCCGCGGCGGCGACGTTCGAGGATCGCGGCCGTCACCCGCAGCATTTCACCGAGCGTGTGGTAACCGCGGACGTGGTTCGTGACGTGGATGAAGCGACGGACCAGGCGCCAACGGTCGAGCGCGGAATCAAGAAGGTCGCGCCGGCTAACGAACCCCCGCACGGCCTGTCGGTCGCGGGTCACCAAGAAACGGAGGGACTGGAGCTTTCGGTACGGGGAGCCCGGTCCGCGACGATACCAGCGCGACGGCTTCACGGACCGTCGTCGGACGACAACAGCGCCTGCACGTTGTCGAGGACCTCCGCGTCGGTCAGAGCGACGTTGTAGATGGCCGCGTAGAACAGCTCACCTTGGAAGGAGGCCTCGCCCGCCGATCGGTTGCCGAGGGTCAGCGAGCGCCCGAACGGGATGTCTAGGGTGAAGTTCAGCGGCGGGGCTTGGTCCGGTCCGGCGAGGCGAACGCCATCGAAGTACAGTCGGAGCCGCTCGCTCTCTTCTTCCTGAGTGGTATCGACGACCAGCGTGATCACCGCCCGCCGGTCCAGGCCCCCGGGGGGCGGCGGCCATTCGCTCGCCTCCACCCCGTCGTAGAAGAAGAACAGTCCATCTTCGGTCACGGCGAGGGTCAAAAAGCCCCGTTCGCTTCCGTTGCCGATATGGATGAGGCGAGACGCATTGCCAGCGGCGGCGATCGACGCCACCGCCTCCAGGGTCGCGGCCGTTCCGCCCTCGAACAGAGACCGAAACGTGTCGCTGAACAGCAGGGCCTCGCTCATCAGGCCGTCCTCTCCTTCGGACGTCCATGACGCGGCGCCGTGACCGTTCACCAGCACGAACGACGGGTCACCGTCCTCGACGGAAACGTCGAGATCGAAGCTCAGAGGCCCCGCATCGACCACCAGCGCCGGGGAAGGGTTGGTGCGCGCCTCATCCAGGAAGTACCGGACAACCAGCCCCCGATCGATCAGCGGGACCCCAGCTTCCACCACCGTGACCTCGGCGCGATCGACGGCGACAGTGGCGCCCACGGCCTCGTCGATGACCACCTCGAAGCGCTCCTGCGGCTCGAAGTCGAGGTCAGCGACGGTGGTGACCTCGACCACGGTACTCGTTTCGCCGGCCGCGATGAGCCCCTGGCCCGTCGTCGCCACATAATCATTCGGCGCCACCGCCGATCCATCGACCGTCGCGTAGCGAAACCGGACGTCCGCCTCGCTCGATGAATCGAGGGACACCGTAACGCCGGCGGTATTGCCCTCGACCACGGTGACCCCGGCCGCGCTCAGGCTCGGGATCTGCTCACACCGGCTGGGGGCGAAGAAACACTGGTACCCCGGTTCGACGGCGCAGGTCGCACTGCATCCGTCTCCGTCATCTGTGTTCTGGTCGTCGCACGCTTCACCGGCCTCGATAGCCCCGTTGCCACAAGCATTCGGGCCCCCGTCGATGGCGCCGCCATCGAGGAGGTCACCGCCGTCCGAAGCGCTGCCGTCGAGATCCGGCGAAGACGCGCCGTCGGGGGAGAAGGTGCACGCGGCCAACCCGACCGCTAACGCGATCGCGCCTCGGTAAAACCAGCCTCGATGCCAACCGTTGACGGGGGCGACGGGCGAGCAATCACGGCGTCCGGCGGTCACGGTCGGATGGTAACCATCCCTCCGCACTTCGGTCATCGGCCGACGTTCCCCTCGAGCGAAGGCCGACGGTCAACCATTGAGCAGTCTCCGTCCTTCATCGCTTCGAAACCAATCAAACGTGCGATCGAGGCCTTCCTCAGTGCTGACTTGAGGGGTGTAGCCGAAATCACGCTGCGCTGCGCGATGGTCGAAGTAGTGCGACGTCCCGAGGATTACTGCGGCCATTCGCGTCAGCGGTGGTTCCCAGGACCGCGGAAGCAGGCTGTACATCCCCTCGAGACCAGCGCCGAGGCGATAGGCGGCCCTGAAACCGAGCTGGCGCCGAATGGGCGGCGCTTCGAGGCCAGAAAGGATGGTGCGAACGAAGTCCCACAGGCGAACGGGTTCCGCCTGGCCGAGAAAGTACGCTTTGCCTCCCGCCGGGCTGTCGGCTTCGCCGAGGGCATCGGCCAGCCGAATGTGGGCGTCGACGACGTTGTCGATGTAGGACACGTCGACGAGATTGCTACCGTCGCCCACCTGAGCCAGTCGCCCCTCGCGGGCGCGTTTAACCAATCGCGGCACGATTTGGGGATCCTTCGGGCCGAATACGAAGTGAGGTCGGATGGCGCCGGTGCGCACACCGGTCGCCGAATGAGCGGCGAGGACCGCGCGTTCCGCCTCCGCTTTGGTCGGTCCGTACGATGACAGGTACCGGTCGGGATACGGCAGCGACTCGTCACCGCCGGACTCGACACCGTCGGCACCGATGACCACCGAGGGCGTACTGGTGTACACGAAACGCTGGACGCCGGCTTCGGCGGCCGCCGCGAGCAAGCGTCGCGTACCGTCGACGTTCGTTTCAACATACTCCTGGTGACGTCCCCAGTAGCCGACCCGAGCCGCGACGTGAAAGATGGTATCGACGCCGTCGACCGCCGTCGCCACCGCCTTCGAGTCTCGGATATCTCCCTGTACGCAGGGAACCGACCACGCCTCGAGATGGGGATACCGGCTTCGCCCCAAGACCCGAACCTTCTCCCCGCGGTCGAGGAGCCGGCGCACGATATGCTGCCCGAGAAAGCCGCCGCCGCCGGTGACCAGCGCGCTCATGGTCGAACCCGACCGCTCGCCCATACCGCGAGGACCTCGCGCCGGATCTTCGCGTTGTGACGAGCGTCGACGGGGAAGCTCGGATGAAACAGCACGGTGTCGATTCGCTCGGTCAAAGACGACGCCTTTCCCAACCCGAGCAACTCTTCGCGCAGCTTCGCCTCGTCCTCCCGGCTCTTCGGTCGGCCCTCGGGCGTGCACTCCACGATGATCACCGGGCGCTGCACGCCTTTGGCGCCCAACCCCACCAACGCCGACCGATAGACCCGCTGGTGACGGTTGAAGATCGCTTCGCAGCAGACGGTGAACATCGGCCCGTCGGGCGTCTCCACGCGATGGGATTTGCGCCCGCAGAACCACAGGTTGCCGCTGTCGTCGAGATAGCCGACGTCCCCCATCCGGTGCCATAGACGGTCCCCCGCATCGGCCATCTTCGACCGGGCGTCGTCTTTGGGGCGTTGATAGTAACCTTGGGTGGTGACCGAGCTTCGCACGACGATCTCCCCGATCATGTTGGGCGGCTTCTCCTGCGCATCGGCAAGCCGAGGGATCGGCGCGTCGTCGATGGCCACGATCTTGACGTCGGTGTCCGAGATGGGGCGCCCCACGTAGGTGCCCGCGCCCTGGGCCGTCTTGTCGGCCGCCCCGAGCGCGAGCAGTCGGCGGGCGCTGGGAAGGGTGATGGGCAGACACTCGGTCGCCCCGTAGGGCGTGAACGCGTCGGCCCCCTCTGGCACCAGCCGCAGCACCCGTTCGAGCAGGCCCACCGGGCACGGCGCTCCCGCCATCAATACGCGACGCACGCTCGGTAACGTCGCCCCGGTGGTCTCGCAGTGGGCAACGACCCGAAACCAAAACGCCGGCGAACCGAACGCGTAGGTGACCCCCTGATCCTCGATCGCCTCCATGATCTTTCGTCCGTCGACGAACGCAGGCTTGGTGGCGTCCATGTCGGGCACGACCACCGTCGCCCCGATGGCCACCGAGAACAGCGAGAACAGCGGGAACGCCGAGAGGTCGACCTCCCCTGGCTCGATCTTGAAGTCCTTCTCGAAGATCCCCACCTGGGCGTCGAAAATGCCGTGGGTATACAAGACCCCCTTGGGCGCGCCGGTGCTCCCCGACGTGAAGAGGATCGCAGCGACGTCGGCGGCGGTGGTGTGGCTGGGCGGCAGGTGGCCCTGCGCGCCGCGACGCTCGACCTCGTCGAGCGTGACGCCCCCCCAAAATAGCTTTCGCCCCACGGTCACGTTGATCTTGACCCCGCGAAACGCCTTGCCGAACAGGATGCGAGCGACGTGACCGCGGGGGATGGCGATGAACGCCTCGGGCCCCACCTCGGCGATGGCCCCCAAAACGTTGGTCCGGCCCATCGCAGGATCGATCAACACCGGCACCGCGCCGAGTCGAAACAACGCGAACGTCAGCCCGAAGAACTCCAGCGACGGCTTGACCATCAGCAAGCAGCGCATGCCAGAGGTGACCCCGAGGTCGACCAGCCCGCGCGCGTAGCGGTCCACCGCCTCGTCGAGTTGCCGAAACGTCCAGTGCGCGTAGCATCGCCGGCGGCGACGGTCGTACCCTTCGGGCACGACGACGGCGCGAGCGAAAGGTCGCAAACGCGCCTGCTCGCGCAACCTTTCGGCGATATTGAACGGCGCCGGGTCGGTCTTCGCGGTCGGGGTGGGGATGGCGGTGGCGGTCATGCGGAAGCCTCCTCGAGGAATCGACGGACCCAGGGAATGATGCGCTCGTGAGCGTCCTCGACGACGAAGTGGCCGGCGTCGTCGACGTAGTGGGTTTGCGCAGCGGGGAACCGACGTCGCCACTCGTCATAAAAGTGGTCGTTGAACACGTAATCCTTCGCGCCCCACACGAGCATCATCGGGTGCCGATGAAACTTCTGAATGTCCTCGCCGATGTCGTGCAGCAGCCGATAGCTGTCGTGGCGAGGCGACATCGGGATGTCCTGCACGAATCGGAGGTTCGCGATGCGGTTCGCCCAACTGTCGTAGGGCGCAAGGTAACCCGCCTTCACGGCGGGGGTCAGTCGTTCGGGATGCACGGAACAGGTCTGAAGCGCGCCGAGGACAAAGGCGTTGAACCCGCGGATGGCCAGCGCGCCGAAGCCGGGGATCCGGCACAGGCCGATCTGCCACGGCATGTGGTGGGACGGAAAGGCCGCGGTGTTGAACACCACGAAACGACCGACCCGCTCCGGGTGCTCGACGGCGTAGCCCATGCCGATCGCGCCTCCCCAGTCGTGGACGACCAAGGTCAGGTTGGTGAGCCCGAGATGCTCGACGAACCGTCCGAGCCGATCGATGTGGCTGCGCAAGGTATATTGCGCATCCGCAGGCTTATCGGACCGACCGCACCCCAGATGGTCCGGCGCGATCACCCGGTACGTGTCGCACAGGCCCTTGATCAGCCGACGGTAATAGAACGACCACGTAGGGTTGCCGTGCAGCATCAGCAGCACCGGCGCGTCGGAGGGCCCCTCGTCGACGTAATGCAGTCTCCCCTCCGGCGTGGTGAAGAAGTGGGGCGAGAACGGATACTCCTCGACGAACGACGCTCCGTTGGCCGCGCTCACCATTCGACCCCTACCATCACCGACGAAAGCCCAGAGCCGATCCCCAGGAGGCCGACGGTGTGACCGGCCTCGATGAAGCCTTCGTCGACGGCCAACCCCAGGGTCATCGGCAGCGACACGGACCCCACGTTGCCGAGGCGGTCGAAGGTCACGAACGCGGAGGCCGGATCGAACCCGAGCCGTTCGCTCAGCGCCGTGTGGTGGGCTCGACCGACCTGATGGGTGATCACGCGGTCCATACTCGGCCAGCCCGTGGCCTGCTGGAAGTCACCCCAGTTCCGCTCCGCGAGGTCCAGACCGGCGGCCAGCAGCGCCTCGGCGTCGGTGTTCATTTCGAGGTTGGTGTCGGACATGACCCCGCCGTCTTGGGGCGCGTGGCCGGCGCCGGCGTCGCCGCCCTGACACAGCTGGTGGTGCTCGGTGGCCGCTCGCACCGTCGCCGCGACCATCCGACGTTGATCTTGGACCAGGTCGCGATGGGCGAGGAGCACCGCCGCCGCGCCGGCGCCGATGGTCAACGAGGCGATCGAGCCCTTGATCGTCCGTCGGGTCAGGGTCTGGTCGGTTCGAAGCCGCTCGATGGTGGCGTCGACCAGGGGCTTACCGTTTTCACCGGCGACGACGAGACCCGCTTTGATCTGGCCGAGCTCGATCATGTTCGCCACGAGGACCATACCGTTCACTACGCCGAGACACGCGTTCGACACGTCGAACACCGACGACGACGGCGCAAGCCCGAGCGCCGCGTGCACGACGTTGGCGGTCGCGGGCTCGAGAAAGTCGCGACAGACGCTGGCGTGAATCAGACAGCCGATCTGCTCGGGCGAGATGGACGCGCGGGCCAGCGCGTCGCGACCGGCCGCGGCCGCCACCGCGCTCGGCCGGACGGGGCCCGTCCAGTAGCGACGAGCGCGAATGCCGGTCATGAGCTCCAAGCGACCGGCGTGTAGCCCGAGGCGAGCGTACAGCGGCGCGAGCAGATCTTCGATGGCCTCCGAGGTCAGCTCGTGGGGCGGAAGTTCATAACCCACACTCGCGATCGCTACCCTGTCGAACCGCATTACGGTGCAGATAACCCAAGCCTCGCCGTTGACCAAGGCGGCAAGCGGCCGCCGCCCTCATCCGAGGCTCAAACCCTCTGGTCGCAGGGGTAGCCACACGGTCAACTTCGCCCCCGCCGGTGACTCGGCCCGGATCCAACCGCGATGCTCGTCGACGATCTGATGCGCGATCGCGAGTCCGAGACCGGCGCCGACCCCCACCCCCTTGGTCGTGAAACCCGGATCGAAGATGCGAGAAAGGATGGCCGCGGGTATGCCGGCCCCCGTGTCTTCGACCTCGGCGCGAATGCCGGCGGCGTCCATGGACAACCGCACCCAGATCTGACCCCCGGGGGGAACCGCGGCGCACGCGTTGAGGAGCAGGTTCAGCAGCAGCTGGTGGATGTCTGCCGCTCGGCAGGTGACCGGGGGCACTTCGTCGAACTCGCAGTGAACGGTGACCCCCGGCGCGAGCCGGGGCCGAATGAGGTTCAACGCGTCTTCCGCCGCCTCCCGCATATCCAGCGCACCGACCGCGGATCGATCCAGCCGCGCGAAACGCCGCAGACTGGTCACCACCTGATCGATACGACCCGCCGCCTCCTGCATCGTCTCCGCAAGAAGCCCTGCGGATTCCGCCCATCGGTGCACGGAACCATCGTCGACGCCCACGACCCCGGGGTGGGACCCGATGCGCTCCAGCGTACGGCGGAGGGTTCGGCTGCCGCTGACCAAGGCCCCGAGGGGGGTGTTGATCTCGTGGGCCAGGCCGGCCACGAGCTGGCCCAAGGAGGCCATCTTCTCGGACTGGACGAGCTGGGCCTGCTTTTCGCGCAGCTGCCGCGTCCGCCGTTCGACCTTCGCTTCGAGCGCATCGTTCGCTTCCATCAGCGCCTCCTCAGCGGCCATTCGCGCCAGCGCGTTGCCCAAAATGTTCCCGATCGTTCGCAGCAGCCGAAGCTCCTCGTCGGACCACTGCATCGATGCGCCCAGCCGGTCGAACCCCAAAAAGCCGAGGAGCCGGCCTTCGCTGCGCATCGGCACTGCGACGCTGTTGCGAAGCACCGCGACCTGCCCGGGTTCGACCCCCGGCGCCGGATACCGCAGCGCCAGCTCGCGGATCCGGGGGGTCGCGACCTCGCCCTCGTACGGGTAGGCCTCGACCTTGCTGTAGGCCACGGTTTCGTCGGCTTCGAGCCGGGCCAAGGCCCACTCGAACCCGGCGAGGCTGACCTTTCGCTCGGTCTCGAACGCGGGAATCTCGTCGGAGCCCCACACGAACATCTGGCTCATGCCGTCGTCGCCCTCGAGGACGTATACGTAGCTGCGTTCGACGGCGGCGAAACGACCGAGGTCCGTGAGCGCCTGCCGGATGACCCGGTTGCCCGCCTTGCCGGCCTCCAGGCCGATGAAGCGGGTGGAGATGTCGAGCACCAGGTCTTCGAGGGCCCGATGACGCGCGAGGGCCCGTTCTCGCTGTCGGCGCTCGGTGATGTCTCGGCATATCCGCTGGATGACCCGCCGCCCCGCAAATTCGATGACGTTCGCGCGCACGTCGATGGCCACCCGATGACCGTCCCGCTGCTGAAAGTGCAGTTCGTCGCAGGCGCCCTCACCGTCCCGCCGAACCTGCTCGAACAGGGCCCGGGCCGCTTCTTCTTCCTCCGGGGGATGCAGCGACCAGACAGCGCGGGTCTGCAGCTCGACCACCGAATAGGAGGTCATGGAGCAGGCTTGGCGGTTGGCGCCGAGGACCCGGCCGGTCTCGGTGTCGATCGACAGGATGGCGTCGTTGGCCGACTCCACCATGCGCCGGTACTTTTCCTCGGACGCCCGCAGCCGCTGTGCTTCCTGGGAATCCACAGGTCGAGTATACCGATCACCCGCGGCGGGACCGGCGTCCTGGTGTCAAAAGCTGACAACCCCATGACGCCAAAGAATGATCAGCGAGATGACCGCCACCAGGCCCAGGCCGAGGAGAATCGGCGGCCAAAACGGCGCCTTGACGTAGGGGTCGTCGTCGATGAGGTCGTGCAGCGAGGCGTACCGGTCGCGGTCGCCATCGCCATCGCCGTCGCTGGGTGAGGCCGGCTCTTCGGACGCCATGACCTAAAGGTGCGGGCCCGCCGCCGGCGCGGCAAGCGGCGCTTGCTTTCATCGATCCGGACCGGCACCAGGCAACCGTGGCCACCGTGTATGCCGCGCTGGTGACCGTGCAGGTGCTGTTCGG
>JANQQN010000327.1 GCA_028289325.1 Myxococcota bacterium | reverse complement strand
GGATCGCGCAGACCGGGAACGTCGCGATGCGCACGAAGTTCTGCGCATCATTCAGCTGGGTCGGCGCGCAGATGAACGAGGTGTTGTCGACCTCGGCGTCGGACAGTACGCCGTCGTCGTTGTCGTCGACGCCGGAGTCGACTTGGATACCACCTTGAAAGCAGGCTTCATTGAGCGCGCCGACGGGGGTCTGACGAACCAGACTCGAGGTTCCGTCTTGGCCATCGCCTCCGTCAGCGCCGGTGGAACCCGTGGGGCCGACCGGACCCGCCGCGCCCGTGGGGCCGGCGGGGCCCGCGGGGCCCGCAGGACCCGTCGCGCCGTCTTGACCGTCGTCGCCACAGGCGACCACGAACGAGCTCGCGACGACAATGAGTGTCAGTTTTCGCAGAAGATTCATGGGGATCTTTTGGGCGGAGCTTCGGCTCGCGCGGCGCGGACCCTAACATGAGCCCCGAGACTTCGACCCCCGAGGGCCCAGTGTTCACGAAATACTTGCAGCCGGCGGTCTTGGGACCTGACCGAACGTCGGACCCACGGCGCGCACGAGCGCTCGACCGACGACGGGCGGGAATTTCCACCCCCATGAAGCCGAGTCAGAAGTCGAGACCGATCGACTCGGTCAAGAACCGCATGAATGGAGACGCGGTCCGACACGCGCGGGTGAAGTCCGTCAGAAACTCCGGCTTCAGCGCCGCCCGCGCCTTGAAGTTATGGACGGCAATGAAGTCTTTGCGTCGGAGGTCTTCGATCAATGGATGGTCGGGATCGATGCCTTTCGGAGGGCGCTTGAGCGACTCGCCGCTCAGTTGGAATCGCTCCTTGAATCCCTGACCGCGGATGGCGCTTGTCCAGCGTTTGGGGTCCTCGACGATCGCCTCTCGGATCGCCGCCAACGCGTCGCGATCCGGCCGCCACAGCCCCACGCCCATAAAGACGTTGTCCGGCTCCAGGTGCAAATAATATCCCGGCGCATGGACGTCTTTGCCCCTGACGTGTCGAAACTGGAGCGCGGCGTGAGTCTTGTATGGGGACTTATCTTTGGAGAATCGAACATCCCGATGAATTCGAAACATCGAGCCCCCCTGGGGTCGCGGGTCGGCCACGAAGTTCGCGCTGATCTTTTCCAACCGCGGCCCGAACGCGTTGATGAATCCGATCAGGGGTTCCTTGACGTCGCTTTCGTATCGTTCCTTGTTGTCGTGGAACCACTCCCGATCGTTGTGAGCGCGCAGCTCGACGAAGAACCGAAAGAGACTTGGCTTCAGGGCACGGACAGCAGGCACGCGCTCAGTCTACCGCTCCTCCGCCGCAGGATGAATCGGTATCGCTACTTTCTTCTGAATGGACCAACGCCACCGCGGACCCGTCGATCATCTACGCCGCTCGACCGCCGAACGTCGCCAGCTCCCGAGGCAAGCCGAACTCGGCCGGTATCCCCATGAGCCCGAGCCGGACGACGTTGTTCCAGTGGCGACGACCGGCCTCCAGGGCGAGGCGATCGCCCCCGGGAACCGTGCGGCGTAAGCGCTCGGCCCGACGAACCACCTCCCGCACCGCCGGCACCACGAACCGCCAGCCGTCCTTCGGCAAGGCCAGCTGGTCGGCGAGCTCATCACCGAGGAGCCCCCGAACCGCCCCTGCGTAGGCCTGCATTCGACGCTCTACCGCCCGTCGCTCCCGAGCCGGCGCCCGCTCATCGATCGGATGACTGAGAAAGGCCTTCACCAGCCGCCGCGCGTCGTCGTCCGGCTCGTCCTGGGTCATCGCGATGATCCCCGCGAGGCGCTGCCCTTCGGACCGCGTCGCCGGCAGCAGCTCGGGCTCGACGCCGATGATGTGACCGGCAACTCGCCATAGGTGCACGTAGTCCTCGGCTTCCGGCGCCGTCACCTGAATCCCGAGGGCCTCCACGCCATCCAGCCACGCGTGGGCGAACAGCAAGATCGTCCCCAGCATGTCGTGCTGATTGATGGGCTCACCCCACGCATCCCGCTGCCAGCCGCCTCGGTCATGGATCAGCCGCCGGACCTGGGCGTGGATCAGCCGCACCCGCAGCGTGATCCGAAACCCTTCTTCGCCCGGACGAAGCCCGTCGGGGGCAGCGACCGCGCACACGAACTTGGCGGTCTCCGCCAGTCGCCGACTGACCCCGGTCATCAGGCGCCCGGACCAGATCAGGGGCTTATTGCCGCCCGGTGCGCAGTAGCCAGAAAGCAGCGACTTCGCGCCGAGCGCGATGCCCCCCGGCACCCCCGCCCGAAACAGGAGCGCGCCGGCCCGGTTCAATCGCTGCTCGTCGGCCCACACCGGAAACGTGGCCGCCGCGTCGACCAGCGCTCGTACCGCCGCCGGAACGTTTCGGTCCCCGTCGATGGCCCGATCCACCAGGGCGTGGGCAGAGACACCTTCGACCGACAGCGCGGCGACCGCCTCGTCGGCCAGAGGGTCCGTCCGCCACAGACTAGGGAGGAACCGGTCGACGACCGGCCCGAAGTCGCGCCGAGCGTCCTCGACGCGGATCGCTCGACTCGGTAACGCCGCCATGTCCAGCTTCATTAGGAACCAGCTTCCGCGCACACAAGCGGTCGTGCAAGCGGTGGCCTTCGTGGGCTCGCGGGTCCCGCCGACCGACGCTACTAATTCGTACGCATAGGTAGGTCCTTAATGCGGCCTGATCCGGTGGATCGGGGAAGTCTGGGGTGCGCGTGCGAGGAAGGGTTTGGGGTAAACGGGTCCCGCCAACAACCACAGGCCGGTCTGCATCCGTCCGGCCTGCGCACTTTAATCGGGGCGCCTACCTCGGGCGTGGTCGCCCGCACGACGGATCATCGGGGGCACGCAAGGCGTCGCGGAAGCGCTCGCGGCCCGCCTCGAACCGGTGCCGGTCACGCTCGGCCATCCCGCCCGCCGGCTCGAGCGGGCCGACCAGCATCTTCGGGTGACCTTCGACGGCGGTGCCATCGCCCTCGCCCGCTACGTGGCCGCCGCGTATCCGCCCCCGCTGGTCGCCGACCAGCTCTGATCTCCACCGAGACCGCGAGCGAGAATACCGGTCACATCGACGGCGCGGTCAGCCGCGCCAACGATGTGGCGACGGTCCTGGCCGACCGCATGGGCGCCTGAAAAAGCGCCGTCCGATCATTCAGGGGCGACGAGGGTCGGATCTGCCGCCGTGCTACGATCGACCAAGTGATCGCGCAGAAGTATCGCCATCTTTTCATTTTCGTCATCGGGACCGCCTTCGGTTGTCCGGCCACCGACGAGGCTTCCGCCCCTCCCCCCGCGGCTGGGTCCAAGCCGACGGCGGCGACTTCGAAACCGGCCGACGCGACGTCCGAACCGACCGCGGCCGCCTCCAGGCCGGCGATCGCGTTTCGAACCGAGCGTCCGATGGGCACGATGGGGCCGTCTATCCGCCTCCCCACCCAGCCCACCGACGACTGGACGTCTTCGGACGGCCGCCGAGGCGCCCAGCTGAAGTCGCCGAGCCGAGGCTTATCGGTCGAGGTCCTGCAGGGCCGGGGCTACTGGAGCACCAAGCTCGCGGACGACGACGACCTCCCCAAGCCCCCGAATCAGGCGCTGGTCCTTGCGGTGGCCACGGCCGGTCCCACCGTCTCGCCGGTGGAGCGATGGCAGCAGTCGGTGCCCGGCAAAGAGGCCCCGGCGATCCTTCACTTTGCCTCGTTCGTCGTCGACCGATCGGGCACGAAAACGCGAGTGGTGGTGAAGAGCTGGACGTTCGACAACGACAATGCGCTCGTATGGCTCGAGGCGCCCGAGACTTCGTTCGGCCGCCTCGAAGCCAGCGCCGCGCTCATCATGGGCGTCGACGCGCTTACTGGCCTGCATTAGTCAGCGCGAGGGCCATGATCAGATCGGTCTGCGCCTCATTGCCCAACATGAACGGCTGCGCACCGACGACCCGAAAGCCCCACCGCTCATAAAACGCGCGCGCCCGGTGGTTGTGCTCCCATACCCCGAGCCACATGACGTCGTGCTCGTTGGCCCGAGCCGTATCTACACCCGCCCTCAGCAGCGCCCGACCGAGCCCCGTACCTGCGGCCAGGCGGCGAACATAGAGTCGGTGCAGCTCTATCGGTCGGGCCGCGTCCACCGTTTCATGACCTGCGACCCGGAGCTTGGCGTACCCCACAAGGGGATCGGCATCGCCGTCGGCGACGAGAAACAGGTTTGTTTCCGCGTCGGCCAATTCTCGTCCTATGGCTTCGACCGAGAACGACGACCCCACGTACGCATCCATGTTGGCCGCGGTGTTATCGGCGGCGAAGGATTCCCGGAAGGTCGTCTCCGCGAGCTCCGCGAGGCTGATCGTGTCGTCAGGAACACCAGAACGGATGCGATGGACCACGGTGCATTTTACCACCTGGACCTTTGGCGTCCATACCTCGGAACAGGACGGAAGGCTCGGAACACGGCGAACGGAGATCTGCATCGATCGCGCCGTTCGGTGATAGACGTTGGGGGCCTTGTTCGCGTTTAAACCACGACGACCCTGGCTCATTGCCGTTGCCAGCGCAGCGGCGATCGCGAGCCTCATCGCGTTCGACATCGCTCATGAAGGGCCGGATCCCGATCCCGGCCTCCGTCGCGCGATGCGCGCGGCGGTCCGCCACGTCCGGAGCAAAGCAGACCGCCCGCGAGCGCCTTACGATCGCCCGGCCCAAGCGCAAGCTTTCTTTCTCCAGCAGCGAACCGGCGGACTTCCTATCGATCACGCTCGACTCGCCCGAGCGAAGGATCATGTGCGCCGTATGCCTCGTTTGGACATCGCGCGCGGCGTGGCCCTCGACGCGGCCTCGACCGACGCGGATGTGGCCCGCGAAGTCAGCAGCTGGACCGCGCTCGGCCCTGGCAACATCGGAGGCCGAACTCGGGCCCTGCTCATCGACCCGCGCGTCCCGTCGACGATGTACGCGGCGGGGGTCGCGGGTGGGATCTGGAAGACGGCGAACGGCGGCCAGTCCTGGACCCCGCTCGACGACGCGATGGCCAGCCTCGCCGTCACCACCATGGCTTTTCAGCGCCAGGGCGCACCGGAAGTCCAGCCATCGGTCATCTACGCAGGCACCGGGGAAGGCTTCTTCAACTTCGACTCGGTGCGCGGTGCCGGCATCTTCCGGTCCCTGGACGAAGGCGTGACCTGGGCCCAGCTTCCCGAGACCGCGAACAGCGATTTTCATTACGTCAACAAGATCGTCGCGAGTCCCAACGACCCCAACGTGATCTACGCGGCGACCCGGACCGGCGTTTATCGGCTCGAAGCCGACGGATCGGTAGAGCTGCTGATCGGCAACGGGACCGCGCCCCCGGGCATCGCTCAGGCCGACGACACGGTGGCCGGATTCACGGACATCGAGGTTCGAAACGACGTCACTCCCGACGTCCTCATCGCGTGGAGTGGGATCTTCCTGAACGACGGCCTGTACCGCAGCCTGGACGGCGGGGACACCTGGGACCGGGTGTTGAGCCCCGACGACGCGGGCCGCGCCGACCTGGCGATCGCCCCCAGCGACCCGTCGATCATGTACGCGCTGGTCGCCGACGCGATCGGCGACCAGCGGTTGCTCAACGTGTACCGCAGCGAGGACGGAGGGGCGAGCTGGACGCCCCGCGTCGCCGGCAGCTTCGACCGCCGGGAGCCGAACTGGCTGCTGCTCACGAATCCATTGGCCGCCAACTTCAGCGTCTGCAATGCGCAATCCGACTTTCTGCTCCACCAAGGGTGGTACGACAACATCATCGCGGTCGCGCCCCACGACCCCAACGTGGTCTACGCCGGCGGCATCGATCTATTTCGCTCCGACGACGGGGGCGCGACCTGGGGCGGCATCGGGTTCTGGTGGGTCGGCCGACAGGACAGCGCCTATCTTCACGCCGACCAGCATACGATCGTTTTTCATCCCGACTTCGACGGGGGGGCGAATCAGACCATGTTCGTCGGCAACGACGGCGGCGTGTTCAGAACCGACGCCGCCCTCGACGGCGAGACCGCCGACCAGCCGTCGGAGCTGTGCACCCCAGCCTCTTCAGGGGTGAGCTGGACGAGCCTCAACAACGGCTACGAGGTCACCCAGTTCTACCACGGGCGTCCGCTGGCCGGGGTGTTGCCCGGCTACGCGGGCGGGACCCAAGACAACGGAACCCTCTATTCGAGAGACGAATTCGGCACGAACGGCTGGACCGAGCTGTTCGGCGGCGACGGCGGCTACGTAGGCTTCGACGTCGACGGCACCCTGTTCCTGGAAACGACGGGCAAATCTCTGCGGCGAGGCCGCGACAACGACATCTTTCGGAACATCGTCGACGGTCCCGGACAGATCACCGAATCCGGCCAGGAGTTCCTGTTCATCGCTCCCTTCCGCCAGGACCCCTCGGATGCGGACACGATCTGGTACGGAGGTCGAATCCCGTGGCGAACCCAGAACGCGGTCAGTGCCCCCACGGCCCAGGACGTGCGGTGGTCGGCGCTCGGCGCCGCGTTCGACGAGTCGATCTCCGCGTGGGCGATCGATCCCAACAATGGCGATCGGGTGTGGGCGGGCACCACGAACGGCGACGTATTGACCGTCGACGCGTCGAACGCGAACGCGAGTACGACCTGGAACGACGTCACCCCCCCTTTCTCGTCGGACGCGTACATCAGCTGGATCGAGGTCGACGGTAACGACCCAAGCGGAAATACAGTCTGGGTCACCAACTCCTTTTATGGCGGCGAGCGCGTGTTTCGAACCGTCGACGGAGGTCAGACGTGGACCGACGAGACCGGCGGCCTGCCCGATATTCCTATCCACACCGTGGTCATCCAGCCCCAGGCCCCCGAGAACCGGTACCTCGGCACCGACCTTGGCATCTTCGTATCGCTCAACGGCGAAGACTGGGCCAACGCGAACGACGGATTCACGAACACCGTGGTCGAGACGTTGGAATTCGCCGATCCGTTGACCCTGTACGCCTTCACCCACGGACGAGGCGCGTTTCGGGCCACCCTCGCTCCGCCCGTCAATCAGCCCCCATCCCTCGCCGCCTTGCCGGATCCCTTGACCGTCAACGAGGACTCGGGTCCCCGGACCGTCGACCTGTCAGGGATCACGCCCGGTCCGGCTCGAGAGAGCGACCAGCGCATCGTGTCGGTGACCGTGACCTCCGACGACCCCCGCCTGGTGCCGGATCCGACGCTCAGCGGGCAGATCGGCGCCGACCTGCGCTTCACCTTCGCGCCGGTGCCCAACGCGAGCGGGGCCACCACCTTGACCGTCACCGCCCAGGACGACGGCGGCACCGCCGACGGCGGACAGGACACCAGCGTCCGCCAGCTCACGGTCAATATTCTACCCATCAACGATCCGCCGCAGGCGGCCAACGATGCTTACTCGCTGCGCGAAGACCAGCGGTTCACATCGTCGATCGGGCTGCTGGTCAACGACATCGACGTCGACGCCGATGACGTGCTGACCGCGACCGTCGCCCGCGACGTCGAAGCTGGAGAGCTCGAACTTCGACCCGACGGGGTGTTCACCTTCGTCCCGCCCGCCGACGAGGCAGGAACCTTTTCTTTCGCGTATCGGGTCGAGGATAGGGCCGGCACGTCGAGCACGGCCGAGGTCACGCTCGACGTTTCGGCGACCAACGATCCGCCGACCATCGATCCTCCGCCGGCCCTGAACCCGCTGCTCGAAGACGCGGGTCGGCAATCCGTCTTGCTGACGGGAATCCGAGCCGGCCCCACCAACGAACAGGGACAGACGGTCACCGTCGACGTTCGAACCAACGCCGGGGAGCTGCTCACCGACCTTAGCGCCGTCCGAGAAGGGACCACCGCCACCGTCAGCTTCACCCCGGTGGCCAACGCCTCAGGGGCCGGCGACGTGATCGTCCGGTTTCTGGACGACGGCGGCCTCACTAACGGAGGCGACGACGAGACCGAGGTTCAGATTCCCGTTCGTATCGACCCGGTCAACGATCCGCCGTCGTTCGGCCTCGAAGCGCCACCCGGCACGACGGGACCCATCGTGATCCGAGTGACCGAGCTCTCCGCTGGGCCTCGGGAGCTCGGTCAAGACTTGACCATCGACGTGACCGTCGATCCTCCCTCTCGGGTCGAGTCCGTGACCATCGATCGCCTGTCGGCGGCGGACGCTGAGGTGACGCTGATCCCCACCGAGGCCGGGCCGGCCACGATCACCGTTCAGGTCACCGACGACGGGGGCACCGCGCGCGGTGGGGTCAGCACGCAAACCCAAACCTTGGCCGTCGAGTTCTTGCTGCCATCCGACGGCTGCGGATGCCGAGCGTCGGGGCGCGACGGCGACAGAGCCGCAGTATGGCTGGGCATAGGGGCACTGCTGATTCTCGGATGGCGGGCCCGAAGCCGCAGGACGGATTCTGGGCCGACGACCACCGGGCCGTGTTAGACATCGTCTTCTGTAGCCGTTCTGCCGCCGCCGGCCACCGCGCTCTTCGCGGTCAGACATCGGCCGAGAGGTACCGTGCCGAGGTGAGGGTCGAAGGCCTCGCCGTCCCAGACCTGGTGGCCGCGAATCCACACCCCGGTCACCACCCCGTCGGAGCGATTGACGAGCTGCGAATGCTTGAAGTCTTCGCGGTACACCTCGGTCATTTTCGCCTCGCCGTCGTAGGCGGCGAGCGCGTCGGGATCCACCAAGACGAGATCCGCTTGGGCGCCGACCCGAATCCGTCCCACGTCGAGGTCAAAGAACTCGGCAGGGGCGGAAGTCAGTCGACATACGTGGCGGGCGACGGCTTCGACGCCGTCCTCGGCCACCACCTTCAGCCCGCGAAGGTTGGCGTCATAAAACGCCATATTGGTAAGGTGAGCACCGCTGTCGTTGAAGCCAGGAAGCATCTGGTCGTCGGTCAACAGACGCTTCAAAATCGCGGGTTCTCGGTTCGCGGTCACCGTCCACCAATACAGATCGGTGTCCATCGTCTCGAGCAGGTAAAGGAAGAAGGCGCCGTCGTCCTCGACAGGGCGCGGCGCGCCTTCGAACACCGCGCGCTCGGCGTCCGACCGGGCACCCTCGCCCGTGGCCTGGTACAGACGAAGTCGGGCGTAGATCGACGCTAAGTCTTGGCCTGCCCACTCGGGCACCGGACATCGATGAACCACCATCTCCGACAGGTCTCGCGACAGCGCCAGGTCTTCTCGCTTCAACCAACGCTTGAGCCGGGCGAGCCCGAAACCGGTCTTTCCGGTGGACCACATTCGCTTGAATCGACGGCGCCACTCGGGATCCCGAATGATCGCCTGACGGGCCTCGCGATCTTCGAGGTCGGGCTCATTCAGCACGCGCAGTTCGGGTATCTCTTCAGCGAGCGGCGTCAACGCGCCTTCCGAATAGACCTTGAACGGGGCGGCCAACGCCTGGAGCCGAAACCGTCCGTTGAGCAGCTTGGAGTTCAGGATCCGGGTCAAAAGGACGCCCAGCTTCGCGAGCCCGCGATTGGTGGCCACGTCGAGCGCGGCCACTGCGGTCACCTTCAGCGGGCGACCAAAAAGGCGACCACTGGTCAAGATGAACGTCTTGACGATGTCCAGCGGGGAGTCTTTGGGCGGCGTCGCCTGCCACACGCGGCCGAAGCGCCGGATGACCCCGGTCAGTCGACGGAGCTCGCCGTACGACGCGTAGTGCGAAGGAATCCGGCGCTGACGATGGGGGTCGTTGGCCAGGTAATGAAACGGCAGGGCGTCGGTGGACATCCCGACGTACCCTTGCTCCATCGCGGTCTCCACCAGCGCCGTCATTCGCTCCAGCTCCGGCTTCGTGGCGTTGCGGCGCACGGCAGCCTCGAGGCCCATGACTTCGATGCGAAGCATCGACCACGGAACGAGAGGGACCACGTTGGGGCCGAGCGGGAGGGCGGCCAGGTGTTGCAGGTATTCACCGGTCGTTCGCCACGTGGCCTTGTCGGCGGCCTTCTTGAGGACGTGCTTCGGCATGTTCTCGACCCGAGCGAAGCAATCGACGATCGGATCTTGGTCGGCGGTCCGCTGGTTGCCGAACGCGAGCCCGATCGAACAGTTCGACATCACCACCGTGGTCGTCCCGTGGCGGACGGCTTCCTTGAGCGCCGGCTGCAGCTCCACTTCGAGGTCGAAGTGGGTGTGAATGTCGAGAAGCCCGGGCATCAGCCAACGGCCCTTGGCGTCGACGACCCGCTCGGCGCGCGCCGGCGCCAAGTCGGCGCCGATGGCGGACACTTGTCCGCCGTGAATCGCGACGTCGGTTCGAACCGGTGGGTCCCCCGAACCGTCGAACACCAGCGCGCCTTTGATGAGAGCGTCCCAGCGAGCGGTCACCTCTTCGCTCAAATCACAGCTGCTCTCGCCGGGGAAGCTCCGGCATTCGCCCTACGGGTTGGACCACTGCTCCTCAAGCTATAGGTTGACGCGGTAGCGGCGCCCGGCCGCGGTCATCCCCGCGGCCGCAGCCAAACCGACGTGTCGTGAAACGCCGCCCCGCCCGACGGGGCGACCCACTCCGCGGCGGTCAAGGTGTTGATCCCCCGCCCCTCGACGAAGTCTTGGCTCGGCCAGATCGACTCGACGACCAACACCCCCGGCCGCACCCGGTCCGTCACTTCGGCGTGGAGCACCACCTCTCCCCGGTCGTTGCCGATGGCCACCAGTGCGCCGTCCGCGGCACCCACCTCGGATGCGTCGACGGGATGGACCTTCACCGTCGGCCGGTCTTCGCGCTTGCGGCCGGTCGGGGTCTCGGTGAAGGAGGAGTTGAGAAAGTTTCGGGCCGGACCGGCCACCAGCCGCAGCGGGTGGGCGGTATCGTTGATGGCCCAGTGTCCGAGCCGGGCCGGTACCTCGCCCTCGCCGGCGCCGAGCTCGTTCCACCGAGGCCGGAATCGGAATCTTCCATCGGGTTGAGGAAAGCGCTTTCGCAAGTCGACTTGACCGGGCTCCTTGCTCACGTCGAGCCACCGCTGAGCGTACAGATCATCGGCCGACGGGTAACCGGACGCACGCAGGGTGCGGTCGATGATCGACCACTCGTCGAGCGTAAAGCCCTCGTGGGTCGCGCCGAGCCGGGCGGCGAGCCCCTGGAGGACCGCGTGATTGGTGCGGGCTTCGGCCGGCGGGACCAGAACCGGTTTCGCGACCTGGAGGAACGTGTGGCCGTAGGACGTGTAGAGGTCGGGGTGCTCGAGGAACATCGTCGCCGGCAGAACCACGTCGGCATAACGAGCAGTATCGGTCATGAATTGCTCGTGGACGCACAGGAATAGGTCGTCTCGGGCCAGCCCTTCGAGAACCTTGCCCTGCTCGGGGGCGACCGCCGCCGGGTTGCTGTTTTGCACCAGCATCGCGGTCACCGAAGGCCCGCCGCGCAGAGCGGTCGGGTCGCCGGTCAACACCCGACCCAGCTGAGACATGTCGAGGGTCCGGGCGGACGTGGGGACGTCGAGCCCTTCGATCAAGGTCTTGTCCACATGGAAGAAGCCCCCCGACGCGGCCAGAAACCCGGCCCCAGGGCGGCGCCAAGCGCCGCTCACTGCGGGCAGACAGCTGACCACTTGGGTTCGATAGGCGCCGTTTCGAGACCGAGTAAAACCATAGCCGACCCGGATGAACGGCCGCTGGGCCGAGCCATACATTCGAGCGAAATCGACGATGGTCTGCTCGTCGAGCCCGGTGAGGGCCGCGGCCCAGGCGGGAGTGCATTCGGACAGCTCGGCTTCGACGGTCGCGTCGAAGTCGGTGCGCTCGGCCAAAAATGCGCGATCCGCGAGCCCTTCGGCGAGCATGACGTTCATCATCGCGCACGCCAGGGCGTCGTCGGTCCCCGGCAGGACGGGAAGATGGAGGTCGGCTTTCTCGGCCGTCGCGTTGAGATGGGGATCGATGACCACCAGCTTGGCGCCCTGACGTCGAGCCTTGGCGATCCACGTCATGACGTTGACCTGGGTGTAGACCGGGTTCATGCCCCAGACGACAACGAGATCGCTGTCGGCCATATCGCGGGCGTCGGTCCCGTATAAGCCCCCGATACCCGCTTGCAGTCCAGCCTTCACAATGCTCGAGCAGATGGTCTTACCCATCCGCGAATAGCCCATGCACCGGACCAGCCGCTCGATGCCATCGCGCTGCACCAATCCCATCGTCCCCGCGTAATAGTAGGGCCACACCGCCTCTGGGCCGTGGGTTTGGGCGGCATCCGAGAACCGCCGTCCAACGAGATCGAGGGCTTCGTCCCACGACGCGGGCCGGAATCTTCCTTCGCCCTTGGCCCCGGTCCGAATCAGCGGATGGAGAAGTCGCTCGGGGTGGTGCACTCGTTCTTCGTACCGCCCGACCTTCGCGCAGATCACGCCGTCGGTGTACGGCATCTCCTTGGCCCCGCTCAGGCGGACCAAACGACCATCATCGCCAACCTCGACGTCGAGCGCGCACGCGCCGGGACAATCGTGGGGACACACGGAGCGGGACATCACCATTGGTAGACCTTACCTTCCTTCTTCCTGGGACCGAATTCCGGTAAGGCCCCCGTTCAAACCGTGCGTGCGATTTGCCCGCACACGGCTTACCAAAG
>JANQQN010000323.1 GCA_028289325.1 Myxococcota bacterium | reverse complement strand
CACCCACCCTGTTGTGCCGTCGTCGCGTTGGACTTCCCGCCAGTTGCCGTTGTCGCCGATGATCCGGACCCGGGTGCCGGGCGCGGCGGGGCCGGCGGCCCGAAACTGCGGTCGAGGGCCCTCGCGAAGGGCGGTGGGTCGGCGCACGATGGCGACCTCGTCCGCGGCGACGATGGCCTGCGCGACGACGATGAGCGCGCTGATCGCGGCCAGTCCACCCCCCACCGATAGCAGCGTCACTCGATGCCGACGCACCCACCAGCCGAGCCAAAACAGGGCGTTGCCGACCAGCAGCGCGACCGCGGCCACGCGGGGGGGAAGCAGCGCGACCCAGGGGGCGAAGGCGTCGGCGGCCGTCAAGGGAGACTCGGGGGCCGCGATGTTGGCCTGATTGTGGTTCGGGTCGAGTCGACTCCGCACCACCTCGAGGTTCGCCATGATGTCCGGGTCGCTCGGGCTCAGCCGCAAAGCGCGCTCGTAGGCGATGACCGCCTCCACCGGCTGATCGTTCTTCGCGTAGGCGTTGCCGAGGTTGAACAGGACATCGGGGTTGTTGACCCCCCGGTCGAGGAGCGATTCGTACAGGGCGATGGCCCCCCGCAGATCGTTGTCGAGGGCGCGCTCGTTGGCGGCCGTGAAGTCGGCCTTCGCGGCAGGGGGGGCGGCGAGCGCCATCAGGAGAATCCACGGCGTCATGATTCGCCCCCCGGCGGCTGGGACAAAACGCCGATCAGGGCTTCGGCGCGCTGAATGTCCGCTCGGGTCGCGCTGGCGGTGAGCTGCGAAGGCGCGTACCGCGCGTAGTCGGCGGCCTCCAGCAGGCGAACGAGGTCTCGCGCGTCGCTTTCACTCAGACCGCGGGCCTGGGTTTCGGCGGCCACCGCGTCGAGGGTCAGGCCCTGTAAAGAGACATCCAAGGCCGTCGAACCGCAGCTACGGAGCGCCTCGGCAACCTTCGCGTGGGCGTCGGGGAGTCGCCCTTCGTCAACGTCGGCCGTGGCCGCGGCCAACAGATCCAGGGCTTCCTTGGCCACGGTCTGTCGCGGACTGCGGGGGGTCACGATCGCGTTGCGGAGCTTGGACGAACGCCAGGCCGCCACCCCGCCCGACGCGAATCCAGGGGCGAACAGCAGCAGCCAAAACCAGCCGTGATCCCAGGGCGGCGGCGAGGGCGTCGACAGGTCGGACGCGAATCGGAGCGGGCGGAGCGGATCGGTGCCGGGCGTCGCCGCCGCCGCCACCGGCGGGGGCGGAGGCGGTGCGATCGTGGTGGTGGGGTCCGGTTCGCCGTCGACCCGCACCGAGATCGCCTTCGTGGTCAGCCGACGGTACTTTCCGGTCGTCGGGTCGAAGATCGGCAGCTCGATCTTGGGGATCTTGAGCGAGCCCCCCTTTTGGGCCATGAGCAGGTATTCCGCTTCTTTGTAGCCGCGGATGCCCGCGGCGTCGGCTTCGACGTCGTCGCGAACCGTGGGGGCGAACACCCGGAAGTTGGGGATGTCGCCGATGGTCGGCAGCTTGGCCGACGCGACGTTGCCTTTGCCGGAGAGCCGAACGGTGTACAGCAGCGCCTTGCCGGCCGGTACCCGCTTCTGATCCACCTTCGCGGTCAGGCGGTACTTGCCCACGTTGGTGCTGACGAAGTCGCTCGGCCGGTCCTCCGACGGCAGCGGCTTGACCTCCAGGCGCACCGCGCGCGCGCGCCGCCGGAAGCGGCGGCCGGTCCGAAACAGACCGGCCCCTTGGCTGAAGGTCATGCTGACGGGAGGGAGCGTCAGCGTACCGGCGGTCAGCGGATAAAGCGCGGCTCGCCAGATCCGGTACGAGGTATAGCGCTTGCCGCGGATGGTGACCCGGCGCGGCTTCAGCCGGCGGGGCTGCTCGAGGATCTGGGTCCAGAACCCCTCTACGTCGGGCAGCCCGGTGGTCTCTTCGACCTGAAAGCCTTGATTCGGCTCGCTGATGATCTCGAGGTCGAGGAGGACTTCCTGCCCGAGGTAGGGGTTGTCTCGGTTCACGCGGTACCGAAGGAAGAGGGTCCCTTCTTCGGGTTCGGGCGCGGCGACTTCATTTGCGGCCGCGTCGGCGGCCCGCGCCTTGATCGCTGCTTCTCCCTGGACGGTGAGGCGAACGGCGGTGCTGCGCGCGCTGCGTTTGCCGACTCGGGCCGACACCGGCCCAATCGTGTACTTCCCGGGTCGATCCGCCCGGTAGTCGATCGTGTACACGTTCTGGATCAGGACCTGCTGGCCGGCGGCGGACAGGGAGATCGACTGTGATTGGCTCTGTTGCTGGGCGAGCTCCGTCAGCCCGTCCACGGGAGGCACTCGAACCCGGATCGTGCCCCGGACCTTGGCCGTGACCGTGATCTGAAGCGTGACCACGTCGCCGACCGCGACCGTCGGCTCCGACAGCGACGTCTGGACCTTGACCGACTGGCCCGCGGCGGGGGAGGCCGCGGTGAGGACAGCCGCGGCCACCCCCGCGGCAAGGATCATCGACTGCACCGTCTTCATCACCAATCCTTCGTGACCGCGCGGCCCTTGAAGCGCTTCAACAGCTTCTCGCGTTTGAGCGCTTCTTCTTGATCCTGAAGCGCGTCGAGGATCGCCTCCGCCTGCTGGCGGTCGACCTCCGGTTCGTCGGCCGGTTCGTTCTCCGCCGGCTGCGGCGGCTGAGCCCCCGATGCGTCGGGCGTTCCGCCGTCAGCGCCCTGGTCGGGTCCCGCATCGGGCGGTGGGCCTTGTCCTCCCCCCGCGTCGGGCATGTCGCCTCCGTCGCCCGAGGTGCCGGCGTCGGGGGGTGGGCCGCCATCGCCCCCGCCGTTGCCACGACCCCCGCCGTCGGAAGGACCGCCATCGCCGGTCCCCCCGTCCGGCGAATCGTTGTTGTCCTGATCGCCGTCGTTGTTCGGGTTCTTGGGCTGCAGGTCTTGAATGGCCTTCATGCGCCGAGTGATCTCGTAGTTGCGACGGGCGCCGCTGAGGCCCGGGTCGGCGAGCAGCGCGTTTTTGTAAGCCTTTAGGGCCTCGTCGTATCGCTTCAGCTGTCGAAGGGTGTTGCCCAGCGCATAGGCGGCTCGGCCGCGGAGTGCGGGGTCGGTGGTCTGATTGGCGGCGGCTTGAAAGCCCGCGATCGCTTCGTCGAGCTCTCCGCGCTCGACGTCAGCGAGGGCCCGGTTGAAGGCGATGTCGGCGCGGTCCCCGAGCCGGTCCATCGCCCGTTGGTAGGCCTGTCGGGCTTCGACCGCCCGCCCGTCGGCGAGGGCGGCGTTGCCGGCGGCGACATCGGGGTCCTCGGATTCGAGCGGTCCTTGGGCCCTGGCCGGGCTGCTGAGGGCCACCAGCAGCACGGTGAGGCCGGACACCATCAGGCGCCGTTTGGGTTTGGGTTTACCGGGCCGAAGAACCGCGGCCAGAAGAAGGAGCACGAAGGCGGGGACCAAGAACCACTGGTACCGCTCTTCGTAGACGCGGACCACCCGGTCTTCGAGCTCCGCCCGCCGCAGGGTCCCGAGGTGGCGGCGCACGGGATTCAGATCGATGCCTCCTTGGGCCCCGGGGAGGGCCACGAGACCGGAGCCCGCATCGGCGACCTTGCGCAACATCGCTTCGTCGAGGCGGGAGACGACGGTCTTGCCGGAACGGTCCTTCAGATAACCGCGGCTGCGGCCCTGTTTGTCGACGAGCGGGATGGGCTCGCCGGTTCGGGAGCCGACGCCGACCACGTGGACTTGAACGCCGGCCTCCGCCGCTTTCTTCGCCGCCGCTTCGGGGTCACCTTCGTGCTCCTCGCCGTCGGTGACCACCACGATGGCCTGGCTGGCCCCCGTGGCCCGCGCGTTCTCGAGCATCTTGAGTCCTTCTTCGATCGCGGCCCCGATGGCCGTGCCGCCCCGCGGCAGGTCGTCGGGGCTGGCCGAGTTGAGCTGGAGCTTGAGCGCGGCGCGGTCCACCGTCAGCGGGCACAGCGGCAGCGGCAGCGACGTGAACCCCAGCAGACCGACCCGGTCGCCCTTCAGTTTGTCGACCAGGTCGCTCAGCTCGATGCGGGCGCGCGCGAGCCGGGACGGAACGACGTCTTGCGCCAGCATCGATCGCGACAGATCGAGGGCGATGACGACGTCCATGCCTCGGGCTCGGCGGACCTCCGTCCGCAAGCCGAACTGCGGCCGGGCGAGAGCCACCGCGACCAGGGCGAGAGCGAAGCCTGTCAATGCGATCTGCACCGTTCGAATCGCGGAGCTCGACGGGCTGATCAACGCCATTGAAGCGAGCAGGCTAGGGTCGCCGGCCGACTCGAGTCGCCGGGCCCGAATTCGACCGACGTACCAGTGGGCGAATGCGAAGGCGGGCACCAACAGGAGCGCGAGAAGGGCCCAAGGGCTATCGAACCTCACGGATATCTCCTCAGCCGGGTCGTGGACAGCAGAGCTTCGGCAGCCATGACCGCGAGGGCGGCGAGGACGAACAGAGGGAAGAGTTCGGACTTCGGGACCGACGACACGGTATTCTGGAGCCGGGTTGTCTCCAGCGTGTCGAGCACTTCGCCTAGCCGAGCGTCGAGCTCAGCCCCGTCCTTCGCTTCGTAGGCCGCACCGCCGGTGGTCCTCGCGATCGTCTGCAGCAGCTCGGGATCGGTGGGTACGACCTGGTTTCGGAACATGGGTCGCCCGAAGATGTCTTGCCCGGCCGGGAACGGAACCGCGCCGCCGCGTCCGATGAGGATGGTGAACACTTTCACCCCGAGCTCCTTGGCGAACTTCGCCGCCTGCCGAGGGGTGATGTTGCCGGCGTTGTTGTCTCCGTCGGTGACCAGCACCACCACTCGGCTCACCGCATCGCTTTCTCGCAGTCGGTTGAGCGCGGTCCCCAGGGCACTGCCGATCGCGGTTCCTTCCGGGAGCATGCCGACGTCGACGTCGTCGAGAAGACTGGCCAAAAGGGAGTAGTCGAGGGTGAGAGGCACCCACGTCGACGCTTCGCCGGCAAACACGACGAGGCCGATGCGGTCCACCGAGCGCTGCTTGACGAAATCGGCGATCGAGCGCTTCGCGACGGCCATTCGATTTCGGGGCTGAAAATCCGCCGCTCGCATCGAGCACGACGTATCGAGGGCCATCACGATGTCGATGCCCTCCGTGTCTTCCGGAGACGCTTCCTGGTAGTGCTGGGGGCGCGCCAAGGCCAAAACGACGAGGGTCAGGGCCAAGATTCGAAGCCCGTCGGGGAGCCAAGCGAGCTTGGCCCAAGGAGAGGTTGGAAGATCTCGCCACAGGGAGGCAGCCGAGAACTTGAGGGCGGGGTCGCGGCGAGTACGGCGTCGCCACAACAGATAGCCGGCCACCCCGGCCACCGGGACCAGCCCGAGCAGGAACCCTGGACTCCCGAATGTCAGACCGCCCAGCACTACGATATCCCTTTCGCGGTCAAGGTCGGCGCCGGCGTTGGCCGCGTCGATCTGACCAGACTTTCGGCCTGGTTGAGCGCGTCGAGACCGTCTTCCTTACGAGGGACGAACTTCGCGAACTTCACCTGATCGGAAAGGGTCAACAGGTGACGGAGCACCGGATCTTCCAGGCCGGGTGTATATCGAGGCTCGAGGGCGGCCATCAGCTCTTCGAAGGTCATCTCCAGCGACTCGAACCCGTACCGGTCGCCTACGTATCGTCTCAAGATGACCGACAGCTCGGTGTAAAATGTCTTGAAGTCGCCCCGAGAAAGAAGTGGGGACTGCCGCAGTGCGCCGATCGCCTCCAGCGCGGTCTCGTCGGCCGGTCGCGGCGGGGGCGGTGGGGGCACCGGCTGGGGGCGGGCGCGTCGCCGGTTCCACCACCGGTACGCGACGGCGGCGACCCCGAGGACCACGAGGGCGTAGAACAGCCAGGACAGGATGGCCGTGTCTTCGACGAACACCACCCGCGGGGCCGGGTTGCCGGCCGCCATTTGCTCGAGGGCGGCGATGGCCTCGGGCTGGGTCGACGTGGCGACGGGCTCCTCTTCTTCACTGAATCCGGACAGCACGTAGATGCCGAGGCCCGCGGTCTCGGCGACGGCATCACCGAAGGCGAGGGTGATGGGAGGAATGGTTCGATCGCCGGCCTCGAACGCCAGCAGCTCGAGCGTGTACCGGTCGACGACGTCTTCCCCCTCCTGCAGACGCTCGTGGCGGCGGGCCTCGACCCGCTCCACGACGTCCGCGCCGACGTCGACGGTCTCCGGAAGCAGCGCGATACCCCCCGGCGGATGGCGCGCTTCGATGATCAGCCGAAACGGTGCGCCGAGCGGAACCGCGTCCGCGGGGGCCTCGAGGTCCAGCCGCGCGGTCACCGTCAGCGGCGCGTCACCGGACTGCGCGCTGGCCGCCGAAGCGCCGGGGCCGGCCCCGCCGACGGCCAAGAAGACGCCGACGGCGAGCGCGGTCGCGGTCGGGCCAATGGCCCGCGCCCGGCGGCGCATCAGCGGCCTCCCCGGAGTCGGGCGGAGCGAACCCGGAAGAAGCCGACGAGCGGGGTTACGAAGTCGCCGTCGGTGCTGAGGTCGACGGCGTCGCAGCCCAGTTGGCGCAGCCGGCGCTTGGCCTCGGTCTCGGCCCGGGCCCGGCTGAGGTGGTAGGCGGCTCGGACGTTGGGATCAGAGGTGTCGACGACCTGGCTGCCTCCCGTTTCGGCGTCGACCAGCTCGACGAGCCCAAGGTCGGGCAGCTCGCGTTCGGCGGGGTCCACCACCCGCAGCGCAACGACGTCGTGTCGGGTCATCATCAGCTTGAGCGGGGTTTCGAAGCCGTCGTCGAGAAAGTCGCTGAGTAAAAAACACACCGAACGCCGCTTCTGCACCCGCCCGAGGTAGCTGAGCGCGGCGCCGATGTCCGTGCCCGTCCGTTTCGGATGGAACTCCACCAGCTCTCGAATGACCCGCAGGACGTGGCTACGGCCCTTGCGGGGCGGGACGTACAGCTCGATCTCGTCGGTGAACAGGACCAGGGCCACCCGGTCGTTGTTCTTGATCGCGGAGAACGCCAGCAGCGCCCCGACCTGCGCGAGAAGGCGGCGCTTGGTGCGGCCTCGAGTGCCGAAGTCCGCCGAGCCGGACATGTCGACGAGGAGGGTGACCGTGAGCTCACGCTCCTCCACGAACTGTTTGACGAACAGGCCGTGGTGCTGGTGGCGCGCGGAAACGTTCCAGTCGATGTGGCGGATGTCGTCGCCGGGCGCGTAGGGCCGCACCTCCGAAAACGCCATGCCTTGTCCTTTGAACACCGAGTGGTAGCGCCCGGCGAGCTCGGCGTTCACGGCTCGGCGCGTCGCGATTTCGATGCGTCGAACCGTCCTGAGGATCTCTTTGTGGCTGTGCTGCTCCATCGATGCGATCCGAATCGAAGCGTCGTGGCGCGGGTCGAATCAGGGGATCGGCACGGCATCGAAGATGCGCTGCACGACGTCTTCCACCTTCACGTTCTCGGCCTCCGCCTCGTAGGTGAGCTTGATCCGGTGGCGCAGCACGTCGGGGCCGACCGCCTTCACGTCGTCGGGAAAGACCGCCGGACGCCGCTTCAGGAACGCGTGGGCCCGCGAAGCGACGTCGAGGGCGATCGACGCGCGAGGCGAGGCGCCCATTTCGATCAGACCCGCGAGGTCGGCGAGCTTGGCCTCCGCCGGCTCTCGGGTGGCCCAAATGATGTCGAGGATGTAGTCCTTGACCTTGTCGTCGGAGTGGATCGAGCGGACCACCGATCGGGCTTGCTCGATCCGCTGGAGGTCGACCACGGGCCGGACCTGCGGGTCGTCGTTCTTGGCCATTCGGTCCAAGATCGCCCGCTCCTCCTCGCGGGTGGGGTAGGTGATCCGGACGTGCAGCATGAATCGGTCGGTCTGCGCTTCGGGGAGGGGATAGGTTCCCTCCTGCTCGACCGGGTTCTGCGTCGCGAGCACCAAGAACGGTTTGGGAAGGGGGTACGTCGTGTCCCCGATGGTGACCTGTCGCTCCTGCATCGCCTCGAGCAGGGCGGATTGCACCTTGGCCGGGGCTCGATTGATCTCATCGGCGAGGACGAGGTTGGCGAAAACCGGGCCTCGCTTCGGCGTGAACTCTTGCTTACGGGGGTCGAACACCAGGGTTCCCGTCAGGTCCGCAGGCAGGAGGTCCGGCGTGAACTGCATCCGCGAGAACTGGGCCTCGATAGCGTCGGCGACGGTCTTGACGGTCAGGGTCTTGGCGAGGCCGGGCACGCCTTCGAGAAGGATGTGCCCCCCGGTCAACAGGCCGATGAGCACTCGGTCGACCATCGTCTTCTGGCCGACGATGACCTTGCCCACCTCGTTTTGGAGGAGGTCGACGAACGCCGACTCCTCTTGGATCACCCCCATCAAAGCCCGGATGTCGGGCGCGGCTCCGGTCTGAACCATCGAATCCTCAGCGCCGTAAAAGACTATGTGTACGCTCGGGGCAAGCGTCGCCTTGTCGGGTGGGTTATCGAATCCCCGAAAACATGTCGACTTGACTCTCCTTAGGTCCGTGCGTAGCTCTGGCCCGATGGATTTCAGCCAGATGGATGTGCGCACCATCCAGCGCTACCTCAAGAAAGGTCGGCTCGACCGCGCCGCGCTCGACAAACACCTCGAGTCTTTGCCCGACCTTACGGACGAAGCGACCTTTGTCGACTACGAGGCGCAATTCGCCGAGGAGCAGCGAAAGGACGCCGAGGCCCAGGCGGAGCCGTTGCCGCCGGTTCCCGAGCCGCCGCGCCCGCCCCCGGCGCCCATTCATCCGGCCCACGGCTTCCCGCCCGCGACGGCGGCGCCGTTGCCCGCATCGCCGCTGAGCGCGACGCCCCCGAGCGTGGCCCATCAGACGAGTATTCCGCCGTTGGGTCCGTTGCCCGGGGGCCCCGACGACCCCGATCGCCAGGGGAGCTGACCGTGGCCGATGCGCCGCAGCCACCCGAGGGAACGGATGGGCCCGAAGCCTCGGTGTCCTTCAGTGAGTTCGTTCTCGGATTGGGCGCCAACGCGGCTCACATGCTCGGTGCCGACGATGACGCGCAGGAAGTCGCGGCCCGGGCGGACCTGCTGACCGCGGCGCAACACATCGACATCTTGGCCATGCTGCAGCACAAGACCCGGGGCAATCTCGACGAGGACGAGCAGAAGCTCCTGGAATCGATGCTGTACGACCTTCGGATGCGCTACTTGGAGGTCGCCCGCGCCCAGCGGGACCGAGCCTAACGGCCGTCTTTGCCTACTTCGTAGGCGCCCCGCCTACAGAAGAATATCGGCGCGGTACACGCATCTGTGTACTTTCCGTGGTGATATTCCCCTCGTCGTCGCGGGATTGGATCGTTATGATCGCCCGCACGTTGAACGTCGGGGCGCAACGTCGGGTGCTCGTGGTCGACGATAACCGCGAGCTCGCGGAGCTCGTTCGGAGCCATTTCGTCGCGCAGCACCTCGGGGCGGCTGTCGCCCATACGGCGGCCGACGCCATCGCGGCGTATACCAGCCAAGCGTACGACGCCCTGGTTGTCGACCTCCTGTTACCGGACCAGACCGGGCACTGGCTGCTGGAGCAGCTGGCGCGACGGGGACCGCTTCCCCCGGTGTTCGTGATCACCGGCGTCTTTCGGGGCGCGGCGATCCGGGCTCAGCTGGGGGCGATCACCGCCGTCGCGGGGTGGTTCGAAAAGCCATTCGACTTTCGGCTGCTCTCGCAGAGCGTCTGTCAGGCTCTGGGGAAGCGGTTCGAGTCGGGCACCAATCCCCAGGCCGCCGCGGTCGAGCAGGCCCTTCGGGTGTACGACGCAGCGCGCCCCATCGGCCGCAGCACGGCTTCGTTTGCGGGCGTAGGCGCGGCCCCCGAGGCGCAGGGAACGGTCCCGGGCCGCCTTCGGAGCGCAGTCAGCCGCCGCCAGCGCAGCTCGGCTCCCGCTACGGACGGTGGGCGCCGGCTCCCTGGCCCCCGCACGCCCGACCCGTTTCGGGACGCCCATACCGGATATCGTCGGTCGACGACGCCGTCGGCCACGGACATGTCGGTCGGGCTGCGGACCCAGCTGAGGGCGGGGGACCTTCGCCAGATACCCGCCGCCCGGTTACTGGGCGCCTTTCACGTGGCCCGGGAGACGGGGGAGGTCGCGTTCGAGGCCGGCCCCCGGCGTCAGATCGTGTACATCGAAGGCGGCCGGCCGTTGTTCGCTCGCTCGAACCAAAAGAGTGATCAGCTGGGCGCGCTCCTGGCCGAGGCGCTCGGGCTCGACGGGTCGGCGTTGCGCTCGGCGACGACCGAAGCGAAGCAGACCGCGCGGACCCTGGAAGACGTGATGCTGGCCCGCGGCTGGATCGATTCGCGGGGCTTGGAGCACGCGAGGCGAGCCCACACCCGTCGCCTGCTCCTCGAGCTGCTCCGCTGGTGCGATGGCGAGTACGCGATCCGGTTTCGGCGCCGCTGCGACCTGCCCCGCGCACCCATGCCCGAGGACGTCGGCACCTTCGTGCTGCAAGGGGTCCGAGACCAGGTGAGCCTCGAGCGCCTGCAGGC
>JANQQN010000307.1 GCA_028289325.1 Myxococcota bacterium | reverse complement strand
GGCGCGCACCAGACCCGGCCCGTCGTTGGTCTTCTCGTAGATCGGCGCCAAGATCGCGCCCGCGGCCGACCGATGATCCACGTCGCCGAGCAGACCTTCCAACCCTCGGATGGACGGGCCATGGTCGGGTCGCGCGTCCAGCGCCGTGCGGTAGTGCTCGAGCGCGCCTTTGGGGTCCGAGAGGTGTTGGGCCAGAACGTCCCCGGCTTTCGCGGCCGCGGTGACCCGAACGTCGGGGTCCGAGGTCGCGTCCGCGAGTCGATCCAGAATGCCGACCAGGTCTCGCCACCGTTCGAGCTTTTCGTACAGCTCCGACAGCCGGGACAGGACCACCGGCTCCCGAGGCATCGACCCCAACAGCGCCGACAGCGTCCCTGCCGCCTTGTCGGTTTCGTTAAGCCGGGCGTCCTGAAGGGTGGCCAACGCCAAAGCGAACTGAACCCGCGCCGTTTCGTCCTCGGCGTCGGCGAGCCGAGTTTCGAGGAGAGCGGCGAGCTCCTCATAGCGCTCCGCGAGGCCCAGCAGACGTTCGAGGCCCGCGAGCGCCTGCGCGTGACGAGCGTCGGCGTCGAGCGCGGTTCGGTAGGCCTCGATGGCCCCATCGGAATCATCGAGGGCCTCCTCGCGCAGCTCGCCGAGACGGTACGCCAGCGAAGCAATGACGTCGGGTCGAGCCTGCTCGGGAATCAGCGGCGCGAGCACGTCGGCGGCCGCGGTCGCCGACTCCGTCTCGTGAGCGAGCCGGATCAGCGTGTCGAGGAGCTCCTCATGATCGGGCGCGCCCCGAAGACCGTCCGCAACGAGTTCGAACGCCCGCTGGGGATCGTTCAGCCGCGACTCGGCCACCCGCGCCGCTCGCCGGGCGGCGCCGGCCCGAGCCTCGACCGTCTCCTCGTGGCGGGACAGGCGCGAGAGCATATCGACCTGCGCCTCGTATTGACCCCGCTGCCCGTAGATGGGCTCCAGGGCCCGCGCGATGCGCAACGGCTTGACGTCGAGGGCCACCAAGCTCGCGAGACCCTCGAGAACCTCCGGATGATCCGGCGCTCGGTTCAACAGCTCCAAAAAGGCGTCCGCGCCGTCGTCGGCGCGCTGCAAAGGACCGGCCAGCAGCCGAGCTCGTCGCACCGCGAGGCCGACCCGTGCTTCCTCGGACTCCGCGACCCCTTCCCGCCGAACGAGGATATTCTCGAGCGCCGTCCAATTCTCGAGCCGCCGGTGCAGGTCGTCGAGGTTGGTGAGCGCGGCGGCGTGCTGGGGATCGACCTCCAGGACGGACTCGAACGTCGAGACGGCCTCCGCCAACTGACCCAGATCGCGGTCCTGAACCCCACCGATGCGGGCGAGCAGCAGGCACCGCTCGCCGTCGTCCTCGGTCTCCTCCAAGCGCAATCGGAGCATCTCGAGCAGGGCCTCAGGGTCGTCTTGCTCGGCGAGCAGCCGCTCCAGGGCGGCCCGGGCGTCGTCATTTCGCCCGTCGATCCGCAGCGCTTCACGGTAGGCGTGAATGGCGTCTTGCGGTCGGGGAAGGCGCTGATCGAACAGCTGTCCGGCCGCCATCCACATCTTGACCGCCCGGCCTCCGTGGTCGGTCTGAGCCAGGGTCACGTAACTCTGCGCGAGCGGTAAGAAGCGCTGCAGCTCCTCTGCCGCGTGAACCAGCCGGTCATGGGTGCCGTCGGGATCCAGCTCGAAGATTTGCCGGAGCACCGCGAAAGACTCCTCTTTGCCCACCGATGACGCGACCTCGGCCATCTGCTGGAGCATCTCCAGCCGGGTCGCGCGGTCCGGGGCGTAATTCAGCAGCACCCTCAGCACGCTGAGGTGGGCGGCATGCTCGCCGGCGTCCTTGTACAAGGCCCTCAGCGCGCTGGCGGCGGTGAAGTTGAGGGTGTCGCGAGTAAGGACGGCTTCGAAATGCGCCCGCGACCGTTCCACGTCGCCCAGCCCCTCGGCATAGAGCCGACCGAGCTCGAGGTGGGTCTGAACCTGAGCGTACGGGTCAGTGGTGGCCGCGAGATACGTCTCGAGGACCTGCGCCCGATCAGCGTCTTTGCCGTCGTCGACCAGGAGCGCGCCGCATCGCTGCACCGCCTCTCGGTGGTCCGGTCGGATGGCCAACACCCGCCGATACGCGGTCAACGCTGCGGCGCGGGCGCCATCGGCGATGGAACCCGGCTCGGCCTCGCTCAACTCCGATTCGTGAAGCCGCGCCTCCCTAAGGAGGATCGCGACTTTTGCCGCCGGGTCTCGCACCGCCCCCACCATCGCGTTCAGCCGCCGGGCCAGATCCGGAAGCCGCTTCTGTCCTTCGTGAACGGTCTCCAGGAAGTCCAAGGCTGGCCCGTAGCCGGGAACCAATAGGAGGCAGCGCTCGACCAGCTCATCGGCCCGGACGGAATCTTCCGCGTAGACCTGAACCAGCTCGGCCGCCTGCAGGTAACAGTCCGCGGCGTCCTGCTTGTCTCGCGCTTCGAAGCCCTCGCCACGCAGGCGCTCGGCGGACGCTTCCCAGGACTGCTTGAGGTGAGCGAGCTCGTCGAGTCGACTCAACGCGGAGCCCTGGCCGAGGGCGCGCGCCCGTTCGAGACATGCCTGGGCGAGATCGTGCACGGTCGCGTGGGGAAGCAGCTTCAGTGCGAGCTCCAGATACCCGTCGGCGAGCTCGGCGGCCGCACTTTCGGTCTTGTCCGCGGCATGTTCATCCGTGGATTGACCGGTAGACTGATCCGACGCGGGCTCGGATTCAGCGTCCGAAGCAGGGTGGGCGCCGGGGTCGGGATCGGCGGGCACCGAAACATCTTCGGTCGCGGCCGCGGCATCGTCGGCCGCCGATTCGAACTCCGGAGAATGGGTGGTCACCACGCCGTTCGTGCGCGAAGCGCGCGCTTCGGACGAGGACTCGATCGCCGCCGATTGGTCGTCGAGGACCCGCTTCGCGTCGAACCATCGCCGCTCGGCCACGAACACTCGACGCGCCGCGCTGGCCACGTCGCTGCGCGAGGGGTCGCACTCGTACGCGTATCGCAGCGCGCTCAGCGCCCGGTTGGGATCGTCCAAGGCGGGGTACGCGAGCTCGGCGAGCGCGAGCAGGAGGTCGGGCTTGTCGCTCGAGCTCGCCACGCTGATCGCGCGGTCGAGCAGATCGGCGGCTTCCATGAGCCGGTCGCTGGTCGCGCACAGATCTTTGAGCGCCTCGAGGGCTTCGGGATGGTCAGGGTCCGAGGCGAGCAGTCGCCGCAGCCGAGGCTCGGCCTGCCGGGGAGACTCGAGCTTCTCCATCCATAACAGGCCGGACAGGAGCAGGTATCGACGCCCGGTTTCCGCGTCCGGTGCTCGTGCCACTGCGGCCTCGTACAGCGCCGCGAGGTCCGCCCACCGGCCCTGTCCAACCAGGGTCGCTTCGATCCGGCTGAACCGGTCAGGATCCACCAGCCCTACGCCGTCAAGGACGTCGGCGAGCTCCACGGGCAGCGACGAGGAGAAAGTGGCAGCGTCCACCTGGGACATCGAGAACGGACCTTATCCGCGCCCCCGATTCGCCTCAAGGCGACAAGTGCTCGCGCGACCCGATGAGCATCAGAACGTGTACTTGATCGTCGGCGTCACAGTAATGCCCACGCCCAAGCTCGGCTCGGTGACGAACACGACGCCGCCGTGGATACCGATCGCGAAGTGTCGGAGTTTCGTAAAGCGCTCGAAGCCCGCGGTAACCCCGAACACAGGACCGTTGCCCGCGTACTCGACACCATCAATTTCGCTGGGCATCCCGAATCCGAACCCCACGTCACCCCTTACCCACATGAAGTTTCGTTCGGTGGTGACCAGGGCGACCTGGGCGCGAAACGTCGGGGACACGTAAAAAAGGTCGCCCTGCGGCGCTTCGGCGCCGGAATCGACCTCGCCGCCCCAGAACGTCACGCCCAATCCTAGATTTAAGACGGGAAGGATGTCGTAACCTAGGTACACGCCCACCTGAGGCCCGGGCCCGTACCGTCGGTTGTCGAGCTCGTTGACGAAAATCGCCACCCCCACGTCGGCCTGCATGAAGAAGCCCCGCTCCACTGCGTCGACCTGCCGGATTTTCGGGGGCTCCTCCGCGACCTCTTGCGCGGTCGCCGCGCCCGAGGCCGCGCTCAGCGCGCCGGCGACGAGGGCCAACATCCTCGACGCGCGCGCGATTACCGGCGCCCAAATCCGTGGCCGTCGCGCCCACCGATCGTCAGGCGCAAAATCACCGCGCATGCCAAAGACGGTGGCCCGTCCCCGACGGGCGGTCAACGTCCGGCCACCGCGGCGTCGAGTCGAATCGCATGGTGGGCCAGAGTCACGCCCCCAATGTGAACCGAGCGCGCCTCGGGGGGCGAAAATCCGGAGAAATCTACCCCGTCTTTTTGGGCCCGGGAGAAGGCCTCGGGGCCGATGAGAATCTCACCCGCCACGCCGACATCTTCGCCCAATTTGAAAGCCACATTGACCGCGTCGCCGAACGCGTCGTCCTCGAGCCGGATGACCGAGCCGAACTCGACGCCGATACTGAGCCGCCAGTGATCTTCTTCAGGACGGCCAACGTTGTCGTCGATGCTGGCCACCTGCATCTCCATCGCCGCCCGGACCGCCGCCGACGCGTCGTCGAACATGACGATCAGGTCGTCGGCCTCGTGCTTCATCAGCCACCCGCGGTGCCGGGCGATGATCGGCTGGCAGGCCAGATCGCAGCGCCGAAACGTGTGCAGAAAATGCAAGACCCCGTACTTCTTCGTCCGTTTGGTGAAGCCCGACAAGTCGGTCACCAATATCGCGGCCTCGATGCCGATCTCCGTCCAAACCCGCTCGTCGAACGCTCTGCGGGTCTCAGCGTCCTCACCGCGGCCGTCGAGCGCCTCCAAGAGCGCCTTCGTGGTCGTGATCTTCACGCTTTGGTTGTGCCACGGGAGCGGCGATCATGACTAGCCGGGGACTGAGCCCCACCCCGCGGGTTGAACGGCCGAAAGCCAAGCTGCGACGAAGGGCCGAAATCCGTTTCATCCGCCGGCGTACGGCCCGGTCTGCACGGTCATCCGCTGCCACTGGCCCGCGTCCGGCGGGCCGTGAACCGCCCACAGCTGGCCTTGGGTCGGCTCGATGATGATCGCGCCGTTGGAGCTGATACCCGCGAAGTCGTGACGGCTGATCGCGTTGGCCCCGCCCTCCCGATCGGACAAGAACGCCATGAGGTCGTCGGGCGTGATCGGAGCGGAGGCCGACTCGAGAAGAGCCGTCAGCCGAGCCTGCCGATGATGGCTGGACGCCATCGGCGTCCCTTTCACCTCGAGCTCCAGCAGCGATGGCGCCAAAAAGTGATTACAGTGGATGTAAGCCCCGTAGGACACCGGCACCGCCTCGTGTTGGGCCGCCGTACATTCGAGCGCCACCGCCGCGCCCGAAGCGTCGAGAACGAAGAAGTAATGCGCTCCGGCCCTCGGCGCTTCGGAGATGATCGTCTGCGCGGACGCGGTCGTAGACGCCGTCAACGCTTTGTGGATCACGTCGAGGTAGCAGACCCCGAGTCGCGAGTCGTATGAGCGTATGTTGGTGGTACCTACCGCGACGCCGTAGGCATTCATCCCCACCAAACTCAGGCAACCGGTGGTCGTCAGACACAAGGTCTCGGGGCCGTCGGTCGGCGTTCGCCGCACCATCAGCACGTGGGGCATGTTGTCGGTCGAAAGGTCCCATGTCTGCCCGCAGAACCGGCGGCCCTGGGCCGTTCGGTCCGCCTGCACCACGAACGACGAGCAACCTTCGCCATCGGCGGGGGAAATGTCCGCGAACGCGGCGACGTCTCGCAGATCCGTAAGCGCGTTCATCGTCCAGACTTGAGCGGGCGTCAGGCCCGCCCCCTCGGCGATGCCGCACAGCTCGTCCCAACCCTCCGGGTGAAATGTCTGCACCATCGGAACGCACCTGTCGCTGAGAGACAGAAGCCCCGCCTCGTCGATCGTGCGTCCGCCGTAGGTCCGGGCCTGCTCGACCGCATTGGCGATCCTTCGGTTGTACAACGCGTGGACGAGGTCGCGGCAGGCCTCGCCGTGGGCTTGACCCATGGCGCGAGGGGAGCCGGAGATCTCGAGTGTCCGCATGGCGATCTCCTCCGCTAAAACGAGTTACCGATACTGAACTCGAACAGGGGCCCGTCGGGATCCGTCGGGCGCCGGGTGAGCGGGATGCCCCACTCGAATCGCAAGGGGCCGATCGGCGAGAACCATCGAAACCCGAAGCCGACGGACCAGAACAGCCCCAGCGGCAGATCCCGAGGGTCGAACAGCGCGGGATCGTTCGGCAGCCGCTGCTGCTCTCGGAACGAATCGCCGATATAGAAGAAGTTCTCTTCCTCGGCGTACACGTTGCCGGCGTCGAGGAAGACCACGCCTTTGATACCCACCTGTTCGAAGATCACGAACTCGATCTCGAAGTTGGCGAGGAACTCCTTGTTGCCGCCCTCGACGAAGACGATCGTCTCTTGATCGGGCTGCAGCGAGTTCGTGCCCCGGTCGTTCAGCGGCGCTTTGAGTTCGGGACCGATCGTGAACGGCAGGTAGCCGCGCAGAGACTGGATGCCGCCGAGAACGAACTTTTCGGCGGGGGAGAGCCCCTGCTCAGCGTCGGAGTTCAGGTAGCCGGCGCGCAGCGACATGCGACCGATGAATCGCCAGAACAGTGGCTGGTAGAATCGTGAGTTCCACCTGTACCGCTGGAATGCGCGGTTCTGGGTCGCGCCGATGAGCGGCGCCGAGACCTCCGCCGACAGCTGGTGGAACATGCCCGAGGTCGGAAACAACCGGTTGTTTCGGCTGTCGTACGATGCCGTCGCCCTCAGCGAGGAGATGCGCCCGGTATTATTGAGGGAAGCGAGGGTCGGCTGGTTGAATGTTCCGGCAGTCGGCTCGCTTCGAACGAACTCCAGAGAGTAGGTCAAGAACAGCCGAACGAAGTCGGTGATGGGATGACCGAAGGTCACCGAGCCACCGGTGGAGGTTCGCAGGAACGATCGGAACTGGGTCTGGGTGTTGAACCCGTTGAGGCTCAACGTCCACAGCGTGTCGAGAAAGTACGGGTCGCTGAACTGCAGTTGGAACAGCTGACGCAGCGAAGAGATCTGCGCCGACAGCGAGATGGTCTGACCGCGGCCCAGGAAGTTCTGCTGGGATATCTGCGCGGTTGCGATGAAGTTCTCCGCCGACGAAAAGCCGGCGCCGATCTGGAAGGTGCCGGTGGCCTTCTCTTTGATCTCGATATCGACGATCTGGCTATCGTCGCCCGAGCCCCGACGCGTCTTGACCTCGACGGTCTCGAAGTAACCCAGCGCCTCGACCCGGCGCTTCGAGTACTCCCGCGCCGACGCGCTGCTGAGCTCTCCTTCGTAGATCCGCAGCTCGCGCCGGATCACCTTGTCTCGAGTCTTGGTATTACCGACGATATTGATCCGCTCGTAAAAGACCTTCTCGCCCTTATCGACTTCGAACGTCAGGGCCACCGTTCGCTTTTCGCTGTCGATCTGGGTGACCGGGGTGATGTTCGCGTACGCGTAACCTTCGTCCTCGAAGCGGGTCTTGAGACGCAGGAGGTCCTCGCCCAGCTTCGAGCGATTGAACAGCTCCCCTTCGTCGACGCTGACGAACCGAGACAGATCGACGCCGGAGTCCGGCGTGTCGCCGGAAAAGCCGATCGACCCGACGGTGTATTGCTGGCCCTCTTCGATCCGGATCGTGATGTAGATGTATTTGCGATCCGGCGAGATCTCGACATCGGGGGTGTCGACCTTGACGTTGATGAAGCCGGTGTCGAAGTAGCGGCTGCTGATCCGGAGAATATCGACCTGAAACGCGTCTTTGCGGTAAGTCCCGGCGTCGGTCAGGAACGACAGCAGATTGCCTTCCTGGGTGGCCAGCCCCGACTTGAGCAGACTCGACTCGATGTTTCGATTACCCACGAAGCGGATGGTCCGGACCTCGACCTTCGCATTCTCGAGCATCTTGAACACGACTTCGACTTGGTTCTCACCCGCGGGCCGGATCTCGTACTCGACCTCGGCGAGGTAGAATCCTTTTTCGTTGTAGAGGTCCTGAATCTTCTGAAGGTTGCGCTTGACCTTCGCTTCGCTGAGGATCGTGAACGGCCGGATATCGACGACCTCTTTGATGTCGTCGGTGGAGACGTCGTCGTTGTTCTCATAGACGACGCGACGGACGGCGGGCTTCTCCCGAAGAACGAAGATCAGCTTCACGCCATCCGCGACGTCTTCTCGGTACAGCTTGACGTCGGCGAAGTAGCCCATCCCGTGAATAGCGCGGATGTCGTCGGCCACCGCCTCGGGCCGAAACGGCTTGCCGGCGCGGTTGGCCAACACGAGCCTAACCGCCGCCGCCTCGACCCTACGCAGGCCTTCGAATTCGATGGATCGAATGATGGGCGCGTCTTGCGCGTAGACCGTGGCTGCGGGGATGAAACCGGCCCCCGACGTACAGGTCAGGACCCCGATCAGAATGATGCCGCTGAAGCGGGCGCGCGGATACAAGGATGGTCCGCTCATAGGCGTACGTTGCGCTGCTCGGAGCACACAAACCCCGATGTCGCGCCGGGCCGGCTATAGCAGGAACACTAGGAAAAGACACGGAAAATACGGGCCGTAAGACCGGCATCACAGCTTAACCGGTTCCCGCAGGCCCCGGTTGGGACAGCCCCTCGAAGGGGGGCCGTCCCCGGGTTGGACACGAACGCGTCTACGATGTCCAGTCCACCGTCAGGCCCGCGCCGTCCACGTCCACGCGCGCGATGGTGCGGCCCTCGCTCCCCCCGCTGATGATCGCGGTCGCCAGCTTGTCGACCAGCTCGGCCTGGATGACCCGCTTGAGCGGTCGCGCCCCGAACTCGGGATCGTACCCTCGTTCGCCGAGCCAGGCCGTCGCGGCGTCGCTGAGAACCAGCTCCACGCCGCGCTCGGCGAGCCTCGCACGCAGCCCTCGCAGCTGGATCGGCACGATCTCCGCCATGTGCTGCGGCGACAGCCGATGGAAGACGATCGCGTCGTCAATCCGGTTAAGAAATTCGGGCTTGAACGTCCGGTGTAGCGCCTGCTGAACCTGTCGCTCGACCCCCTCGTCGGCCTCATGGCGGATCAACTCCGATCCCACGTTGCTGGTCATGATGATCAACGTGTTGCTCATGTTAACGGTTCGGCCTTTACCGTCCGTCAGCCGCCCGTCGTCCAACACCTGCAGGAGGACGTTAAACACCTCGGGGTGCGCCTTTTCGATCTCATCGAAGAGCACGACCGAGTATGGGTGTCGCCGGACGGCCTCGGTCAGGTAGCCGCCCTGGTCGTGGCCCACGTACCCGGGAGGCGCGCCGATAAGCCGACTGACCGCGTGCTTCTCCATGTACTCGGACATATCGAGTCGAATCACTCGGTCGTCGTCGTCGAACAGGAACTCGGCCAGGGCTTTGGCCAGCTCGGTCTTGCCGACCCCGGTCGGGCCCAGGAAGATGAAGTTACCGATCGGCCGATTCGGCTCGTTCAATCCCGCTCGAGCCCGGCGGACCGCTTTCGCGACGCTGGTCACCGCGCGGTCCTGCCCCACCACCCGGCGGTGCAGGGACTCCTCCATTCGGTTGAGCTTGTCGCTTTCGCCCTCCAGCATCTTCGACACCGGAATGCCCGTCCATCGCGAAACCACCTCGGCGATCTCGCGGTCGGTGACCTCCTCGCGCAGGAAGCTGCCGCCGTTCTTGGTGACCTCTGCGTGCTGAGCCTCGGCGGCCTTGAGCGCGTCTTGCGCTTCGGGCAGTCGGCCGTAACGGATCTGGGCCGCGGCGTTGAGGTCGCCGCCGCGGGTCACCTTCTCCTCCTCGACCCGGAGCTGGTCGATGGTCTCTTTCGCCTGCGCGATCGATTGCAAGGCAGACTTCTCGGCCTGCCAGCGAGCCTTCATCGCCCCCGCTTTCTCCTTCAGCTCCGAAATCTCTCGGTCGAGGTCACGGAGCCGCTCCTTGGCCTGAGGCCCCTTGTCTTTCTTCAGGGCCTGGCGCTCGACTTCGAGCTGAAGCGCCTTGCGCTCCACTTCATCGATCGGCTTGGGCAAGCTGTCGATCTCGATGCGGACACTGCTCGCGGCCTCATCGACGAGGTCGATCGCCTTATCGGGCAAGAAGCGGTCGGAAATGTATCGGTTCGACAGCTCCGCGGCCGCGACCAACGCCGCGTCGCGGATGCGAATCTTGTGGTGGACCTCGTACCGCTCCTGCAGCCCGCGGAGGATGGCTACGGTTTCTTCGACGCTGGGTGGCTCCACGAGCACCGGTTGAAAGCGTCGCTCGAGGGCGGCGTCCTTTTCGATGTGTTTACGATACTCGCTGATCGTCGTGGCTCCGATGCAGTGCAGATCGCCTCGGGCCAGGGCCGGCTTGAGCATGTTCGAGGCGTCCATCGACCCTTCGGCCGCACCCGCACCCACCAGCGTGTGAATCTCGTCGATGAACAGAATGATCTGCCCGTCGCTCGAGGTGATCTCCTTGAGCACCGCCTTCAGTCGTTCTTCGAACTCTCCCCGAAACTTCGCGCCGGCGACCAGGGCCGCGAGGTCCAGGGCGAGCAGCCGCCGGCCCTTCAGGCTCTCCGGCACATCCTGGGAAACGATCCGGGACGCGATGCCTTCCGCGATCGCGGTCTTGCCGACCCCGGGCTCGCCGATCAACACCGGGTTGTTCTTTCGGCGCATCGACAACACCTGCATCGTCCGGCGGATCTCTTCGTCGCGACCGATGACCGGGTCGAGCTTGCCCGCCCTCGCCCGCTGGGTGAGATCGACGGTGTACTTGTCGAGGGCCTTGAACTTGGCGTCGGGGTCCTCTTCGGTAATGCGCTGGTTGCCACGCACATCCTTGAGCGCCGCGAGCAGCCGGTCCGTGGTGTATCCGTGGCGGTTGAGGATGTCCGTCAGTCGCCCCTGGTGCTCGGCGACCGCGAGCAGAAGATGCTCGGCGGACACGTACTCATCCTGCATCTTGCTCGCCTGCTTCTGCGCGGCTTCGACCAGACGGGAGAGCGACTCGCCGACGAACATGTTGGTCGCCCCGCCGGTGACCCTCGCGAATGTGTCGAGGTGCGCGTTGAGGTCGTTCACCAGGGCGCTGACGTCGGTCCCGATCTTGGCTGCGAGCGAGCGCGCCATCCCTTCCGGGTCCTCGAACAGCGCGTAGATGAGGTGCTCCCCTTCGACGTATTGATGGTTGCGCTCCCGGGCGAGCGACTGGCTCCGGGCGAGCGCCTCTTTTGCCTTCAAAGTCAGGCGGTCGATATTCATAAAAAACCTCCCGGACGGCGAATACATCGTCGCCCTACGAACGACAGCGTAGGTGCGGTTGTGAACCCGTCAAACGAGGATCGGTGGTCGACCTCGGACACCGGCGCCGCGGCTTGACGGACGTTCTCGCGTGCTTACCGCGGCTTCGCCGCGGCCGACGCTTGTGTCACCGAGCCAACGGTGTCATCGAGCGAAGATGGACCTGTTTGAAGCCGCGGCGGAGGCCCCAAAACCTGACGATCCACTCGCGGACCGTATGCGCCCCACCGATCTGGACGAGGTCGTGGGGCAGGCGCACATCCTGGGCCCCGGCAAGCTGCTGCGGCGCCTCCTGGAGACCGACCGCACGCCGTCCCTGATCCTGTGGGGGCCTCCAGGTACGGGAAAGACAACGCTGGCTCGTCTTGTCGCCCGTCATACCCGGGCCCACTTCGAAGCCCTGTCGGCGGTGTTGTCCGGCGTCGCCGACCTGCGCAAAGTTCTGGCCGAGGCGAAGCGGCGCCGTTCGCACCATGGCGAGCGCACCATCCTCTTCGTCGACGAGATTCATCGCTGGTCGAAGTCGCAGCAAGACGCATTGCTCGACGCGGTCGAGAAGGGCATCGTCACGCTGATCGGCGCCACCACCGAGAACCCATCCTTCGAGCTGAACGCCGCCCTTCTGTCGCGGTGTCGAGTCTTCGTGCTCGAGAGCTTGAACGACGAGGACATCATGATCCTCGCCCGCCGCGCCCTCGCCGACCCCGAGCGCGGCCTCGGTAAGAGCGGCATCACCGCCACCGAGGATGCCTTCGCTGCCCTCGCTCGCGGGAGCTTCGGTGACGCGCGACGGGCGCTCACGACCCTGGAGGTCGCGGCCCGGGATCTCGCCGCGGACGAGAGCGCCGAAGAGCTCACCGTGGAGCGGATTCAGGAGGCCCTGCAGCACAAGGCGCTGCTGTACGACAAGGCCGGGGACGCCCACTACGGCGTCGTATCCGCGTTCATCAAGAGCATGCGGGGATCGGATCCCGACGCGGCGGCGTATTACCTCGTCCGGATGCTGGAAAGCGGCGAAGACCCCCGGTTCATCCTGCGGCGTATGGTCATCTTCGCCAGCGAAGACGTCGGTAACGCGGATCCCCGCGCCCTTTCCGTCGCCGTCGACGCCCATCGAGCCTTCGAGTTCATCGGGCTCCCCGAGGGCGTATTGCCGATGACCCAGTGTGCGGTCTATCTGGCCACGGCACCGAAGTCGAACACCGCGCTCACGACGTACTCGGGCGCGCGCAAAGCGGTCCGGGATAGTGGACCGCTCGCGGTGCCGAAAAAGCTGCTCAACGCGACGACCGGCCTTCAGCGAAAGATGGGGCACGGCGCCGAATACCGCTACCCGCACGACCTCGGCGGCCTCGCCTTCGGTGAGACCTACCTGCCCGATGCTCTGGTCGGACAACGATTCTACGCGCCCGCTGACGCGGGGTACGAACGCACCATCCGGGAGCGACTCGCCCAGTGGCGTTCCCGCGCCGGCATGAACGCCAACCGAGGCGAACGAGACCCCGCGGACGGTTAAGATTTAGTCGACACCGATCACGCGATCCGCGAGGAGCTGAGAGAGGATCCGGACGGTGTCGAGCCTCGGCATCCCCGACAGCGAGATGATGTCCTCGTAGGACACCGACCCATCGATCTGCGACAAGATGAAGCCCGCCCGGTGATTGAGGTTCAGCCAGATCACCTGCTCGTTCGAGATCAAGACTTGCGGCACCTGTTCGAAGTCTCCGATCTTGGACTCGTACATCTTGAGCAGCTGCCGCCGCGAATTGGCGATGAGGTTGCGGGCCTCCGCGGCTTCCGGTGCCTCACTAGGAATGGACTCCAGCGCCTTGATCGCCCCGTCGAAATCGTGAAGCTGAAAGCGACGCTGGCCTTCGGCCAGGCATCCCTGTGGCGTTTCCAGCGGGGCGCTACCCAGGTCTTGAGAGCCCTCGAACTCGACCGGCTCGTCGAAGAGAATCCCTGGACCATCTTCTCGCGGCCCAACGGGGGGGGACACCGACGGTGGTGGTTCGGCCACCGCCGGCGGTTCACTGACCGCGGGGGCGGATTCACCCGCCGGCAGATCCCCCGTCGCTCGAAGATAGTCCATGATCTCTTGCTCGGTCTCCGGCTCCGAGCGACCGAAGAATCGTTCGCGATCGATGTTGGGAAGCGGCGTCGGGTCCGGGACCGCGTCGTAACCGTCTTCCTCCTCGTCGAGGGTCAAGACGCTGGTCCGTGATGGTCCGTCGTCCCACGGTGATATCTGGGAGGAAGATACCGCGGGGCGGGCGGGGACCCGAGCTGAGCTCGACCGCGACTGCCCCGTCGCCGCGAAGTCGAAGGCGTCGGTGGGCTGAGGCGGTGTCGGATCCGGGTCATCATAGAACGGAAACGCGTTGCCGTGGGGCATGTTGCCGGGCGGCGGCAGGTCTCTCGACCCTCGAGGATCACGCGGATCCGTGGGCGTTTTCAGGTCTCCGCTCGGGGCCAATACGAACGCCGCGGGCTCGAACTCCGGCAGATCGACCCCCGACCGCTCGACGGCCATCGCTGGTTCGTCGAGCGGCGGCGCGATCATGGGCGTCGACGGTTCTCCATCGTCACCCGCCGTCAGCACGCCAAAGTCTTCCGACGACGCCTCCGACGTGAAGTCGAGATCGCCGGTCAAGGGGTGGGCGAGGGACTCGGGCCGGCGCTCGATCGCCGGCTTGTCGGAGGGAGGAATGCTGAGCCCCGTTGTCGAGCTCTTGCTGAGCAGTCGCAAGCATTCTTGCGCGCGCGTATTAGTGGGGTCGATCTCCAGCGCCCGCTGCCACCACGCGTGAGCGGCGGCGAAGTCACTGCGGCCGAACCAGTACATCCCAGCCCGTACACACTCTTCGGAGGTCAGCTCTTGACCGTCTTCGCCGTCGCCCCTGACCATCGCCACGCTCGCATCCTGCTAGCGATCGTTCTCTTTTCGCTTCTCGTCGACGCCCCGAAGCATCCGCAAGGTCCGGTCCAGGTGTTCCTCCTGCTCCCGCAGCAGGTCCGTCGATCCCCGTTTGATCGCGTCGTCGACCGCTTCGATGACCGCGTCGGCTTTGACCACCGCCGTCCGCCCGACTGGCGACACGCTCATGAACTCCCGATGTTTGGCCAGCAGCCGCTGGCACTCCTTGAGCTTGGGTTGAACCTTGGCCACCAGCTGCTTAAACGCATCTTCCCGCTTGGTATCCACGGCGTACTCGGCCGCGTCCTTGGCCATCTTTTGAATCTCTTCCTCGGTCAGACCCGAGGTCGCGGTCACCGTAATGCTCTGCTGCTGGCCGGTCTCCATGTCCTTCGCGTACACGGACACGATACCGTCGGCTGAGATTTCGAAGCTGACTTCGACTTCCACCTCACCCCGGGGGGCCTCCCGCAACCCACTGAGGATGAACGCACCGAGGAGCTCGTTGTCATCGGCCCGCAGAGAGTCGCCCTGGAACACCATAATCCGGACCTGCGTCTGGTTGTCGCTGACGGTCGTGAACAGGTGGCTGGCGGTGGTGGGAACGGTCGTGTTCTTCTCGATGATCGTTTGAAAGTAACCACCGACGATCATGATGCCCAGGTTGTGGGGCGTCACGTCGAGCAGGAGCACGCTGCTGCGCTCGTCCAGCAACGACATGCCTTGAATCGCCGCCCCCATCGCCACTACCTCGTCGGCGTTGACGCTCTTCGAAGGCTGAACACCGAAGAAGTCGCGAACCATCTGCTGCAACCGCGGGGTACGGGTCTGACCGCCGACGAGGATGATGTCATCGAGGTCTTGCCGCCGAATGCCCGCGTCTTTCAGGGTCTTGTCGCAGATCTGAACGCAACGCTCGCAAAGGTCGATGACCAGGTCTTCGAACTTCTGCCGGGTCAACTCGCGCTGCAGGTGCAGAGAGTTGTTCTTATCCGTCGAATAGATGAATGGGAGATTGAGCTCGGTCTGCGGGCTGCCCGACAGCTCACACTTCGCTTTTTCCGCCGCGTCGCGAATGCGCTGCAGGGCCATGCGATCGCGGCGAAGGTCGATCTTGTGCTCCTTGAGGAAGCCAAACACGATCCATTCGATGATGCGGTTGTCGAAGTCTTCCCCGCCCAGGTATGTATCGCCGGCGGTCGCGATGACCTCGAATACTCCGTTTCCGATCTCGAGAATCGAGATGTCGAAAGTTCCACCGCCGAGGTCGAAGACCGCGACTTTGCGCTCGATGGTCTTGCCGTAGCCGTACGCAAGCGACGCCGCCGTCGGCTCGTTGATGATGCGAACAACGTCGAGCCCGGCGATCCGGCCCGCGTCTTTGGTGGCCTGACGCTGGCCGTCGTTGAAGTACGCGGGAACGGTGACGACGCACTTTTCAACGTCGCGCTGCAGATACTGCTCCGCGATCAGCTTCATCTCGCTGAGGATCATGGAGCTGATCTCCGGGAGGCTGTAGACGGTATCCCGCAGCACGATACGAACGTCGTGGTGGGGCCCTTCGACCAGCTTGTAGGCGCACGTCTCAAGCGCCGCCGCTACGGCGGGGGAATTCCACTTGCGGCCGATGAGGCGCTTGGCCGCGTACACCGTACCTTCCGGATTGGTAACCGACTGGCGCTTGGCGATATGGCCCAGCAGCCGACGCCCGCTTTCCGCGATGGCCACGATGGACGGCGTGGTTCGGTAGCCAGCCCGGTTGGGGATGACCTTGGGAACGCCGTCTTCGACGATCGCGACGCACGAGTTTGTCGTCCCTAGATCAATACCGATGATTGGGTCTTTCGACACCCCGATCTCTCCTCGTTAGAAGCCCCACCGCAGCTCGCGCAAACGCTTCTTCGCTTCTTTGTAGTTTGGCTTCAGCTCCACCGCTTTTTCTAGCGAGCGGGTGGCGGACTTCGCCTTTCCCGCACTGTCGTAACACAAGCCGAGCACAAAGTGCGCTTCCGGGTCATCAGGCACCAGCTGGATACCTTTTTGAGCGTGCGAGGTTGCGTCATGCAGGTCCCGTCGGGCCATGACCAAATTGAAAGCGAGCCGCACTCTCGCCGGCCCGTTGTCCGGCGCAATGCGGACGGCCTCTTGGAACAGGTCGACCGCCTCCGGCCAGTTCGTGAGGCTTTCGTAGTGCGCACCGCGTCGTAAGAGGGGGGCAATTCGCGCCTCCGCCGCTTCTTTCTTGAGCTCGGCGACGACCTGCTGGTGCTCTTCGCGTGCATCGTAGGCCTCCGCCATTTGCGCGAGACCCAGCGCTTTGAGGATGTCGCCCTGCTCCCGCTCCCGAACCGCGTCCTCCATGAGCCCCTTGGCCCGCCTGATCCGCTGCTTCATCGGGTTGTTTCGTCTTCTGCGCTCCTCCCGCTCGACCGCGCGTCGGCGCTCTCTCTCTTCACGCCGCTGCTCGTTGAGCATCACGGCGATGTCCTCATCGGCCATCATGAGGACGTTCTCTTCGTCGTACGCCTTTCGCTGTTTGGGGTCTGACAGGACGCTGTGGGCGGTTCGGACCCGCTCGAAGATCTGCTCGAGCATCATTCGAAATGAGCCCAGCTCATTCGCGAACTTGAAGCGGTCCGGGTGCCATTCTTTGCTCCTAGCGAAATAGGCCCGTTTCAGCTCTTGCTTGTCTGCCTTCCTGGACGCCTGAAGCAGCTCGTAATGCGTCCAGCGGTCCAGATGCACGTGAAACCAGATGATCCGCTTACGGTCCTCGGGCTTCAGCTCTCCCGGCTCGCCCATCAACGACGGAGGAAAAACGAAGTTCCCGTAGTCCGGTTTAGCGCCCGTCGGTTCCGCTTCGGGCTTGCCTAAGTCTTGGGTCGGGTCCGACCACATCACGACGCCGACCCGAGTCAGGCGCTCGAGACGGGCTTGTGTCTCATCCAGCGGACAGGTGACGAGGTGGCACAGGTCCCGCACCGTCGTCACGCCGTCGATCAAGGACGCCAAAATCCCCTCTTCGACCGACAACCCGAGGCGCGTCAGGTCGACGCCGGGCCGCAGGCGGGGTTTGGCCGTCAAGTCCGCGCTGGTCATCGTCCCAAGATCCGACGCCCCTATCGCGCTCCGTCGCGCGTCAAGCGGGCCAATGCCACGTCGATCGCGGCGACCGCTTCGTCGACGTGAGCTTCCGACAAGATCAACGGCGGAACGAGTCGCAGCACCCGCGGCCCCGCGACGTGAACGAGCACGCCTTCGGCCCGACACTCCGCCACAATGTCCTTGGCGTCGAAAGGCGCCTGCTCGGTTAACTCGGCCCCGACGATCAACCCTCGACCCCGGATGGCCGAAAACACGCCATGACGTTGATTAAGTTGATCTAGACGCTCCAAAAGTAGTTGGCCCACCCGAGCCACCCGCTCCATGAACCCCGGCTTGACCACCTCGTCGATGACCGCGACCCCCGCCGCACAGGCGAGCGGACTGCCCCCGTAGGTGGTCCCGTGGCTGCCGGGCTGCATGACCTCGGCCACCCGACCGGTGGCCACCATCGCCCCCAAGGCGAGCCCACCGCCGATGCCTTTGGCCACCGCCATCAGGTCGGGGGCCACCGGCTCATGCTGGTGCGCGAACATCTTACCTGTGCGGCCAATGCCGCTCTGCACCTCGTCGAAGATGAGCAGCGCCCCCTTCCGGTCCGCGATTCGTCGGCACTCCGCCAAAAACCCTGACGGAGCCAGATTGACGCCCCCCTCGCCCTGAACGGGCTCGAGGAGGATGGCGGCGGTCTTCTCGGTCACCAACGCCTCGAGCGCCGAAGCGTCGCCGTAGGGGGCATAGTCGAAGCCGCCCGGTAGCGGACCGAACCCCTCGTGGTACTTGGGCTGCGCGGTCGCGGTCAGGGCGCCGTACGTCCGACCGTGAAAGGACCGCTCGAACGACACGATACGGTTCCGCTCCCGGTCGCCGTTCATATACGCGAACCGACGCGCGGCCTTGATGCAGGCTTCATTGGCCTCCGCCCCGCTGTTGCAGAAGAACACCCGGTCCCCGAAGCAGTGTGCGACCAACCGGTCTGCGAGGTCGAGAGCGGGCCGGTTCAGGTAAAGATTTGAGGTGTGGAGCAGTTTGGCGGCCTGCGTCTGCAGAACTTCCGTCAGGCGTGGATGAGCGTGGCCGAGCGCGCTGACTGCGATGCCGGCCACCATGTCGAGGTAGCGGCGACCTTCGATGTCGTACAGATAGACGCCTTCTCCGCGGTCGAGTACGACCGGCGCCGGCCGGTAGTTGGGAACGAAGACGTCCTTCGCGTGCGCAGCGAGGGTTTGATTGTTGGTCACCCCCCGACTCTACAGCACGAAGCGCGATAGATCCTCGCTCTCGAGAATCGGGGCCAGCCGGCGCACGACAAAATCCCGATCGATGATCACCGATTTGTCGGGGCGCTCCGGGGCCTCAAACGATAGCTCCTCCAGCAGGGTCTCCATGACCGTATGCAGCCGTCGCGCACCGATGTTCTCCTGACTATCGTTGACCCGCGCCGCGATCCCCGCGATCTCCGCCACCGCATCGTCGGTGAACGTCACCTGGAGCCCCTCAGTGGCCAGCAACGCCCGATACTGACGGACGAGAGAGTTTCGCGGCTCGGTCAGGATCCGCACGAAGTCGTCGCCGGTCAGCGCGGTCAGCTCCACCCGGATCGGGAATCGCCCCTGCAGCTCGGGGATCAGGTCGGAGACCTTGCTGGTGTGAAACGCGCCGGCGGCGATGAACAGGACGTGATCGGTTTTGACTCGCCCATGTTTGGTGCTGACCGTCGAGCCCTCGACGATCGGCAGTAGGTCTCGCTGCACGCCCTCTCGGGAGATGTCGGGTCCGGATTTCTTCGACGTCCCGGCCGCCACCTTGTCGATCTCGTCGATAAAGATGATTCCGGATTCCTGGGCCAAGACCAGCGCATCGCGGTGAACCTGCTCGTTGTCGATGCGCTTGGCGATCTCCTCGGCCACGAGGACGTCTCGGGCCTCTTTGACCGGCATCTTGCGGCGCTTCTTCGGCGCGTTCGACTTGCCGCCCAGCATGTCCTGGATCTGAAAGACCATGTCCTGGACACCTTCCGTGCTGAAGTTCTGCACCATCGACACCGGCGGTTTTCCGGCCACCTCGACCTCGACCTGGCGGTCGTCGAGCTTGCCCTCTCGGAGCATGCGTCGAAATGTCTCCCGGGTCTTCGACTCCGACTCCGGGGTGGTCATGTCCTGCCCCTGCATGCCGGTGCGAACTTCGAACCCCTGGTTCAGCTTCTGCGGGCTGGGCAGCAGCAAATCCAACAGCCGCTCCTCGGCGGACTGCTCGGCCTGCTCGCTCACCCGGGCCTGCGCCGACTCTCGCTCCAGGTTGACCGCAGCCTCGACGAGGTCGCGAACCATCGATTCCACATCTCGGCCGACGTAGCCGACCTCGGTGAACTTCGAGGCCTCGACCTTGATGAACGGGGCGCGGATCAGCTTGGCCAGCCGTCGTGCGATTTCGGTTTTGCCCACGCCGGTGGGCCCGATCATCAGGATGTTTTTCGGAACGATCTCGTCGCGAAGGTCGTCCTCCACCCGCTGGCGACGCCAGCGATTCCTCAACGCGATGGCTACCGCGCGCTTGGCCTCGTTCTGACCGACGATGTACCGGTCGAGGGCTTCGACCGTGTCCCTCGGCGTAAACGCCTGCCGATTCTCAGGTTCCGTCATCGCCCAGCTCCTCCACGCTGATATTGGCGTTGGTATAGATGCAGATCTCGCCGGCTATCCGGAGGGATTCTTCGACGATCGCCCGGGGCCCGAGGTCGGTGTTGGCGGCCAGCGCCCGCGCCGCCGCGAGCGCCATGGGCCCTCCGGAACCGATCGCGGTCAGCCCGGCCTCGGGCTCGATGACGTCGCCGGTCCCCGACAGCACCAACGTCCGCTCTCGGTCCGCGACGACCAGCATCGCTTCCAGCCGGCGGAGGTATCGGTCCGTCCGCCACTCCTTCGCCAGCTCCACCGCCGCCCGGAGCAGCTGGCCCCCGTGCTCGGCGAGCTTGCCCTCGAAGCGCTCGAAGAGGGTGAAGGCGTCGGCGGTGGAGCCCGCGAAGCCCGCGAGCACCCGCCCATCGCCCAGTTTTCGGACCTTTCGGGCGTTGGCCTTGAGTATAGTATCCCCTAGGCTTACCTGTCCGTCGGCGCCCAGCGCTACGTGCTGACCGCGGCGGGCAGTGACCACCGTCGTGCGTTTGAAGGCCATGCGCGTTTACTCTGCCGCCGAAGAATCGTCCGTCAAGGGCCCGTCCCCCAGAGGGTGAGCACGGTCATACACCTCGCGGAGGTGCTCGATCGAAGCGGCGGTGTACCGTTGGGTGGTGCTCAAACTGGCGTGGCCCAACATCGTCTGAATGGAACGAAGGTCCGCCCCCCCGTCGAGGAGGTGGGTCGCGAAGCTGTGCCGCAGCATGTGGGGGGTCACCGGGCGGCCCAGGCCCGCCTCCAGCACCCGCCGGTGAAGCCGTTTTCGTAGACCGCGGTCCGACAGCCGAGCGCCCCGGACGTTCAAAAACACCGCCCTTTCGTCCTCGGCCCCGGCCACCCCGTCGCGAACGGCCAGCCATCGCCGCAGCGCGTCCTCGGCTTTGTGCCCAAACGGCACTCGTCGGGTCTTGCTGCCCTTGCCGAGCACGGTGATCGACCGCCGCGCGAGATCGATGTCCCCGAGATCGAGCCGAACCAGCTCCGCCGCTCGCAGCCCCGCGCCGTACAACAGCTCGATCATGGCGAGATCGCGGTCGACGAGCCACGACCGCGCCGGGTCGGCGGTGAGCAGCGCGAACACCTCGTCGACCATCAGGGCCCGAGGCACGGGTTTGGGCAGCCTGGGCGAGGTGACCTCCTGCCCCGGGTTCTTGCCCACCTGACCCCGCCGCTGAAGATAGGCGAAGAACGACCGGATGGCCGACAGCTTGCGGGCACGGGTCCGCGCTTTCGTGGAGTCGTGAACCGCGGCCAGCCAGGTGCGCAGATCGCGGGCCTGGACCCGCGTCGGGTCCCCGGATGACTTCGCGGCCAGCACCCTCCCGAGGTGGGTCAGGTCACTACGGTAAGCCCGGATCGTCTGCGCGGAGTATCGGCGCTCATCGCGAAGGTAGGCGATGAAATCCTCGAGCGCCGCCTTCCACCGCGGCCCGGGCGATTCCTCCCCGCCTGAGGATGGTGCTGGCGCGCGCCGACGGCCCATGGACGGCTATCGTAGCGATCCCCTCGCGAAGTGAAAAGAAAGCAGCCCGGATCTCAGCTTGCGGACACCGCGCCCCTTGCCCCGGTCTCGAGCGTCGACGCCGCCTCGCGGCCGGGCGGTTCGGGGGGACCGATCTGGGCCCGAACGCTCGCCCACCACGTCTCGAGATCCTGCACCGCGCGCTCTCCAAACCGGCGCTTCTTCTCCTTCTTGGGGACCCGGTGGGGCAGCGGAGGGCACATGCCCCAGTGGACGTTCGACGGCACGTGAGCGTCTTTGCTCGCCGCCGCCGACCGATCGCGGCCGAGGACATGATTGTACAGGGCGCCGAGGGTACTGGTCGGCGGAGGCGCAGGCACGCGGTGCCCGCCCCGCTCGGCCACGATCATCCACGACACGAGCAGGCCACAGGCCATCGACTCCACATATCCTTCGACGCCGGTGATCTGACCCGCGAATCGGAGGTGCGGGTGGCTCCGCAATCGGAGTTGCTCGTCGAGCAGGGACGGCGAGTCGATGTACGTGTTGCGGTGGATCGAGCCCATCCGCAAAAACTCGGCCTCCCCAAGTCCGGGAAGGCTACGAAGTACCGTTCGCTGGCTCCCCCACTTCATTCGGGTCTGAAAGCCGACGATGTTGTAAGCGGTCCGGGCTTGGTTCTCCGCCCGCAGCTGGACCACGGCGTACGGCCATCGCCCAGTGCGAGGATCCGTGAGCCCCACCGGCTTCATGCACCCGAAGCGAAGGGTCTGCTCGCCACGGCTGGCCATGACCTCGATCGGCAGACAACCTTCGAAGAACCGGGCCTCCTCGAAGTCGTGGGTGGGCGCATACTCGGCCTCGAGGAGCGCCCGCACGAAGCGGTCGTAGGTCGCCTCGTCGAGGGGAAGGTTCAAGTAGTCGTCGCCCTCCCCTTTGCCGTATCTCGACGCCCGAAAAGCAATGTTCATGTCGATCGAGTCCGCGGCCACGATCGGCGCGATGGCGTCGTAAAAGTACAGCCGGTCTTGGCCGCCGCACCGCTCGACGATCGATCGGCTGAGGGCATCGGTGGTCAGCGGACCGGTCGCGATCACCACTTGGCTGGCCTCCTCCGCGGACGGAACCTCGATCACCTCTCCCGGCATGAGTTCGATGTTCGGCGAAGACCGAACCGCGGCGGACACCGCGCTCGAGAATTCGTCGCGGTCGACGGCCAGCGCACCGCCCGCCGGAACCCGGTGGGCGTCGGCGAACCGGATCAACGCGCCTCCCGCCCGTCGCATCTCCTCTTTGATGGCCCCCACCGCCTGCTCGAGAGCGGCGCCGCGAAAAGAGTTCGAGCAGACCAGCTCCGCGAGGTCGTCGGAGACCTGCGCCGGCGTCCTTCGATGCGGCTTCATCTCGAACAACCGGACATCGATGTCGCGAGCGGCCAGCTGCAGGGCGATCTCGCACCCCGCGAGGCCGCCGCCGACCACCCACACGGGTCCTGAAATCGACGCGCTCATGCGTCGTGCAGCAAGCCCTCGGCAACCCAAGCCGTCAAGGCTCGGCGGGCGCATCTTCGGCGGCGGGCGGCTCGGGGAGAACCAGCACGGGATCCGCGCGAAAGAGCAATCCCAGGCCGATCCCCAGCGCGAGCGCGACCGCGATCAACGCCAGCAGTCCCCCCCATCGGCGACCGCCGGGCGGGTCGTCGGCGGCTTCGGTGTCTTGATCGACGCTGGCCGATGCCTCCGGGTCGGCGGTTTCTGCGGTCAGATCGTCGCGCGGCGAAACGCGGCCGAACGCGGCCGCGACCGTCTCCGCAGGCGCGCCCGCGAGGCGGACCGGTTTGCCGACCACGGACAGCACGAGATCGGCATCGGCGAGCGCGGCTTCGACCTGCGCCGCGGAGGCGGGTCGAGCTTCCGGCTTCAGCCGCAGGCACGCATCGACGATCTCCGTGAGCTCCTGCGGCAAGACCTCCCGCTCCGGATTGACGGTGATCCGCGGCGCGCCTTTGAGCTTGGCCAGCACCACATCCCGCAGGGAGTCGCCCTGGTGGGGACACGCGCCGGTGATCATCTCGAACAGGATGACCCCGACGGAAAACAGGTCGGCGCGATGGTCGACCACCGCCCCCGCCGCCTGTTCCGGGGCCATGTATCGGGGCGTCCCCACGAACGTCCCCTTCGCGGGTTGCTCGATGCTGGCCGTCTTGTCGAGGGGTAGGAACTTGACGACGCCGAAGTCCAGCAGCTTGACCGTCAGCCCCTGGCCACGCTGGACGAGCAAGGCGTTCTCGGGCTTGAGGTCGCGGTGAATGATGCCTGCCTCGTGCAGGGCGGTCAGCGCGCTGCAGATCTGGCGACCGACGGCGATCGCCGTTCGCAGGTCGAGCGCGCGGTCGCGGCGGAGTCGCCGGCGAAGGGACTCCCCGTCGAGGAACTCCATCGCGTAGGCCAACCGGCGCGGGTCGTCCTGCTCCAAAAAATCGTACACCTTCACCAGCCCCGGATGCGCCACGAGGCTCGCGGCGCGAACCTCGTCGAAGAAGCGCTGTACGATTCGAGCCCGCCTGACCTTGGCCGCAGCCAGCACTTTGAGCGCCACGATCTGCCCCGTGGGTGTGCGCCGGGCTTTGAAAACCGTGCCGGCGCCGCCCCGGCCCAGGACCCCCAGCAACGCGTACGGCCCGACGACATCGCCGACCTTGGGGTCGGCCGCGATGTTCGACGCCGCATCGCTGCGTAACCGCGGCTTGGGGAGCTCGGGCTCGTCGTACCCGGGTCTGTCGTCCTGAGCGTCGCGACCCGCGGGCATAAACTAAGCGTGCCTCGGCCCCGGCCCGCCTGCAACGTAGCCTAGCACCCCGTTGATCTGGCTCGCCGCGGCCGGTCACACACCGGGCGACGACGCACCCAAATCAACGGGCGGCTAACGAGGTCGAAACCGGCCTCCGCTTTCGCTCGTCACCCGCCCCTCCAGCTCGAGCTCGGTCAATCGCGCGAGGGCTTCGGCGACCGAGAGGCCGTGCAGAGCCGCAAAGCCCTCGACGGTCACCGCCTGGTCGAGGCCTCGGAGGTCCGGCGTGCGCGCCCCCGTCCGACCGCGGCGACGGCGGCGGCGGCCGACATGGGCGAGCAAGGCATCGGCGCTCCAGACCGGCACCCCTTGGCGAGCGAAGACCCACGCCGCCTGCGCTCCCCGCGGATCACCAGGGGCCCAGGTCACCGCCGCTAACCGCCGCCCGAGCTGTCGAGCCGCGCGCAGGGTGTAGCGGGTTCCGGACCGCTCGTGGCCTTCGATCACCACGACCCAGTCCGCCAGGGCGGCGATCATTCGATTGCGGCGACAGAAAGCGAGGCGGTCGGGTGGCGCATCGCATTCGGATAACCATCCGCCCCCGCCGTCGAGGATCGCCTCGAACAATCGACGATTGGTCCGCGGTCCGGGGGAAGACAGGGGTGTCCCGAGGACGGCTAACGTCTGTCCTGCGCCCACCAACGCGCCGTTGTGGGCGGCGGCGTCGATGCCCACCGCGCCGCCGCTGATCACCCACAAGCCGGCCTCCGCCGCCGCCCGGCCGAGGGCATGGGCGATGTCCCGTCCGGCTTCCGAAGCGCGCCGAGCGCCGACGATCGCCACCGCGGGTACGCTACGGGGAAGCTGACCCCGGACGTCGACGAACGACGGCGGATCCGCCAGCTCGGCCAGCCGGGCGGGGAAGGTCGGCGCTGACGGCCAGAGTCGGCGAATGGCGCCCATCCGGCGAACGGTGCGGGGGCGTTCGCTTTCGCGTCAACGCGAAGGCGCGACGTCAATGATTTCTAAAGAAGTGGATATCGAAGAAGCGGTGGTGCCGATTGCACGCCGCCGTCACGTCAGTTGCGGCGCATCTCGATCTTGTCGCCGACGCTCATCTCTCGAAGGCCGAAGGTCACGATCGCCGTCGACGCGTTCTCCTGCACGTCGAGCACCATCAGCTGGCCCACGTCTTCGTTCGGCAGGCCACCGGCCTCCCGGGTAAACTTGTCGCCGCGATCGAGCACCGCGAACGTATTGCCCCGCTGAACGCCGTGCTGCCGGCCGCGGTCGATGAAGACCAGGTCGTGCTCGCCCAGCGGCCCCAACACGTCGCCCACCGAGTCGATGATGTAGCCGCGGGTTTCGGTCTCGTTGGGCACTGGCGCAACCCGAGTCCCGAACGACTCTGGCCAGGGGCCGACGTAATCTCCCCGCTGGACGGGCTGAAAAGCCTGAGAGATCTGACCGGTCGCGACCTTGGGGGTGGTGTCGATGATCTGCACGCCGCCCACGATCTTCACCGCGAAGCCGTACGGCTCGCCGGTGATGGGGTGCTCGATCCGTCGTACGGGCCGGAACACGGCGAACTGGTCACCCTTTTTTACCCCCGACTTCATCTTGATGTAGATGCGATCGTAGTCGGACAGAAGGACAGCCTCGGACTCTGCGTTGGCGACCCGCCCCGCGATCGACATGCTCTGGGCGGAGATGTAGCCGACCCGGGTGGTCCACACCGAGTTGGGCGCCGTCCGCCCCACCTCGATCGAACCGACGGTCTTGACCAGCTCTTCTTCGCCGAGCTCACCGGGAATCGCGAGCTCCTCGTCCTCGATGTTCTCAATGGCCTTGGACACCGCGACCGGCGTCGGCGCGTTCTCGTCGCCGGGGTAGAACCGCAGCTCATTGCCCGGATAGATCCAGTGAGGATTCGTGATCTGCGGGTTGTAGCTCCAAATCTTGGGCCAATACCACGGGCTGTTCAGATACTTGTTGCAGAGGTCCCAGAGTGTATCGCCCTTCTGCACGATGTGGTTTTCGGAGACCTGGGGCGGATTCGCCTCATCGCGGATCTCCGTCGCCTCCGACTCGGGCTCAGGCTGCGGAACCTCGCCCCCGAATTCGTCCTGGGCCCGAGCGGCGGGCGAGAACGCGACGATGGCCGCCAGGAGCGCGCCGGCGGAAGCGATTCGGTAGCAAGGCGTCTTCATTGTTGGGGTCCTCTATCTCGATCGGCGCGACGACGGTCACTTGCCCGTGGTCGACTGCTCCAGGAGCCGCTTGGCGGACTCCGCGGCCTCGCTGCTGGCATGCGCCTTCAGAACGAGCTTGAACGACTCGATGGCCTCCGCCTTTCGGTTGAGGGCGAGGTAGCTCTCCCCCTTGCGCAACAGCGCGAAAGGCACCTTCGCCGAACGTGGGTACCGCTTCACGACCTGGCTGAAAGCCACGACCGCTTCGTCGTGTTTGACCAACGCGAACAGACACTCCCCTCGCCAGTAGGCCGCGTTGTCGGCCAACCTGGATTTCGGGTGCGCCACCAAGAATTTGTCGAACCGCTCGAGCGCTTTTTGAGGCTCTTTGTTCTCCCGCAGGAGGTCGAGCGCGACTTTGTACTCGGCGCGGATTTCGGCTCGATTGGGCCGCCGGCGCCGAGGCGGAAGCTCCGGCGTTGGCGCCGCGTCTTTGGGCCGTGGCCGATCCGGGTCGAGCACGGGATCCGGCTGAGACAGCACCCTTCGATCCACCGGCAGCCGGCCGTCGCGTTCGTCCTCGTCTTCGCCGGCCATCGTGAATCGCAGCGGCGGACCGCCGTCGTCCTGAGCCCCGGGATCCACCCACTCTTCCTGTTGTCCTGCCGGCTTGGGCTGCGCGTTGGCCCCGAGGCGAACCACCGGCAGCGCTCGCCGACGAGGCACGGAGGGGGTCGGTCGAGCCACCGACACGTCTCCCGCCGGGACATCGCCGGCCTTGGTCGGCACCCGAGGCTGAACCATCGAAACGGAACCGGCCGGAGGCTGGTCGCTCAGGCCGGGGTCCGGAGCCCCCGGTGCGGCGCGGGCAGCGGGGGGCGTCCCTTTGCCGAGTGAGACGAGGGTCACACGTCGCTCCAGCTCCTCGACCGCCCGTTTCTGCTTGGCCATATCCTGCCGAACGAAGTGTAGCTCCCGCCGGAGACGGCTCATCTCCGTTTCGAGGGCCGACGTGTTCGCACAGCCGACGCTCATCGTGAGCGCCGCGAAAGATGCGGTCTGCACAAACCACGTCCGGTGCATCGCGGCCGATTCTAGGCTACTCCAATACCTAGTCAAGGAAGGCCGAGTGTAGCGCCCTTTGAACCGTCCGAATGGCTTGTCACCGCCCCACCCTTGGCCGACAACGCGCTCGAGATGGCACCTCCCGTGGTCCGAACCGTCCCGAGTTGTGCTGCAGATCAATGGCCCCATCGACGGACGCCGGACAGCACCGTTGTCGCTCTGGCCCCGATGGAGGGGGTCTCCGATGCCGTGGTCCGAGGGCTGCTGGGTGAGCTGGGGGGGATGGACTTCTGCGTGTCGGAGTTCCTGCGCGTCACCCACCATCCGCTGAGCGTCAGCACCCTCCGAAAGCATGTGCCCGAACTCGAGACGGGCGGACGGACGCGAAGCGGGGTGCCGGTCCAGGTTCAACTGCTCGGTAGCCACCCGGAGATGATGGCCCTGTCCGCGGTCCAGGCCGTCGCCCTCGGTGCGCTGGCCATCGACCTGAACTTCGGATGCCCGGCCCGGCGGGTAAATGGCCACGACGGGGGCGCGGCCCTGCTCAAGTGTCCGGACCGCCTCGAGCGGGTGGTGGCCGCGGTGCGCCGGGCCGTCCCTGGCGGGATCCCCGTATCTACGAAGATCCGACTGGGATTCGAGGACCCGGACGACGTGTTCGAGGTCGTCGTCGCGGCCGAGGCCGCAGGCACGGACTGGATCACCATCCACGGCCGGACCAAGAAGCAGATGTATCGCCCACCCGCGGACTGGGCGCGCATCGGAAGCGCGGCGAATCGCGTCAAGATCCCGATCGTCGCCAACGGAGACATCTTCGCGCCCTCCGATCTGGTCCGCTGTCGGGCCATCACCGGCTGTTCGGCGTTCATGGTGGGACGAGGCGCGTTCCGACACCCCGGTCTCCTACCTCGACTTCACTTGCCGCATGAGCCGGCCGCCAGCGGGGCCGGTTGGCGTTGGGGGTGGCCCGCCCGCCGGTCGCTGCTTTTGCGCTTCGTCTCAGAAACCCGTCTCGACCCGCGATTTCGCACCCCGGAGCGGGCCGCACTCGCGCGTCTCAAACAGTGGTTGCGGGCCATGGCGGAGGTCCACGGACCGTCGCGAGCGGCATTCGACGTCATCAAGCGTATTCAGCGTCTGGACGAAGCGGTCGACGCTCTCGTCAACTTTTCCTGCGCCCACGAACCTACAGGTCCCACCTGGGACGTCCCTGCCCGCGACGCATTAATCGGATCAAGTCTCCCCTGAGCTGACCGTTCCGAGAACAAGGAGCGACGGTCAGTATGCGGCCGCGGAATGAATCGGCGCTGCCGGCGCGTTGCTTCCTTGAACCCGCAACTTACCGGAGGACGAATGACCAAGTTGGGCGTCACCATTCCTAAACCCGTCATGAGCGCGCTCGAGAAGCGTGCGCAAAGGCTGATCAGCCTGGTCGACGCGGCGACGAGCGGCGCCACCGACAAGCGGGTCCGAGAGCAAGGCGCGCAGCTCATCGAGCGAGTCCACGAGTGGGTCGAAGAGATCCGAGATCTAAACACCATCGGCGACGATGAGGTCGAGGAGCGCGCCAATAGCTTCCACATCCGGCTCACGCTCGCGCAAAAGAAGGTCGACGGTTGGGCCCTTCCGGCGTCGGTCCGCGACCGCGCGGAGGCCGCTTTGCGCCCCCGCCGCCGTGGACGTCCTCGGAAGAAGAACGCTGCCGCCGCCTAGCCATGGAGCCGCGCAGCTGACCGCGCCGACGGAGGAGCCCACCCGGGCTCCTCCACGGGCCGCGACGGTCAGTCGCTCTCCCCCGGCAGGACGCGAGCAGAGCCGGCGAGCAGTTCTAGCGCCCTCATGCGAGGCGCCGACACGCCACCGTCCAGCTCCGAAGCAGCTCAGCGTGCAACAACGCTTGCGCCTCGCGATCGAACGCGAACGCCTCCACCTGCAGACTTAGGCCCGCCGACTCCGAGGCGTCAGCGGCGAACGTAACCCGAGGATCGGTCGCAAGATGAGCCCACGGCGAGGCGCGGGCCACTTCTTCGGCCACCGCCACCGCGTCGGTGGCATCCACCCCCTCCGGCACCGGCAATGACACGCGAACCGAATAGGCCCGACGTCGGCCGCCAGGGCGAACGTCGGTGATTCCCGCCAGCGCGCGGTAGGGGACGAACAGGCGGTGGCCGTCGGGCGCGATCAGCTCGACGACCCGAGTGCGGAACGCGTGGACCTGTCCTTCCGCTTCGGCAACCCGGACGTAGTCCCCCACTTCGAAGGGGCGTTCCAGGTTGAGCAGCAGCCCCGCCACGACGTCTCGAATCGCGTTGAGGCCCAACGTGACCACCAGGATCATCGCGCCCGCGGCCACCGCCGCCGGTCCGAGACCGGGTCCCGACGCCAAGCGGTCCAAGACCCACACGCCGATCGCGAGCCAGGCCAGCCCTTCGACCAGGCGCCAACCGCGGTCCGCAAGCATGGCGGCTCGGATCCCTCGCGCGGCCAGGCGACGAACCAGCCACGCCACGATCCGCAGCCAGATCAGCGCGAAGACCAGGACCCACAACACTTCCCACAGCGCGTGGCCCCAAGCCGGGTCCCACAGCCGCGCGGGATCCGTCAGCACCGCCGGCGGCCTGGGTAGCGTGATCGACTTGAGTCGGGATGGACTGATCGACACGCGAGGAATCGGCTCGAGCTTGGCGAATCGGTCTTCGGGCGTCGGAGGGCGTACCGCAAGCACCTGACGCCGGCGGCGGCGACGGGTGCGCCGGGGTCGCTTGCGCGGCGGCGAGGGGGGCGGGGTGAGCTGCGGAGGGACCGCGGTCGTCGCCGTGACGGTGGTCGAGGTCGACGTTTGCGCGCCGGCTTCTGGGCCGCC
>JANQQN010000301.1 GCA_028289325.1 Myxococcota bacterium | reverse complement strand
CTGCCGGCCCCAGCCGTTGCGGGCGACGGTGACGTCGAGCCAGCCCCAGCCCGCGGCGAGGATCAGACCCGCGCAGGTGGCCAGGACGGGCGCGCCGTCGCCGTCGCCCGCAACGGCTGGGGCCGGCAGATCGACAGCTTCGAGGCCATCGCCGACGATGGGACAACCCCTCTCGTGTGCATTCGAGCGCCTCGCCTGACCGCGGTGCGGGCGCCGACCGAGGCCTTGCTCACCCTGGGCGGGGAACCGATCCGAGTACGCCGGGGCCGGATCGTCGGCGCGACGGACCATCCCGAGCTCACCCCCGATCGACGGCTCCACCGCGACCTCTTTCTTCCGTTGGTCGCGGCGCCTGCTAAGGTGGGCGCGCATGTCGGTGACCGTCGTTCGTGACCCACTATTCGAAAGCCATGACCCGGGCCCTGGTCATCCGGAATCACCCGCGCGATTCCATGCCATCTGTGCGGCGCTCGACGCCGCCGCCGAAGACGGCCTGGTCATCGATGGGCTGACCGCCCGTCCCGCCGTCGACGACGAGCTGGCCCGGGTTCACGACCGCGAGTACCTGGCGCGCCTGGCCGCCGTCGCGGGGCAGCATCATCGCCTCGATGCGGACACCGCGACCAGTCCCCGCTCCGTGGAGGCCGCGCATCTGGCCGCGGGGGGGACCATCGACCTCGCGGTGGGGGTCGCCGAGGGGCGACTGCGCCCCGGCATCGCGGTTGTGAGGCCCCCGGGCCACCACGCGCTCGCCGATCGGGCCATGGGCTTCTGTCTGATCAACAACGTCGCGGTCGCCGCGCGCGCGTTGATCGCCGCTGGCGGCGCGGAGCGGGTGGCCATCTACGATTGGGATGTCCATCACGGAAACGGAACCCAGGCCATCTTCTTGGACGACCCGAACGTTCTGTACATGTCGACCCACCAGTTCCCGTATTATCCGGGCACCGGGTCGGCCCGCGAGGTCGGCGTGGGGGCCGCGGAGGGGGCGACGGTGAACGTACCCCTCGCGGCAGGGGCCAACGACGAGCTCCTCCTCGAAGTGAGCAAAGAAGTGCTGCTTCCGAAGATTCGGTCCTTTCGGCCGGACATGATCCTCATCTCGGCCGGCTTCGACCCGTTTATCGACGATCCCCTGGGGGGCTTCGAGGTCACCGAACACGGCTTCGAAGAACTGTCCAAGCGGTGGCGTGACGCCGCCGAGTCCGTGTGTGACGGTCGTATCGCCGCCGTCCTCGAGGGGGGATACGACCTCCCGGGCCTCGCCGCGTGCGTGCGGGGCTTGACCGAAGCTTGGGACACGTAGGCCCGCCGTCCATCGTCCGAATCCCGTACTCGACGGCCGGCGGCGCTCGACGCGAGCCTGGCGCCCCAGTCCGGGAAAAAGTGCGCCGGCGGGCAACAAATCATGACACATGGGTGCGAATGCGCCGTATTGGCTTCCATGGCGCTGCGATCTGCTCCCGCTCGCCCCCGCGATGGCCTTGATCGAACCCACCGGGCTGGGCGAGCGAGCCCGCGGTCGACCGCGGTGCCCAGCCTGTTGATCATCGCCCTCGCATCCGTCGCCGCCTGTTCTCCGCGCAGCAATCGCAGCGAAGCGCCGAAGGCCGCGCGGCCGCTGCCCGTCCGCGTACACGGCGCGACCGTCCGCCCCGTGGGCGACGACCGGCGAGGCTACGGCACCCGCACCGCACGGCAGACCTTCGAGCGACTCAAGCAACTCGGCGTCAATACCGTATCCATCCTCATGGAAGGCCGGATGCGCCGGGTCGACGATCCCGACGTCATGCCTCCGTCGCTCGATGACCTCGAGGCGGTGCGCTCCGCCCTCCTCGATGCCCACGCGCTCGGACTGGCCACCATCCTCGTCCCCCACGTCTACATCGAAGACGGAACCTGGCGGGGCCAGATCGCGTTTTCGGATCCCCACCCCGCCGACCGATGGTGGCGTTCGTACCGCTCGTTCATGCACCAGGCGGCGACGTTGGCCGCCGAGTCCGGCACCACCCTTCTGTCGATCGGGGTGGAGCTCAAGGCGATGTCCAAAGAGCCAGCCACCCGCCCTCGGATCGTGAAGCTGGTCGAGGATCTGCGGTCCACGTACTCGGGCTTACTCACCTACAGCGCAAACTGGGACGAAGCGGAGGACGTCGTGTTTTGGGACCAGGTCGATCTGGTCGGCGTGAATGGCTACTATCCGCTTCGCCCCGACCCGTTTAGGGGCGCGGGCGCCGTCGCGCGACGGCTGTCGGCGTTGGCGCAGCGCGCGCAGCGCCCGGTGTTGGTGGTGGAGGTCGGCTACCGCTCCAGCCCGCTGTCCCATGAGCGCCCCTGGGAGTGGCCGGTCGACGTCGAGCCGGTGGTCGATGACGACGCGCAGGCGAAGGCCTGGGCCGCGGTCCTGACCCATTGGCTAGACGCCGAAGGCGTGAAGGGCTTGTGCGTATGGGTCGTTCCAACCGATCCCGATGATCCCGCCTCCGAACCTCGGCACGGCTTTAACCCTTTGAACAAGCCCGCGGCCCACGTGATCGCGCGCGCCTTCGGCGGCGTCGCAGCAAGCGCGGCTCGCTGAGTCTTCGGCGCCCGCTGGTCTCGTGCCCGCGCCGACCGAGCAACGGCCGCCGAAGCAGGGCCAAATTGCGGAAATAATCGCTGCCCGCAGGGCGTACGTGATGCGGGGCAACTCAATAGATGACCGATGTCCACAAAGTTGCTCATCCTTTTTCCGTTGGTCGCTAAGAAGTCATTGCATAACGGGTTGTTGGCAGTCACAGCGTGACACGAGATGTCACGTTGGCTATCCGACGCCCGTCGGCAGGCCAAGTGCGGCTGAGAGGACGAACCTAGAATGAATGAACCAACTGGCTTGGTCGGCACCCTCGTCGGCCTCCCGATCTTCGAAGCCGAGTGGGTGCTCTGGCTCCTGATCCTGTTGTCGCTGGTATCGGTGGCGGTGATGGTGGAGCGCGCGGTCTTTTATCGACGTCACGCCGTCGACGGCGACGCCATTCGGCTGCAGCTCGCGAAGCTTCTGGACGCGGGCGACTATGCCGGGGCGGCGGAGTTTCTCCAGAAGTACGATAGCTTGGAGACCAACGTGGTGCTGTTCGGGTTGCGAGAGTATCGCAAGGGCCCCGACGCGGTGGAGGATCTGCTCGCCGGCGCCGAGACGAAAGAGCGCATGCGCTACAGCCGCCGACTGTCGTTCCTGGCCACGGTAGGGAGCAACGCGCCGTTCATCGGGCTGTTCGGAACGGTCCTGGGCATCATCCACGCCTTCCAGGCTATGTCCGCAAACTTCGCCGACTCATCGGGAACGGTGTTCGCGGGCATCTCCGAGGCGCTGATCGCGACCGCGGTTGGTCTGCTCGTCGCGATTCCTGCCGTCGTCGCCTACAACTACTACAACGGCGTGGTGAAAGACGTCGTGAGCAACTCGGTGCTCTTGAGCAAGACTCTGTTGAGCCAGCTCAAGTCCGAGGCGCCGAACCGGGAGTCCTGACATGGCGGGCGGAATCGGCGGCAGCGGCGAAGACGAAGCGATCGCCGACATCAACGTGACGCCGTTTGTAGACATCGTGCTCGTGCTGCTGGTGGTGTTGATGGTGACCAGCACCGAGATCGTGAAAGCCTCGCTTCAGGTCGAGCTTCCCAAAGCCGCGAGCGGCGGGGATGCGATATCTACGACCTTGAACGTGGTCATCACCAAAGACGGCGATCTCCTTCTCGACGGCAACGAGGTCGACGAGCAAGGCCTCGCCGATGTCGTCAAAGTCGAGCGGACCCGAGACCCCAAAGCCCAGGCGGTGATCGCCGCCGACAAAGGTGTTCCCTACGGTCGGGTGGTTCGGGTCATCGATATCGTGAAGACCAACGGCATCACCACGTTCGCGCTCAACATCGAGCGCGCAACCGCGGGAACGCCAGTCGGGGAGTGAGCGCGGCATGACCGGGACCGACCGAATCCGTGGCCGCGCGACGCGGCGTGACCGGGCCGTGGCCCGGGTCAAAGCGCCCGTCCCCACCAGCCTGAGGGCGTTCGACCCGTTGCTCCGTCCGACGGGATCGAAGGTCGCGCAGCTCGTGCGGACGGCCCTTGTCCTCGCTGCCGCCGTAGGCCTCCACGTGTTCATGCTCACCGCGATCTTCGCCGCGAATCGGGTGGCGTCCTCGGTGGAGCCCAGCGAAAAGCGCGACGATAAGATCGAGGTCGCGATCGTGCGGCCGCCCCCGCCCCCGCCCCCGCCGCCGGTGCAGCCGCCCGCGCCCGCGGACGAGCCGGAGCCCGAGCGAGCGCCACCGCCGCCCAAGAAGAAGCCCAAGCCCAAAAAGCCGCCCAAGAAGGAGCCGCCGCCCCCCGACCCGACCGACCTGCCGCCGGATCCGCCGAAGACGCCGCCCAAGAAGCAGCCGCGCCGGATCGTGGGGCTCAACCTCGAGTCGACGGTTCAGGGTAGCGGCGGACCGAGCTTCGCGATCGGCAACACCCGCATGGGCCAAACCGGCGATAAGGCGGAAGACGCGAAGACCGTCAAACGGCTCCAGAAGACCGCACCGACCCCACCCCCGAATCGCAAGGCGACCCGAATTCCCGGCAGCGGTCGGGGCAAGATCGGGGCGCCCAAGCCGGTCGGGGGACGAAGTCGGCCCGCGTATCCGAAGCTGCTGCGCGCCCAGAACATCGAAGGCAACGTCACGGTGGAAGTCCGGATCGACGAGCAGGGCAAGGTCAAATCGGTGCGGATCGTGGAGGGCTCGCGCTTCAAAGAGTTCGAGCAGAGCGCATTGGCCGCCGCAAGGAAGCAGCGCTGGGAGCCCGCGACCCAGGGCGGTCGACCGATCCCTTACACGCTGACGTATACGTATCGATTCCGCATTACCGATTGATCATCATGCGACGACCTGAACTGACCCTGCTGTTCATTCTTGGCCTTAGCGCCGCATCGGGCGCGTGTACCGACGACGAGATCTCGTTCAACGAGATCGAGCGTCTTCGGGTCCTCGGGATCCAGTCTTCGCCGCCGTGGTTGCTCGAGGGGCAAACGGCGGCGCTGCAGTTCCTCAGCGTCAACAACGACCCCAACATCGACGACGCGGACCTTCGGACGCGATGGTCGTTCTGTCCGCTGCAGGCCGACTCGACCCTCGGCTTTCAGTGCCTGATCACCAGCGTCGAAGACCTCGAGGTGTTAACGGGAACCGTCGCGCTGCCGCCCGAGTTCGAGCTCGCCGAGTTCTCGGAATTCGGACTGCTCATCAGCACCTCGAGCACCGCCGTCCTTCCCTTCGTTCTGCCCGCGGAGACGATCAGCACGCTGTGCGACATGATCGACGAGGTCGACCTTCCGCCGTTCGTCACCCGACCCGAGTGCAACGGACGGTTCCCGATCACCGTGTTCCTGGAGCGGGGTCCGTTCGACCCCCAAAGCGCCGACCCCGACGCGGTCGATCCCGACCGACGAGTGATCGCCTTTCGCGACGTCGACCTGGTGTACGATCCGACTCTGGAGACCAATCCGCCCAACCAGAACCCGGAGATTTCCTCGCTCAGCGTGTCCCGAGCGGGCGAGCAAGACTTCGTGCTCACGTCGACTGCGGCGCCGATCGTGCTCCGCTACGACACCGTCTACGACCTTCGGATCGACGTCACGCCCGACCAGGCCGAGGATTTCGAATCCGGCGACGACGACGAGCCCAACCGCGAGCAGCTGACCGTCACGTGGTTCATCGAAGGCGGCGAGACCGAGTTCACTCGGACCGGTTTTCTGCCCGCCGATGATGGCGACAGCTTCGCCGACCTCATCGACAATGAGTGGACCACGCCGTCCAGCGCGAACTTCGAGGGCCGTACCGAGGCCCAGCTCTTCTTGGTCATCCGCGACGGACGGGGCGGTCAGTCGTGGATCGTTCGCGACGTCCAGTTCGACGACGTCAACGGTCTATAGAAACTACCGAGTGCCCCATGTTACGTGTTGCCGTTTCGTTCGCGCTGCTCACCCTGGCGAGCGCGGTGCCCGAGCTTGCGTCGGCTCAGCCCGCCGAAGAGCCGCCGCCGTCGTCATCGTCCGAATCGCCGTCTGAAGCGCCGCCGGAAGACGCCCCGATCACCAAGCTCCCGGCCCTCAAAAAGCAGGTCCAGGCCACTTATCCGAAGGCCGCATTGCGCGATCGGATCGAGGCCGACGTCCAGCTGGAGTTCGACATCACCGCCGAAGGCACGGTCGACAATATCGGCGTCGTCGCGTCGTCGACGCGAGCGGAGACGCTGTCCTCGACCACGGGCATCGACCTTTCCGTCACCCGCTCTTCGACCATCGCTGACTATGGCTTTGTGAAGGCCGCGACCACCGCGGTGTCGAAGATGGAGTTCGAGCCGGCGGAAGCCAGCGGCGTTCCGGTCAGCGTTCGTATCCCATTTACGTACCGGTTTACGCTCCCGCCGCCGGTGACGGCGACGGCCGCTACCGAGACCGCGACCGCCGCGCCCCGGGTCGTCAACTTTCAAGGCGTGATGCGCGAGCGAGGAACGCGGCGTCGAGTCTCGGGGGTCGTGGTCACCGTCTTTCGGGAGGTCGAAGGTCAGCAGCTCGGCTTCGAAGCGGTCACCGACGACGAAGGCGTCTTTCGGTTCACTGACCTCATACCCGGCGAGTGGAAAGTGCTGGCGGAGGCGGAGGGCTACTTCCCGGTTCGAACGGCGGAGATCATCGTCGCCGGCCAGGTCCTCGAGACCACCTACTTCATCGAACGCGGCTCCTACAACAAGTTCGACGTCATCGTCGAAGTGGAGCGGGTGAAGAAGGAGATCAACCGGCGAACGCTCACCCGCGAAGAGATCATCAAGGTACCGGGCACTCTCGGCGACCCGGTGCGGGTGGTCGAAAACCTTCCCGGCGTCGCGCGGACCCCGGGCGGGGGCGGTCAGATCATCGTTCGCGGCTCCGGGCCCCAGGATACCGGGGTGTTCGTCGACGGCGTCGACGTCCCGCTCATCTATCACTTCGGCGGTCTTCGCTCGGTCATTCCCGCCGAGATGGTCGAGACCGTGGACTTCTATCCCGGCAACTTCTCGGTGCGCTACGGCCGGTTCACGGGCGGCGTGTTCGACCTTCACATCCGCAAGCTCAACAACGACGACGGGGAAGTTCACGGCTCGCTGGATGTCAGTCTTCTCGACGCCGCGCTGTACCTGGAGGTGCCGGTCGCGGAAGGACTGACCGTCGCCGTGGCCGGACGCCGCAGCTACATCGACTTTCTCCTCGAGGCTGCCGTCCCCGACAGCTCGGGGGTCAGCCTGATCAGCGCCCCTCGGTACTACGACTACCAGGCGTTGATCAGCTACCAGCCCACCGCCGAACACGACGTGCGCGGGTTCTTCTTCGGCTCCGATGACGTCTTGCGGCTACTGTTCGAAAACCCATCGGACCAGAGCGCGGAGATTCAGTCCGGCAACCTCAGCTTCGCCACCGACTTTCAGCGCGGATATCTCGAGTACCGGTACACCCCGAGCGATCGGTTCACGAACCGGCTGCTGGTGTCCGCCGGGCGCGACAAGGTCGACGGCAGCCTCGGCACGCAGTTTCGCTTCGTACTGGAGCTCGAGGTCTATCAGCTGCGAAACGAAGCCGACTGGAAAGTCACCGACTGGCTGACCCTCAGCGCCGGCCTCGACTACCAGCTCGACGTCGCCGACGTCGATGTCCGCGCCCCGCGGCCCCCCCGGGAGGGCGAGGAAGTCGTCAACAACGGCATCGAGGACGTCATCGAGACCGTCGTCGAGGACTTCAAGCAGCTCCAGATCGCGCCGTGGATCGAGACCGAGTTGAAGCTGTTCGACGAACGGTTGCGGATCATTCCCGGTATCCGCTTCGACTACTTCGGGCAGGTCCCCGAGGAGCGGTGGAGCTTCGATCCCCGAGTCGTGGTTCGCTACCGATTCATCGATCGGTGGACGGTCAAGGCCGGCGTGGGAGCCGTCCATCAGCCGCCCCAGCCTCAGGACCTCAACGAAGACTTCGGCAACCCCGACCTCAAGCTGCAAAGCGGAATCCAGTACTCGCTGGGGCTGGAATGGCTCCCCGAAGACCACATCCGCATCGACGTCACCGGCTTTTACAAGGACCTGAGCAACCTGGTCAGCCGGACGAGCGACAGCGAGGTCGACGACGGCCCCGTCTTGCTCGCCAACGACGCCAACGGCCGCGTGTTCGGGTTGGAGGTCTTCCTCGAGCACAAGTTCAAGAACAACTTCCGCGGCTGGCTCAGCTACACCCTGAGCCGGGCCGAGCGACAAGACGAGCCCGGCGGCGACTTTCGGCTGTTCGACTTCGACCAGACCCATATCCTGACCCTCGTCGCCTCGTACTTGCTCCCCTACAACTGGGAGATCGGCCTCCGCTGGCGCCTGGTCACCGGCAACACCAACACGCCGTTCCTGGGTGGCGTGTACGACAGCGACCGCGACAGCTACGTGCCGATTCCTGGAGACCCGAACTCGGAGCGGTTCCCGATGTTCCATCAGCTCGACCTGCGCATCGACAAGAAGTGGATCTTCAATCGGTGGAAGCTGTCGGCGTACCTCAGCCTCGTCAACGCCTACAACCGCGAGAACATCGAGGGCTTCGACTATAACTTCGACTTCTCGGATCGGCAGAACATCACCGGCCTCCCGGTGCTGCCGATCCTCGGCATCAAGGGAGAGTGGTGATCATGCTCGGTCCATCCTTCACCCGCAGCCCATCTTTCACTCGGGTCAGCAGCGCGACCCTGGCCGGACTGATGGTCATCATCGGCAGCGGCGCGACCGCGGCCGCCCAGGATGCGCAAGTCGAGTTGCTCGCCCCCAAGGCCCGTCAAGGCTACTACGTTGGTGGGGGACCGCGGGCGTTGAGCCTCGTGGTCGACGACGAAGACATCGGTAGCCTGGGCGGCATGCTCGGGTTCGGGTTCGCCTTTCGTTTTGGCCAAAAGGTCAACGAGTGGCTGGGGCTCGGACTCGTGCTGTCCGGAGGCGGGGCCGGAAACACCGACTGGAGCGTGGGCGGCGGGGGTCTGACCCTGGAAGCCCAAGTTCAGCCCTGGCTGGACACCAACCTCGCGTTTCGGTTGGGCATCGGGGTCGCCGGGTTTGCCGTCAGCCGGGTGGAGTCGGCGGAAGAAACCGATGACGATCCCGAAGGCACCGTCGGCAGCATCTACACCCTCGGCGCCAGCTACGAGGTGTATCCGTGGTACGAGCCCGGAGCGTACGACAGCGGAGGCCTCGCGTTCTCGTTCTTCGTCGAGGGGCAATTCTCCCCTGGCCTGGGCGGCGTCACGTCGGTGGGGGCGGTGTTGGGGGTCGAATTCACGTGGTGGTCGGGACTCAGTCGCAACAAGCTCGACCTGCCCGTCGACGCCGCGTTCACCAAATGATTCGGCACCAGACCTACGTGGCGGCACTCCACGGTAGGGCCACTCACTGAACAAACGGCTTCTGGCGAGTCGCGCCCTTTCACAGGCGAGGGGATCCGGTCCGGGATACGGCGCAGCATCGGACTTCTCCTGAGGGCGGTGCGAGCCACCGCCGGATGGCCATCCGCGTTAATTCCGATGCACCGGCGCCGGTGATCGATCCTGTCGCCCAGGATTGGCGTCGCTCTTTCTCGCCGTAATGCGGCGGTGATACACGTTCGCTATGGGCGACTCGACCTTCTCTCTCGCGGGAGAGTTTGCGCCAATGGACCGGGAGCAGTGGACGAAGCTCGCGGAGGCCGCGCTCAAAGGCGCGCCGCTGGGCAAGCTCGTCCGCAACGTCAACGGACTGACGATTCAGCCCCTTTATACCCGCGCGGACGGCGCGGACGCGGGCGAGGGCTGGCCCGGCGCCGCCCCCTTCGTGCGCGGTAGCCGCCCCGATCGTCCGCCGTGGCAGGTCCAACAGGCGTACCGCATCGACGGACTCGACGCGACCAACGCCGCGATCGTCACCGATCTCGAGCGAGGCGTGACCACGGTTGAGCTGAAGATCGACGGCTCGGCCGTCGCCCGCCTCGACGACCTGTCGACGGTCCTCGTCGGGGTCTTCGATGACCTGGCGCCGATCGGGATCGCGGCGGACGCGGCGGGCCCGGCGGCGGCGGCCCTTCTCATGGGGCTGTGGAACCAACGCGGTCGAGACTCGGCGACGCTGATGGGCGCTCTCAACCTCGACCCGATCGGGTCGTGGGCGAGCGGAGATCCGCGCGGGGGGCCGCA
>JANQQN010000294.1 GCA_028289325.1 Myxococcota bacterium | reverse complement strand
CGAAAGCAACAGCGTCGTCGAGCTTCTGGAGACCAACAACACGCTCGTCGAAGGGCCGGTGGGCTTCGGCTTTGGGCGGGACCTCATCGTCACCGCGTTCGACGCGCCGGCGACCTCGGACCAGGCGTTCGACGGCACAGCCACCGTTTGCAACCAAGGCACGGTGAGCGCCCCGGGATCCGACGTTGTCGTGTACGCGTCGGCGGATACGACCATCGACACGGGCGTTGGCAGCGCGGATGTCTGGCTGACTGGGGCGCCGGTGCCCCCGCTCGCCTCCGGCGAGTGCACCTCCGTCAATCTCGTCGGCCTCGCGCCGCCGGCGCCGATCATCACCGGCACACCCTATTACTTGGCCGCGATCGTCGACCCCAACAACGCCGTGTTCGAGCTGGTAGAGAGCAACAACGAGTCGGTGTACGGGCCGTTTGGATTCGGCTTCGGTGCTGATCTGTACATCTCGGAGATCCTGGTACCGCCCAGCGCCGATGGCCCGTTCACAGCAGAGGTCACCGTTTGCAACCAGGGCACGGCGGCTGTGCCCGGCGCGGACGTTTCGCTGTACGCGTCGACGGATACCGTCATTGAGAGTCCGTTGGTGGTGCCGTGGAGCCTCGATGCCCCGCTCGGACAAGCACCCGTTCCTTCTTTGGGGCCGGATTCGTGCGCTGTGGTCAGCGTAGCCGCGCTTTTGCCGCCCCCCGGAGGCGCAACGACTTACTACGTCGGCGGGATCGTCGACGAAGGCCAGGTGATTCCCGAGCTGTTGGAGAGCAACAACCAAGCGGTCGTTGGACCCGTCGGCTTCGGCTTCGGCGCAGATCTAGTGATTCGAAGCCTCAGCGTGCCCCCGGTCTTGAACGGTGCCGGGACCGCGGAAGTGGAGGTTTGCAACGACGGTACGGCGCTGAGCGCGCCGAGTGACGTCGTCTTCATCGCTGGCTTGAGTCCCTCGGTGCAGACCCAGCCACCGTTTAACGATCCCTTGATCGGCGGCGCGTCGGTCCCGGCGTTGATGAGCGGCGAATGCGTGGTGGTCAGCTCACCCCTGACCACCCCGTTCTTCAGCGGTCCGGCATCCGAGGCCTATGTCGCGGCGGTAGTCGATACCGTCCTCGCCAATGAGGAGCTGGTGGAGATCAACAACCAGACCGTCGTCGGACCGGTCGGCGTCGGTACAGGCGTCGAGCTTCGCGCGGAATCGATCTCCGCCCCACCGTTCGTCTCGGTGGGGGCGGAAGTATCGGTCACGGTTCGCGTCTGCAACGATGGTGACGTAGATGCGGCCCCGGTGGATGTCGCGCTCTACGCGTCTTTGGACGCCAGCATCGAAACCACCGGCGTTGATCTGCTCGTCGGCTTCGGTGCCGCGTCGTCGGTCCCGGCGGCGAGCTGCGCCGACGTAGCGGTGGTCACCAGCGGCTTGGCCCTGCTCTTTGAGGGCGGTTGGTATCTGGGGGCACAGGTCGATCCCAACGCCGCGGTTGTCGAGCTCGTCGAAGGCAATAACGTGACGCTTGGCCCCTTGGTTCAGATCGCCGCCACGTTCTGCGGCGACGGCCAGGTCGACCCCGGGGAGGCCTGCGACGACGGCAACTTCAGTAGCGGCGATGGTTGTACATCGAGCTGCGTGGTCGAGGTCTGCGGTGACGGGGTGATCAACAACGCCGGCGCTGAGCTGTGCGACGACGGGAACACCGTTGCCTACGACGGCTGCAGCCCGACTTGTCAGCCGCAAGGCGCGCTGGTCGGAGAGGTGGTGCAGATCGAAAGCGACCAAAGCGGGACCGCGTGGTCGTCGTACTCGTTGACGACGCCCCCGGCGGATCCGGTGGTCGTGGGGCATGTGCTGTCGTTCAACGGCAGCGATCCCACCCACCTGCGCGTTCGCAACGTGACCGGAACCGGCTTCGAGTGGAAGATGGAAGAGTGGGCGTATAGAGACGGAAGCCACACTACGGAGACCCTTCCTTTCCTCGCCGTAGCCAGAGGAAGTCATACCCTCGAAGACGGGACGCGGATCGACGCGGACACGGTGCAGGCCAGCGACGGATGGGTGAGCGTTACGTTCGCGACGCCATTTTCGAGCCTGCCGGTTCTTCTCACCGGGATCATGAGCGACGTCGATTCGACGCCGGTTGTGGTGCGGACACGTAACCTCACCGCCGAGGGCTTCGAGGCTCGAGTGCAAGAAGAAGAGGGCCAAGACGGCGTCCATCCGGCGGAGACGGTGGCCTACGTCGCGTTGGATGCCGGCACCGGCAGCACCGAAGGCTTGACCTTCGAAGCGGGGCGAACCCCAGACGCGGTCAGACACAAATGGTATCGCATCGACTTTTCGCTGCCGTTCACCAGCCCCCCGGTGTTCCTGGGCAACATGGACACCTTCGACGGGCCGGACACGGCCGGCCTTCGGTATCGTAACCTCGTCTCGAACCGGGTCGAGGTGAAGGTCGAAGAAGAGAAGTCCGCCGACTCGGAGACCAATCACACCACGGAGCGGGTCTCCTGGACGGCTTGGTCGGCCCCCGGCCGGCTGGTGGCCGCGCCGTAGGCGGCACAAAGCGCCGCGGCCGGGCCTCACGCATGGCCTGCCCGCGGCGCCCTCCGTCCGGTCGTCAGTATCCGCGGCGAAGCCGCTGCTGGTACATCGTCTGACCGATCTCGTCGAGGGTGTTCTCTTCCTTGAGCTCTCTTTCTCTTTTGAGCTTCGTCTCCCAGCTCTCTTTGTGTTTGGTGAGCGCCTTCAGCTCCTGCGTCGCGACCACGAGCTCGTCTTGGGCCCGCTTCATCGCTCTGTCCGCTTCGTGGACCATCTCCCGCTGGCCGTCGATCCTGCCCCGTTGCTCGGCTTCGCGCTCCTTGAGCCGGTCGATGTACCGGTAAGCGGCCGACTGCTCGGTGATCTTCATCTGGCCGGTGGCCAGCTTGTTCGCGTATTCGGCGCGCCGCCGCTTTCGATCTTCGATCATTCGCTCGAGCTCGTCTTTCTCTTCCTGCAGGCGCTCCTCTTGCTGGCGAAGGTGGGCCGCCGCCCGCGCGAACTCTTCTTTCGCCTCTTGCTCGGCGCGCTCTCGGATTTGCAGTAAGGCTTGCAAGCGATACTTCGGCATGGCGGTCACCCCGGTCAGTTGAATAGCTGAATGAGCTGCATCATGGTGGTGTCGAAGTCGGCGCTTTCGTGCATCCCTTGCTTGAGGAACTCCTCGACCGCCTCGATCTTGTCGATCGCGTAGTCCGTCTCCGGGTCGCTTCCGTACTGATAGGCCCCCAGCAGAATCAGGTCGCGCTGCTTCTCGTAGGTCGCCAAGACCTTGCGGAGCTGACCGGCGGCTGCCTTGTGTTCGGGTCGGACGATACCATTCATGACCCGCGACAACGACGGCAACACGTCAATGGCTGGCCAATGGTTTCGCGCGCCCAGCTCTCGGTTCAGGATGATGTGGCCATCGAGGATACCGCGCACCTCGTCAGAAATCGGCTCTTCCATGTCTCCGCCCGCCACGAGCACGGTGTACAGCGCGGTGATCGAGCCCTTCGACGAGTTGCCGGTCCGTTCGAGCAGGCGCGGAAGCTGCGAGAACACCGACGGGGGGTAGCCCTGGCGGGCCGGCGGCTCGCCGACGGCGAGCCCGATTTCACGCTGCGCTCGCGCGAACCGGGTCGTGGAGTCCATCATCAGCAAAACCTTGGCCCCGCGGTCCCGGAACCACTCCGCGATCGAAGTGGCCACGAACGCCGACTTTTGGCGGATGAGCGAGGACTCGTCGGACGTCGCGCACACCACGACCGACTTCTTCATGCCCTCGGCGCCGAGCGCCTCTTCGATGAAATCCCGGACTTCGCGACCTCGCTCGCCGATGAGGCACACGACCACGACCTCCGCTTCGGTGTTGCGAGCGATCTGGCCCATGAGGGTGGACTTGCCCACGCCCGAGCCCGCGAACAGCCCGATGCGTTGGCCCTTGCCGATCGTCAGCAGGCCGTCGATAGCCCGCAGACCGAAGGAGATGTGTTCCAAGATCCGTTCTCTTTCGAGCGGATGGGGCGGGTTACGGTCCACGGCCCACGGCTCGAGGCCGCGCAGCGCTTCGAACCGCGTCCCGTCGATCGGCTCCCCTAGCCCGTTGACGACGTGGCCCAGCAGGGCTTCGCCACACCGGATCTCGAACGGTCGGCCAGTGGGAATGACCTCCGAGTCGGGGCCGATCCCTTCGGGAAAGCCGAAGGGCATGAGCATGACTTCCTTGTCCCGGAAGCCGACCACTTCCGCGTCGAGTTTGCGACCCGCGCTGGTCATGATCTCGACGCGTTCACCGATATGGACCCCGGGAACCGCCGCCTTGACGATCAATCCCGTCAATTCGGACACCCGTCCTCGAACCCGGGTCAGCTTGGTGCGACGGATTCGCTGGCGATAACGTTCGAAGTCGATGGGGGCTTGAACCATGGTGCCTCGCTCGTCGGAGATCGCGATCAGTATCGCGCGCCGCCGTACCCAGGGTCGTCTTCAGGGTCGAGTTCGCTCTGCAACGCGTAGCCGTCTTCTTCCCCCTCACGCAGCTCGTCTTGCAAAGCGGCGGCGAGCGCCTCCAGCTGGCGCTCGAGGCTCGCCTCGATGGTACCGAGCTCGGTGACCACCACGCAGCCGCCCCGGGTGACCGATGCGTCCTCCCGGATGTCGACGGTCTGGGCTCGGGCCAGCATCTCCAGCAGGCGATTACGATTCTGGTGGAGCACCTCCGCGTCGTCCGGATTGATCCGGACGAGGATCTCGCGCTGCTGACGCGCGTGGGACAGGGCGTTGCGGACGACGCTGACGATCGTCTTGGGATTCTGTTGGAGCTCTTGACCGATGATCTTCTCGCAGCAGTCTCGGACGAGGCCGACGTACAGCGGCTCGAGCTGCACCTCCATCTCGCGCACGCGGGCCAGGGCGGCGGCGATCTGCTCCGTCCACTGGGCCAGCGCTTCCTCTTTGCCCTGCTCGAAGCCGCGCTTTCGGGTTTCGGCCGCCTGGACGCGGGCCTCGTCGAGGATGCGCTGGGCATCGAGCTCCGCCTGGCGGCGGATTTCTTCCGCCTCCTCGGTCGCGCCGACGATCTCGCGCTCGATGATGCGCTTGCGACCGACCGGGGCCGGGCGGTTGCTGGCGTTTTGCACGGAGGGGGCCACCGGGACCCCGCGTTTGATCACCTTTGGCAAGCCGCCCCCAATGTACCCCCTTCCCCGGTGGTCTGAAACGTCGAAGGCGTCCGGGCGACTTTGAGGTTTCTTGGGACCCGGGTTCGTGTGACGAACCACCCATGGGTACCGCAGTGATCCTCGGATGTGGCTACACCGGCCGAGTCTTGGCCAAACGCCTGCTCGACGCCGGTCGGAGGGTTCGCGGCACGACGACCCGCGACGCGGGTCGAGGGGCCATCGTGGCCACCGGTGCCGAATCTGCGGTCGCCCGTCTCGATGACCGAAAGACCCTCGAGCCCGCCCTCCATGACGCCGATGTCGTCTTCCACCTCGCCCCCCCGCCGCGCGACGGTTCGCTGAGCGCCGAGATGGGGGCGCTGCAGGCCGCGCTCCCGTCGACGGTCCAGCGGTTCGTGTACGGGTCGACCACCGGTGCTTTCGGCGATCACGACGGAAATCCGTGGATTGATGAAGACACCCCGGTCGGGCGCCTCGGCCCCCGGGGGCAGCGGCGGCTGGATTACGAGCGGGCGCTGGACGGCGTCGTATCCGACCTCCGGGTGGTTCGAATAGCGGGTATCTACGGACCTGATCGCACGATCTTGAGGGCGCTGCTGCGTCCGGGTTTTGTCCTGTTCGAGGGCGGTCCGCCGACCAGCCGGACCCACGTCGATGACTTGGCCGACCTGCTGGCCGCGATGGCGGGTCCGGACGCCCCGCCGCTGGCCATCGCGTGTGACGAGGCGCCGACCCCCACCCTCGACGTCGCTCGCTACGCGTGCGGCCTTCTGGGGCTGGAGCTGCCCGCGCCGCTCACGCTCGAAGCGGCCCGGGCGGAGATGTCGGAAGCCGCGGTGGAGATGCGAATGAGCGGTCGCCGGTGTCGCTCCAAGGTGCGGCCGGCGCTCGTCGGCGCGTTGCGCTATCCGACGTATGAGACGGGGATCGTGGCCTCACTTCGGGCCGAAGGCGTCCTTGCCGGCGAGTAGGGTCGAAGGTCGTCTGTCCGTCCCGCGGCCCGCCGGGCGTGGTATGGGCGATCCATGGTGGATGCGCGGTGAACGATAGTGGGGGTTCGGAGGTCGGGGCCGGGCCGGCGTGGGTGCGAGGGATCGAAACGGCCATCGAAGGGCTGGGTCGGATCGTGGCCTGGCTCGGACTCGCGATGGTGGTGGTGACCACGGTGGTGGTCGTATTGCGGTACGTGTTCGGGATCGGCTCCGTCGCTCTGCAAGAAGCGGTTTCCTACATGCACGGGGCGCTGTTCACCTTGGGAGCCAGCTACGCCCTCAAGCACGACGCCCACGTGCGGGTCGACGTGCTGTACCGCGGCTGGTCGCGTCGCGCGCAGGCGTGGGTCGACCTGATCGGCACCGCGGTGTTGTTGGTCCCCTTCTGTGGGTTTGTCGTGTGGGTCAGCTATGACTACGTCGCGGCGTCGTTCGCCCTTCTCGAAGGCTCTCCGGAGGCCGGCGGGCTGCCCGGAGTGTTCCTGCTGAAGGCCCTCATTCCCGCCATGGCCGCCCTCGTGTTCTTGGCCGGGCTCGCCCGGGCCGGACGCGCGTACGTCGCCTTGAGGTCCGCACGATGAATGCGATCCCGTTCGTCATGTTCGGGGCGGTCTGCGTGGTCCTGCTGCTCGGCTACCCGGTCGCGTTCTCGCTTGCGGGCACCGCGCTGTTGTTCGCCGGCCTGGGGACGGTCCTCGGGACCTTCGACCCGGCGCTGCTGACCGCGCTGCCCAACCGGTTGTACGGGGTCATGACCAACCAGACCCTCATCGCGGTGCCGTTGTTCATCCTCATGGGGATCATGCTCCAGAAGTCGAAGGTTGCCGAGGAGCTCCTCGAGACGATGTCCGAGCTGCTGGGGAGGCTGCGGGGGGGCCTGGGGCTGTCGGTGACCCTCGTGGGCATGTTGATGGCCGCCAGTACGGGCATCGTCGGGGCCACGGTGGTGACCATGGGCGTCCTATCGCTGCCTACGATGCTTCGCCGCGGATACCACCCCGCGTTCGCGTCGGGGACCATCTGCGCCACGGGCACGCTCGGCCAAATCATCCCTCCGTCGATCGCCCTCGTGCTGTTGGGCGACGTTCTATCGAGTGCCTATCAGCAGGCTCAGTTGCAAAAAGGAGTCTTCACGCCGAAGACGGTATCGGTCGGTGACCTGTTCGCCGGCGCCTTGGTGCCCGGCTTGCTCCTGGTCGCGCTGTACGGCGCGTTCGTGATCGCAGTGGCCACCGTTCGCCCGAACCTGGCCCCGCCGCCTCCGGCCGACGAGCGTTCGACGGCAAGAGATCTGTGGCTGCGGGTCTTGCGGGCGATGACGCCCCCGCTGGTGCTCATCGTCGCGGTGCTCGGGTCCATTCTCGGCGGCGTCGCGACCCCCACCGAGGGGGCGGGGGTAGGGGCCATGGGGGCCATCATCCTCGCGTTCCTCGCCCGAAAGCTCACGTTGTCGCTTTTGCAAGACGTCCTTCGAGAGACGGTCAAGGTCACCTCGATGGTCTTTTTTATCCTGATCGGCGCGGCGGCGTTTTCGCTCGTTTTTCGTGGGTTCGGCGGCGATGAAGCGATTCAGGAGCTGTTCACGACCTCCGACCTCGGCCCGACGGGGATGTTGACGGTGACCATGGTGGTCATCTTCCTGCTCGGCTTCGTGCTCGACTTCATCGAGATCACCTTCGTGGTGGTGCCGATCGTGGGGCCGATCTTGCTCGCGCAAGACTTCGATCCGGTATGGCTCGGGGTGATGCTCGCGGTGAACCTTCAGACTTCGTTTCTGACCCCGCCGTTCGGCTTTTCTCTCTTTTATCTGCGGGGCGTCGCCCCGCCATCGGTGAGCACATGGGACCTCTACCGAGGCGTGGTGCCTTACGTCTTCATCCAGCTGGTCGTGCTCGTCATTCTCTTCGTTTGGCCGCCGCTGGCGACGTGGTTGCCCGAGGCCCTGTATGGGCCCTGAGGAATGAGGTTGGGATGTTGACCCAGAGACTGACGTTCGCGGTGGTGATCGTCGTGGCGGGGTGCATGGCGCAGACCACCGAGCCGTCCGGAACCCCGGACATGAAGGTGGCCGCGGCCCCGGCGAAAGTGTTCAAGTGGAAGATGGTCACCACGTGGCCCAAGAACTATCCGGTCTTGGGGACGGCGCCAGAGCGCTTCGCGAAGGCGGTCAACGAGATGAGCAACGGCCGGCTTCAGATCAAGGTGTTCGGGGCGGGGGAGATCGTTCCTGCGCTCGAGGTCTTCGACGCGGTGTCGCGAGGGACGGTCCAGATGGGCCACGGCGTTGCCTATTACTGGAAAGGCAAGGTCCCGGAGGCGCAGTGGTTCGCGGCGGTGCCGTTCGGGTTCACGGCGCGAGAGGTCAACGGTTGGCTCCATTACGGCGGCGGCTTGGCGCTGTGGCGTGAGGTCTACAAACCTCACGGGATCATTCCTTTCGCGGGTGGGAACTCCGGGACCCAGATGGGCGGCTGGTTCAACAAGGAGGTCAACAGCCTGGCCGACATTCAAGGCCTGAAGATGCGCATTCCTGGTCTCGGTGGCGAGATCTTCAAGCGCGCGGGGGGCGTGCCCGTGCTTTTGCCGGGCAGCGAGATCTTCACGGCGCTGCAGACCGGGGCCATCGATGCTACGGAGTGGGTTGGTCCATACAACGACCTGGCGTTTGGCCTTCACAAGGCGGCCAAATACTACTATTCGCCCGGCTGGCACGAACCGGGGCCCATCCTGGAGCTGATGGTGAACGAGAAGGCCTACAACACCCTCCCTGATGACCTCCAGGCGATCGTCAAGTACGGCGCGCGTTACTCCAATCAAGACATGCTCGACGAGTACACGGCGAGGAACATCGAAGCGCTCGAGAAGCTCGTCGGCGAGCACGACGTCCAGCTACGGACCTTTCCGCCCGACGTCATGAAGAGATTCAGGGAGCTCGCGGCGGAAGTCATGAAGGATGAACGCGATCGCTCGGAACTCGGAAAGCGGATCTACGACTCGTTCATGAAGTTCAAAGCCGGGTCCCGAGCGTACTTCCAGGTCGCCGAAGACGCGTACGGCGAGGTCCGTTGACGGGTGGAACTCGACTGCCAGGCATGCGGCGCGTGCTGCTGCAATTCGCAGGAAAACATCGACGAGGGGTATGTCGACTACGTCGAGATCACCCGCCGCGATCGCCTGTTTCGACGAGCCGAGCTGCGACGGCGATTCGCAGTCAAGAACGAGCGCGGCGCTTATCATCTGCGCTTGGTGGGGGATGAACAGCGCTGTGCGGCGCTGGTGGGGACTTTGGGGCGTCACGTGCAGTGCCGGATCTACGCGCTGCGGCCCGAACCGTGCCGGCGGGTGAAGGCGGGCAACGGCGAGTGTCTGCGCGCTCGGCGCACGCACGAGATATCGTAGTTGGCGCCGCCGTTGAGGTTGGAATCGGCGGATCGGGTCGCAAAATCGCCCGACTCGGGTTTCTGAGTCGGTCCCTCACTGAATTGTGCCCGCGCTCGTTCCATGGACTGTCGCTGCGCGTACGAAATCGTTTGCCCCGGTGTGTGCTTGCTTGGCCGGCTGCCTCCGGCTGACTACAGCGTAGGGTCTATGGCGACGCTCGAGCCGCTGCTCTCTTTGGCGCTGATTCTGACCGCGGGCATGGCCTTCGGTCAGCTGGCGGTCCGGGTTGGTCTGCCGAGCGTGACGGGGCAGATCCTCGCCGGCATTCTGCTCGGTCCCGCCGTCCTTCACGCGTTCGACCACCAGCAGCTCATCTCCCTGCAGCCGGTCACCGACTTCGCGCTCGGCCTCATTGCGGTCACCGTGGGTAGCCATCTGCACTTGACCCGGATCCTGGTCGCCCGGCGGCGGCTGGTTCTCCTGTTGGTGTTCGAGAGCCTGGTGACTCCGCTGGTGGTTCTCGTCGTTTTGCAGGTCGTTTTCGGGCCGGGATGGGTGGTTGCGGCCATCTTGGCCGCCCTGGCCGTCGAGACGGCGCCGGCGACGGTATTGGCCCTGGTTCGCGAAGCGCGGGCCAAAGGGGTGTTCGTTCGAACGCTGCTCGCCGCCGTTGCCCTCAACAACATCGCCACCCTCAGTCTGTTCGAGGTCGCCCATTCGGCCGGGACGTCGGTGCTTCAGCGGGGGAGCGTGACCCTCGCCGATGCGTTATCGGCGCCCCTTCTTGCGGTCTTGGGCAGCGCCGCGCTCGGTGCGGTGATCGGCCTTGCGCTGATATTCGCTACCCGTCGCGTGGTTCGCTCGGATCATCTGACCACCGCGTCGCTGGTCGCGATCCTCCTCACGGTCGGAAGTGGCGCGCAACTAGGGTTGTCTTCGCTGCTCGCGTGTCTGGTCTTGGGGCTCGTATTGGCCAACGTCACCCCGGACAAGGAGGAGATCGGCGACCGGGTGTTCAAGAACTTCGAAGGGGCGATCCTCGCCGTGTTCTTCACCGTCGCCGGCGCCGAGGTCGACTTCAGCTATCTGGTGCCCGCGGGGTTGATGGCGCTAGCGCTCGTGGCCGCGCGCATCGTCGGCAAGCTGGCGAGCGCGAGGTTGGCGATGCAGGTTGCCGAAGCGCCGCAGAGCGTTCGTCAATATCTGGGATGGGCCCTCATTCCGCAAGCCGGATTGTCGGTGGGTCTCCTGCTGTCGCTGAACGACGATCCGGCGTTCGCCGAGGTTCGTCCTTTGTTGCTCGCCGTCGGTCTGACTTCGGTGCTGGCCAACGAGCTCATCGGGCCGATAACCACCCGCTTTGCGCTACGCCGCTCCGGTGACGCAGGCAAAGACCGGGCACGGCTCATCGATTTTCTGCACGAAGAGAACATCACCACGTCGCTCAAGGCGCCAACGCTGGACGGAGCGATGCAGGAGCTCACTCAGCTCCTGTGGAAGACGCACCGCTTGAATCCGGATCATCGGGCGGAGTTCCTCGAGTCCGTGAACGCCCTCGAGCGCCACGCCTCGTCGTATCTGGGTGATGGCCTGTCGATTCCCCACGGGGCGCTGGCCGACGGCACGTCCATCGTCGGCGTCATGGGCATCAGCCGAGAGGGTATTCCGTCGGAAGAGAACGGAGAGCGGGTCCATTGCATCGTGCTTCTCGCCACGCCGGGCAACCAGCGAGACCGTCACCTCGAAGTGCTCGCGGCGTTCGCCCGGGCCATCGGCCAAGACCGAAACATTCGGCACCAGCTGTACGAGGCGCAGTCGCCGGCCCATGCCTATCTGTTGCTGCACGCGGAAGACGCGGAAGACTTCAACTACTTCCTCGACGAACCTCCCGACGCTCGCCCACTGTGATCCACAGATCGCCTCTTCCTCAGCGGGCGGGCGCGCCCGCCCGCTGAGAACGAGGTCTAGTCACCTGCCTCAGGAGTTCTTCGCAGAAGAACGCGGGAGACAGGTGACTAGTTGCGCTCGGCAGGAATCCCGATCCGCTTCCGGCTCGGCGATTCGTGCCCGCGCATCCCGCCCTATCGACCTCTTGATCGCTTCGCTTACGCTCCGCTCGCGTACGCGGCGTCGGCCGGTTCCACCGGATTGGAACTGACGCCGCCGCGTACTAGTTGACCAGTTTGAACTCGATGCGGCGGTTCTCGGCGCGGCCGGCGCGAGTTCGGTTCGTCGCTCTCGGTTCCGCCTCACCGTAACCGACGGCGGAAAGCCGAGACTCGTCGATGCCCTTGCCTACGAAGTACGCTTTCACGGCGTCGGCTCGCTTTTGCGAGAGTCGCTGATTGGTCTTCGCGGAACCGGAGCTGTCGGTGTGGCCGCCGATTTCGACCTTGAGGTCCGGATACTCCTTGAGCACCGTGACCGCCTCGTCGAGCACTGCGAACGACGACGCCTGAATCGTGGAGCGACCGGTGCGGAAGTTGATGCCCTTGATCGAGCCGGTGAACTTCTTGACCTCCACCGGGACCTCGTCCGGGCAGCCATCGGCGTCCTGATAGCCGTTGGGCGTTTCGGGATCGTTGACGCACTTGTCGTTCTCATCGATCACGCCGTCTTTGTCGGCATCCGGCGGGCAGCCGTCGGGCGCGACACCCGCCACGTCCGGGCACTGGTCCACGTCGTCGACGATGCCATCCTTGTCGCGGTCCTGCGCGGGGCAGCCGTCAGGCTCGGAGCTGGCGACGGTCGGGCACTTGTCGGCGTCACCCAAGACGCCGTCCTTGTCGGGATCCGGGTCGGGGCAGCCGTTGGGCAGCGTACCCTTGACGTCGATGCATTCGTCCTTGTCGTCGGTGACGCCGTCGCCATCCGTGTCGCCGGGGCAACCGTTGGGCAGCTTGCCCGCGATCGAGGGGCACTCGTCTTTGTCGTCGGTGACGCCGTCACCATCCGTATCCGGGCAGCCGCTAGGCGCGCCGCCCTTTTGGTCCGGACACGCGTCCACGGCATCGGCGATCCCGTCTTCGTCGCGGTCCGGCGGTGCGCCCGCGTGACGCCCGAACGCAAAGGCGAGACCGAACAAGAACTCATAGTGCGCGGTGTTTCCGCTCTCTTGGTTGGTCGTTCGATCGATCTTGGGCGAGAACATCTGGCGACCATCGAACCGGACGCCCACGGTCTCGTTGACGAAGTACTTGGCGCCGATGCCCCAGTAGAAGGCGGCATCGGTGTCGCTGCCTTGCGCGTTTTCGTCACTCTCGACGCCGAGCGCCGCGCCTCCGACGAGGAGGAAGGGCGCGAACCTCTCCGGGACCTGCAGCATGGCGTGACCACCGAGGCGGTACAGCAGCGCGTCGGTCTCGGTGCCACGCAAGCTGGTCGGCATCACTGCGCCTTCGGCCTCGATGCCGAACCACGACACCGGGAACACCGCGGCGCGAGCGCCAAGGTCGAGGGTAACCTCGTCGTACGGTTGCTGGGTGATGCCCGCGGTGCGCTCGAAAAGCGCGTGCGGTCGGCCCGCATGCAGCACACCGATGAACGCGCCCAGCTCGAGGTGGGCGCCATCGACGCGATATGGATCATTGTCTTGAGCGAAAGCGGTTGTGCTTGCGCTCACGGTGGTGAGCGCGGCAGCGAACGCCAAGGTGCGATAGATAAGGGGACTTCGCATAGCTAGCGACCTGAGCAGACACCGTGCCAGGTCATGCGTCGAGAAATTGGGCTGCCTGTTGTCTCAGCTGGAACAGTCTCGCTCAATCACCCGGGACAGGTGAATGGGACACTAAGGGAATACGAACCCAGAAACATGCGCCATGAGGACGAGCGCGGTAGCCGATGGCACCGCCCCAACGCTCGGCCATCATTCGGCAAAAGTAGAGTCCGAGGCCGGCTTTGCCGCCCGCTGGCCCTTGGTACAGCTTGTCGAACAGCTGATCGCGAAGGCTGTCCGGCACCCCCGGACCCTCGTCGGTCACCTCGAACCGAGCCCACTGATCGTCCTGCGTCAGCGTGATCTCCACCTGGGTTTGGCGGCCCGAGTGTCGGATCGCGTTCTCGAGCAGGTTGGCCACCACTCGCTGCAGGCGGCTGGTCATCGCCGACACCGCCAGCGGCCGGTCGGGGACGTCGGTCTTGAGCGAAACGCCATGCATGGCCCCGTAGGCCGCCAATGCTTCCACCTGGTCCACGATGACCTGACGCAGATCCGGTTGATCGCCGGGGGGCGTGAACTTGATCAGGGCATCCAGGTCGGCCCGAAAGACGTCCAGGAGCTGGCCGATGAGCGATTCCTGTCGCCGCGCTTGCCGCAAGCCGATCTCGACCAGGCCCTTTAGATCCGATCGGTCGGCGACGGCGGGCAGAACGGAATCCAAACAAGCGACGATCGCGCCCAGCGGGGACCCGAGGTCGTGGACGACGCAATGCAGGAGGATCTCTTTGCGCTCGACCTCTTTGACCAGGCGTTGGTGCTGAATACTGAGGTCGCGGGCCTGCTGAAGGGTTCGCTGCTCGCCGACGAAGCGTTCGGCGGCGCGCTGCAGAATGAGGAGGCGGTCGCCGTCTGAGGTTCGGACGGCGGTGGCTTCGAGGGGAAGGGGGTCGGCGTGGGAGATGGACTCGGTCCAGATGCCCGAGCGCGCGTGCCGAGCGCCAGGTCCTTGCCACACCGCCTCCGCGTCGGCCTGAAATGACTCTAGGAAAGTCCAGATTTCGGCCAGATTCAGGCGGTCGGGATCCGCGTCAGCCACGATCTGTGCAAACCACTCGGGGCTACGGCCGACGACTCGGAAGCGAAAGTCCGCGGTCGGTATGAGGGCCACGGCATCGACAATGGCGAGGGCGTCCGAGAGAAGGAGCTGGTCTCGAGCCCGCAGCGTGAGCTCTTGGGAATGCTGCAGGATCGCTTGCATCTTTTCGATCGGCGCCGACGCTTCCGTCAGCAGGACCCACCGCGCACCGTGTTCGCCGGGGCGAATTAAAACATCCGCCCATCGCCGGTCGGTCAGCTGCACCACCTCGACTTGGGCCGGGGTCGGCAGGCTCTGCAGCCACAGCCAATCCGCCGTGTCGTCGCCGGGGCTCGGCGACCGTTCGAAGAAGCGGTCGAGGCGTCCTCCGGCGTGAGTGACGAGGCCGTCCCCGGCGACCCTCAGGTACGCCGCGCGGTCTTCGAGCCCTCGCGGTCCGGCCAGAAGCTCCAGGATGACGTCGGGGGTGGCCACGGCTCAGACGATCCGGCGGGCCAGGTCCAAGAACACGTCGACGACCCCCGAGCCCATCTTGGCGCTGGTCGACCAGACCGGCCCCCCGATTCGACGTTCGACGTCTTCGCGACTGAGCTGGGGTTCGAGGTCGGATTTGTTGAGGAGAGTGACGTAGGGGATCGAACCGAGCGTGTCCGTGGCTCGAGTTCGAAGGTCTTCGGCGACATCGAGGGTCGCGGGGCGAGTGCCGTCGACGACCACGACGTAACCCGCGGCGCCCCTCAGGTGGGATGCCTGCACGAACTGGAATCGGTCTTCGCCGTTGAGGTCCCACAACAGCAGCCGGACCGACCGTCCGTCGACCTGCACGTCCTTCTTCTCGATGCGAACGCCGACCGTGGTGAGATAGCGCTCGTCGTAGACGTCGGAAACGAAGCGTCGAACCAGGCTGGTCTTGCCGACGGCAAATGCGCCGAGCATGCAGATCTTCTTCTGGATCATGGCCGCTCCGGTCGCTCGCCGGGGTCTCCTCAGCGACACCCCGATGGTCGCTCGTACCACGACGGCCGCTCCAGCTCGACTCGTACCCGGACCGAGCGAAGGTCGGCGGCGGCGGTGGTGACGCTGGCCGCCGACGGCGCACGCCCTTGCGCGCGAAAGCGGATGCTCCAGACCGGCGTCGAATCGAGGCTCGCGACGACGTTCTGCGCTCGACTGACGCTCAGCCGTCGGTTGAGGGTGTCGGAGCCCGTCGTGTCGGCGCTACCCAACACGGTGACGCGGACCCGGGTGTGTGCGTTCCAAGCGAATCGGTCGAGGTCTTGAAGGGCGCGTCGCAGCGTGTCGACGGCGCCGGCGTCGACCGGCGTGGCGGAGCCGGGGGCAAATCCCACCCGAAGGTCCTCGACGGCCCGGGCGGCCTCGTCGACCTCGACCGCTTCCGCCACGCGCAGGGCCGACTGATCCACGCACCGAACGCCGTCGATCAGTCGAGCGAGCACCGGCAGGCGATCGATCCACTGAATGGCCGCCGTGCCGGTGACCACGAGGGCGCCGTCCGGTTGGCGTCGAAGCTTCACCGTGGTCGGCGGCTCTAGGGTGTGGCTCGCGCGCTCGAGGGCGAGGTCGGGGTCCGGCCCCGAGATCCAGATCGCGTTGACGCGGCTGGGGTCGACCCCGGTCGCGCTGATGACGTCGCGAAGAGGCCGCGCTAGCGGATCCCGGCCGCCGACGATGCGAATGGACGACCATCCGACCTCCGTCTGACGCAGACCGTACCCCGGTTCCTGCCGAAGCAGAGTGACGGCGCGGTCCGCTCGTCCTCGCCATTGAACTTGGCGAATCCCCAAGACCACCAGCATCAGACCGACCGCCGCCGCGGCGGCATAGATGGCCCAGGGGCGGCGGCGAACCGGAGTCGTGCGTTCCGACCGCAAGCACCGCTGCAGGACCGGTTGGAGATCGCGAAACGCCTCGGGATCCCCGTCGTAACGGGCCAGCGCCGGGCCCCGACGAACGACGATGTCTTCGAGGGCCTCCTGGAGCTGCCAGCCCAGCTCCGACGGGCCCGTGCCGCGAACCACGGCGGCCAGGACGACGGCGGACCGTTGCTCGACCCAGACGGTCCGGTCTCCGACCTCCAGTCGGCGCACGCCATCGTCATCGGTTCCGCCGAACGAGTCCTGCACGAAGTCGCGGATGCCCGTTAGCATCCCGGAGATGACTTCCGGCGGCTGCGTGAGCCCGCGCTGGGCGGTGGCGTGGCCGATCAGCAGGCCGGACTCTCGATGGATCAGGAAGACCTGCTCGACTTCGTACTGGAGGCTGTGGGTCAGCGCCACTTCCGCGAGTGAGCGCCCGGTCCGCGCCGCTTCGATCCGCCACCGAAGCGCGCGCAGGCTGAGACTTTTTTCGAGCAGGCGGTTCGTGTTCTCCACCATCTGCCCGAGGGCTTGCGCGATCGCGCGCCGGATCGCCGGCCCGATCACCGGGAAGATGACCTCGGCGACTTCGTCTCGATTCTCCTGAATGGCCACGAAGAGGCTCTCGCGCACGGGCTCCGCGATCGCCTTGGGGCGCAGGAGAATCCGCCGTAGATCCTGAAGCTGCTGGTCGGCGTCGTCCGCGTCGGCCACGGGCGCATCGACGCTCGGCGGTTTGTCGGGGGCGGCCATCGTCTTGTCAATCGGGTGACGGGTCTCGGTCTTCGGCCGCTAACCGGTCGGCGAGGTCTCGGAACAGCTGGACCAGAGTGCGGCGCTCGATGGCACGCCGCGAGGTTTGCTCGGCGAGACTCCGCGCGTCCTCGGCGGCGGTCCGAGCGCCCTCGATGGCCGCCTGGGCGTCGGACCAGCGCTGTTCGTTTCTAGACGATGAGCTCTGCCAGCGTGACTCCAGCCCTCGGAGCTGCGCGGCCCGCTCGTCGAGGCTTCGCGCCAGCTGGGCGACCCGGGGTTCAAAACCGTCAACCCGGTGGTCGATGCGCGCCGAGTCGTCCGCTTGGTCATCGAGGCGGGCGCGGAGGGTCCCGACGAGGGTGTGGAGGCTATCGATCTGGGTGCGCAGCGTCGACAGCTCGCCGTCGATGCGGGCCTCGAGCTGCTGCAGGCGGCGTTCGGCCTCCCGTCCCCGAGGCCCCAACAGGATTTCTCGCATTCGGTCGAGACTCCTCGACGACGGCTCGCGTCCTTCGAGGGCCTCGGGACCGCCATGTTGGTCGTGGCGCGAGCCCATGGCCACAGACCATGTCACGTCGTCGAGAGCCTGACGAGGACCTCGGCCGTTCTTTGTTGTCTTCCCGCGGGTGAGGCATGATGGCCCCGCAGACATGCAAGAGGCTCAAGACTCTGCGGGCGTCGTGCTGGTGGTCGACGACGAAGCCGACTTGCGCGCCATGTATCGTATCATTCTCGAGGGCGCCGGCTACGACGTCTTGGAGGCGTCATCGGCCCTCGAGGCCGAAGCTCTACTTCGGGATCCCGAGCATGAGCGACCGGAGGCGGTGGTCCTCGACGTCATGCTCGGTGACCACAGCGGCCTCGACCTGCTGGCCTACTTCCGCGACTCAAGCCACGCCTCGGTCATCGTGGCCACCGCGAGTCAGCGGGTGCAAGACGCGGTCTTTGCCCTGAAGAACGGCGCCTTTGACTATCTCATGAAGCCGATCTCCCGCGACGACCTCCTGCTCGCCATCCGCAATGGCGTCGAACGCGGTCGAATGCAGCGCGAGCTGACCGCGCGTCGAGTCCTCGATCCCGACGCGGCCGGCGACGAGGATGGGCCCGCGGTCTTCGCCAGTTTGCCCATGCGGCTCGTCCGCGCGACGCTCGAAAAGGTGCGCGACCGACGGGTGCCGGTCTTGGTGCTCGGCGAGACGGGAACCGGTAAGGAGGTCGTGGCGCGATGGATTCACGAGACCGGGAGTCGGCGCCGTCAGCCCTTCGTGGCTATCAACTGCGCTGCGCTGCCCCACGATCTCGTGGAGGCCGAGCTGTTCGGACACGAACCCGGGGCGTTTACCGGGGCTGACCGCCAGCGGATCGGTCGCTTCGAGGAAGCCAACGGCGGGACGCTATTTCTCGACGAGGTGGGAGAAATCGCGCCATCCGTGCAGGCCAAACTGCTTCGGGTACTGGGCGAGGGCAAGGTGACGCGATTGGGGGGTGCGGACGTCGAGATCGACACCCGGGTCGTCGCCGCCACCAACCGAGACCTCGCGGCCGAGGTGGCGGCCGGGCGTTTTCGGCAAGACCTCTTCTACCGGCTCGAGGTGATCTCGGTTCATCTTCCGCCGCTGCGCGATCGCCTCGAAGAGCTGCCGGCGCTTTCCGACTTTCTCCTTCGCCGCTTTGCCGACCGGGAAGGGCTCGCCGAGCGGCGACTCGGCATGGATGGGCTGGAGCGCCTGGCCGCGCACGACTGGCCGGGCAATATTCGAGAGCTCGAAAACGTCCTGAAACGATCGTGCTTGCTGTCGGAAGGGCCGGTCATTCGGGCCGACAACTTGGTGTTCAGCCAGCCGACGGCCACCACGACGCCAGCGCCGGCGGAGACCCCCCAGAAGATTCGGACCCTCCCCAAGGAGATGGCGCGGGAGACGATGGTGCGGGCCCTGGCCGAAACGAGAGGCAATGTGTCTGCCGCCGCGCGTCGATTGGGCATCGGTCGGTCGACCTTCTATCGCTATGCGAAACAGGTAGGGCTACCCACGTAGTTGGCGCCCGAGGTGTGCCGCGGGCGAGGACAACTGTCCCACGGTGTCCGCGGTGGGACATGAGAGGGGCCGAACACGGGACCCGTAGGCTGGCGTGAGACGTGCACAGCGCCGGCGGAATGAACGAGCTGGAAAAGTACACCGATCAAGCCATCGAGCTGGTTATCGAGTATACCCCTAAGTTTCTGCTGGCCCTCATTGTCCTGGTCGTTGGCCTGTGGATCGTCAATCGGCTCGTGGCGCTCATCAGCCGGGTGATGAAGGCTCGTCGAGTGGACCCCACCCTGGGGCCGTTCGTGACCAGCCTGGCCGCGTGGACCCTGAAGGCGATTCTCCTCATTAGCGTCGCTTCGATGGTCGGTATCGAAACGACGTCTTTCGTGGCGGTGTTGGGTGCGGCCGGCCTCGCGGTGGGTCTGGCCCTGCAAGGTACGCTGCAGAATTTCGCGGGTGGTGCGCTGCTGTTGTTGTTCCGGCCCTACGAAGTTGGTCACCTCATCCAGGCCCAAGGACACCTGGGGGTGGTGCGAGAGATTCAAATCTTCACTACCCACCTCGTTACCCTCGATAACAAGCGGGCCATTATTCCTAACGGCGCGCTTTCCAACGGAGATATCATCAACTACACGGTGGAAAACAAGCTGCGCGTGGATCTTGTCGTGGGCGTGGCGTACGACTCGGATCTGAAGGCCGCGAAAGCCATATTGCACGAAGTTCTGTCGAACCATGACAAGGTTCTGTCCGAACCGGCGCCGTTCGTCGGCGTGCTCGAGTTGGCGGATAGCTCGGTCAATCTCGCCGTGCGCCCCTACGCTCGCCCCGAACACTACTGGGATGTCTACTTCGATGTGTACGAGCAAGCGAAGGCGGCACTGGACGCGGCGAACATCACCATTCCGTTCCCGCAGCGCGACGTGCATCTATACAAGCACGACGCCGATGCCGCGGGCTGATCCGCACCTTCGGATCGGCGGCGCGCCGCCTTTGTGGGCGCCTTAACGCCATGCGTTGTCGCCCGGGGAGGCGCATTGACGCTCGCTCCGAATTGGCCGAAGACCAATTCGGAGGTATGAACTTGCGCAAGCGTTCACGTACAGCAATCGCCGCGTCGTGCGTCGCCGCCCTGTCCATGGTCACCGCGTGCTCGGAGACCGACTCGCCCCCGTCGCAGACCAGCGACGCCGGCGATACGGCCTCTGACCCCGACGGCGGCACGCCGGTCGACGCGGGGGCCACGGCTCAGTTCTCCTCGCCGGACTGGTCTCAGCAGATCATCTATTTCCTCATGCTCGATCGGTTCGCGAACGGCGACCCGTCCAATGATGATCAGGGGCAAGGCGAATACGACCCCACCAGCAACGCGCACTTCAACGGCGGCGACCTCCAGGGCGTGATCGACAGGCTCGACTACATCCAGGGCTTGGGTGCGACGGCGGTGTGGATCACCCCGCCGGTCGCCAATCAGTGGTGGGACCCGGTCGTGAGCTTCGGGGGCTATCATGGCTACTGGGCGCGCAACCACAAAGCGGTCGATGAGCACTTCGGGGACCTGCAGACCTACAAGGCGCTGGCCGATGCTCTACACGAGCGCGGCATGTATCTCATCCAGGACATCGTGCCGAATCACGTGGGCAACTTCTTCTACTACGAGGACGAGAACGCCTACGATCCGAACGACGTCACGGCGGGCTTTCGGCTGAATCAAGCGACGGTTCCGACCACGCGACCGGAGCAATCGCCGTTCGATCAAAACGACGTCAACAACCCCGACCATCGCGCGGCGGCGATCTATCACTGGACCCCGAGCGTCCGCGATTTCAACATCCAAGAGCAGGAATTCAACTATCAGCTTTCGAACCTCGACGATGTGAACACGGAGAACCCGGTGGTCGTCGAGGCGTTGAAAGACTCCTTTACGTACTGGATCGAGGAAGTCGGCGTCGACGGCTTCCGCGTCGATACCGCCAAGTTCATCCCCCATGAGTTCTGGCGGGAGTTCATTCATGGTGAGGACGGCGTCAACGCGGTGGCCGCTCGGACCGGCCGCATGGACTTCCTTAGCTTCGGCGAGGTGTTCGAGCTATCGGCGCCGTTCGAGAGGACCGGTGAGATCAAGGCGACGAGCTTTCTCGGCACGCCCACCGCGCCCGAGCTGGGCGCAGTCATCCAGTTCCCGCTCCACGGAGAGATCGATGAAGTTTTTGGCCTTGGTGCCCCCACGGCGCAGATGACTTACCGACTCAACACCTTCATGACCGACTTTCCGAACCCGTATACGACGCCGACGTTTATCGACAACCACGATATGGACCGGTTCATCAGCAAGGGCAATCCACAGGCGCTCCAGCAGGCCATCGCCTTCTTGATGACCATCCCCGGCATCCCCATGATCTACTACGGGACCGAGCAGCTGTTCAGCGAGGCGCGCGAAGCGATGTTCGGCGGCGGCTTTAATGCGCCGGAGGAAGACCGGTTCGACGACCAAAGCGAGATGTACGCGTTCATTCGCGCCGTATCCGACCTTCGCAAGGCCAACCCGAGCTTTCGTCAGGGAACGGTGACCCTCATTGGCGACAACGCGTCGGGGCCTGGCTTGTTCGCGTACCGGCGCCGCGTCAACGGCGACGATGTGCTCGTGGTCTTCAATACGGCGGACGAACCTATCCTCGTGAGCGACTTGGATACCGGCCTTGCCGCCGGCGCGGAGCTCGAAGTCTTGCTGTCCGGACCCACGATCGGGGGACAAGCGCCCAGCCTGATACCCGCGGTTCGCGAAGATGGCCGCGCGTTCATCGAGCTGCCGAGCCGCGGTTTCTTGGTGGCTCGCCCGAATGGCAACGTAGAGCCGGTTCCGCCTCCCGCCGCGACCATCGTGGTCACCACCGATGTCTCCGGCCAAACCTTCAGCGACGATATCGTGCTCACGGGAACCGTCACTCCCGCGAGCACATCGCTGGTGGTAGTGACCGACGCGCTCGTAGAGCGGGGCGCGCCGATCGCCGTCAACGCCGATGGGACATGGACGGCGACCGTCTCCATCGACCGGTTTCCGATCGGTCGTTCCCCCCATACGGTACAGATCTACGCCCCTGACGCTGCGGTGGCCTCCCCGGCGCAGGCTTTCGAGACGGATGTCGTGTTCGATGGGGTGGTGGTCGCCGTGCCCGATCCCCTCGACGACGACCATGGCCCCACCGGCGACTACCAGTATCCGGCCGCCGACGGTACGTTCGGCCGAGAGCTCGACATCGAATCGGTGACCGTCGAGGCCGGAGGTGCATCGATGAGGGTCCGAATGTTGATGCGTCAGATGAAGTACATCTGGCTGCAGTCCAACGGCTTCGACCACGTGTCTTTCACCCTGTTCTTCGACGTCCCTGGCCAGACGGGTTTGACCGTGCTGCCCCAGCTCGACGCCACGGCCCCCAATGACTTCCAGTGGAATTTCATGAACGTGGTCAGCCTCGACGAGAGCACGATGCACGTGACCACCAACGCCGACGCCGACAATCGAGGGGATACGCGGCCCGCCGCCGCGCCGGACATCGACACGGACCTCCCCCGGCGCACGGTCACGTTCACCTACGACCGCAACGAGCTCGGCATCGGCAGCTGGGATGGCGTCAAAGTCTACGTCCTGACCTGGGATATCGATGGGATTACCAATCGCTACCGTCCACTTGCGCCCGACGGTAGCGATCCGTGGGCGTTCGTAGGCCCGGCGGGTGGCCCCAAGATTATGGACGATGTTGACCCTATCACCATCCCTGCCCAGTAACCTTGGCGCCGAGATGACAGGTCGGCGGCGCAAGGCGCGTCAGGCTGACCTTCGCCCGGCGGGCGCGTTGTGTGAGCGCGCACAGCGAGGGCCGACGTGGCTCGAGCGGGCGGGCAGTGGTGTCATCGAGACGTGGCTCGGGGGAGAGTTTGGTCGCTCAGCATCGTGGTCGCTGCCGCGGTCGCGATAGGATCGACCGTCGCCGCGCACGCGGCGCCGGACGATCGTCCAGTGGTGGCGGTGTTCGCCCTTCAACGCCAAGATGCAGCGTCGGACAACGGCCCGAAGAAGGGCGCGCTCGAACCGCTGTCCGGCTACATGGGGGCTCGGCTGGTCGCCTCCGGCCGGTACCTGGTCGTTCCCACCGAGGAGCTCAAGCGCGTGCTCGCGGCGCAGAAGGCGGCGTCGTACAAAGACTGCTACGCGGAGTCGTGCCAGATCGAGGTTGGCAAGGAGCTGGCGGCCAGCAAGACCCTGGCTGGTTCGGTCACCCGGGTGGGTTCCCGGTGCATCGTCACCATCCGGCTGTACGACCTGCTGTCGGCGGCGCAAGAAAAGGCGGGCATCGCGAAGGGCGGCTGCGAAGAGGACGATGTTCTCGACTCGCTGGACAACGCCCTGGCCCGACTGCTCGACGAACCGACCCGCAGTGCGGACCCGTTTCGGCAGCAGGCCGAGGACGCGGTTCGGCGCGCGGAGGATGCCGACCGCCGGGAGAGGATCGAAAGAGAACGCGAGGCACTCGTTCGCGCGGCCCGGGTGCAGCGACGAGAGACGGCGTGGCGGACGGTGTCGAAACTGGCGACCACCAGCACCGTCGGCCGGCCGGCCCGCATCGCGGCCATCGACCAGTTTCTTCGCGACTATCCGCGATTCAATCCCGATCGCGAGACGGCGGAGTTCTATCTTGGCGCCCTGCGCGCGGGTCTCGAACCGTCGGCGGCGGTGCGGTGGCATCGCATTCGGCGGGCCGATGTTCTGCTCGGCGAGTCCGAGGTCACCGTGGCCCAGTACCGCGCGTGCATCGAAGCGGGCGAATGCACGTCGTCATCGGTGTCCACGCGGCGGGGCTGCAATTGGGGGCGGAAGGACCGGGATCATCATCCCATCAACTGCGTGACCTGGTTTGGCGCCGAGGCATTCTGCCGCTGGGCCGGCGGCCGTTTGCCCACCGAGAACGAGTGGCACACCGAGGCCGTAGACGCCCAGCGACGATATCCGTGGGGACACGACAAGGCGAGCTGCGACCGGGTGGTCATGCGCGACGGGGGCGACGGTTGCGGCCGCGGGCGCACGTGGCCGGTGTGCAGCAAGCCCCGCGGCTTCTCCAGCAGCGGCTTGTGCGACCTATCGGGGAATGTTTGGGAGTGGACGAGCACCGACCGCAATGGGGACCGGGTGATCCGGGGTGGTGGCTGGAAGAGCGCGCGGCCGGAGAACTTGGAATCAGCGGCTCGTCACTGGCGGCCGCCATCGACGAAGCTCAGTACGATCGGCTTTCGCTGCGCCCGTTCAACCATTCGCTAGCAGGCCTCGTAGGTGCAGACCTGGGTGGGTGTTGCGATCATCGATGGTCGGCCGGCCGGGCGCCGCACAACGGTCGGTGATGGCTCGATTGACGCTTCGGGAAGCGTCGGCGAGGCTCGTCGCATGCGGACCGAACCGATCGATATTCCGATGACTCCCCGCCTGGCTCGGGAAGCCGAACGATGGAACGCCTCTGTCAAGCCACCTTTCGTGGATCCCCCAGGTCCGGGTCAACGTTCCGTCTGGGACTTCCCGAGGCCGCCGGCGGTAGAGCGAGTGCTCGACCGGGTGACGATCGAGTTCGGCGGTCGCACGGTGGTCGATACCCAACGATGTCTGCGGGTCAACGAAACGGCGAGTCCCCCCACGTATTACGCCCCGCGCGCGGACATCGCGGATGGGGTTCTTCTGCTGGGGCAAGGGCTGTCGATGTGCGAGTGGAAAGGTCGAGCACGCTACTTCGACCTGGTCGTGGGCGAATCACGAAGCCCCCAGGCGGCGTGGGACTATCCGTCGGTGAGCGAGGAGTACTCGGTCCTTGCCGACCACGTGGCATTCTACGCGTCGAGAGTCGATCGTTGCACGGTGGCGGGGGAGATCGTGCGGCCGCAGGCCGGTCAATTCTACGCCGGCTGGATCACCAGCGATCTTGCGGGGCCGTTCAAGGGCGACCCCGGTACGCAGGGATGGTGATCACGCTCGAGCAACACAGGTTACGTGACCGGCGTGATGATCAGTCGTCCAAGAGGTCGAAGTCGGCGGGAAAGTCGGCTTCGCCCACCCGGCGGTCGCCAACGGCGCGGCCCACGTCGATGAGATCGTCGATGGCCCGGTCTCGCGCGTCGAGGGGCTGCATCTCGTGGATGGCGTCATCGCTGAGCGCGATCCCCAGTTCGCGCTCGAGCCAGGTGGGTTCGAGGTGCGCGTCGTAGCGGACGTACGCCAACAGCGGCTCTTCGCCGATGAGGTCGGCGTCTAGTCCCTTGACCGACGCACTGGCGACCGCGTCTTCGTCACGGGCCGAGAGGCTGCGCATCACCTCTTCGATGAGTGTGCCGCCTTCGTCGAGGAGGCGATGAAGCGACTGCACCGCTGGGGGCAGCGACATCCCGCGCAGCTCGTGTCGCGATGACGAGCGACCAGCGCCCACCGAGACCATGAACAGCCGCTCCGTTCCCGTGGCCCAACCCAGGCCGTGTTCGCTTCCCGCGGCGGTGGCGAGGGCCTGCCACGCGGGGTTGTTGTGAGGGCTGATACCGCCGTTGATGAACTGACCTCGTTCGGCGGGCATGGCGTCGGTCCCTTCGAAGATGTCGATGACTTCCGGCTGAAGGGGGAATGGCGCGGCCGCGCTAGCGCGGATGACCTCGCGCAGCAGATACTGCGATCGACCCGCTCGGCCTTCGGTGGCCGTCCACTCGGGATCCTGGGGACTGTTCAGAAGCGGCCACACGCCCTGACGCTCACGAAGCGCGTCGAGGCGTCGGGTGATGACCAAGAGACCGGTCTGCAGGCGGTCGTCATCGAGGCGGGCGTCGCCAAACAGGCTTCGCAGCGCGGCTTGGATAGGGGTTGGATCGTGCTTCGGCGGCAGCAGGGGCGCGGTCCACTGCCGCCCGAACAGGTGAGGCGCCAGCGGCCGAAACCAATCGAGCAGCTCGTCGACCGTCTGCCCCGCGGCGAGGCCGGCCCCGACGAGGGCGCCGGTCGACGTGCCGGCGATCAGATCGAAGTAGTCGCTGAGGGTCAGGGACGGGTCGGCGTGACGCTGACGGATCAGCCGCTCGATCGACGCCAGAACGCCGAGGGTGAAGACGCTGCGCACGCCCCCGCCGTCGATACTGAGGATCCGTTTGGGGCCGAGCGCGGGGTTCAGGTGATCGTCTCGGTTTCGTGCCCGCCGCGGGGTGTGGACCTCGACGTACATGCGCTCGAACTCTTCGAGCTCGATAGGGTAGATCTCTCCGCCCGGATTGCGGACCAGCATCGCGGTCGCGCTGGCCTTTGACGTTTCGACTTCGATCTTCTTTTGGCCGGGGTTCGTCTTGTCGTCGAGAATGGTGCTCACGATGAAGTCGTGGCCGACCTGGTACGCTTCGATGGTGGCGGTCTTCATGAACCGGTGAGGCTGGCCGGTGAGGGACGGCGCATAGGTCTCGTCAAACGCATCTTCGTCGATGCCGTAGACTTCGCCTCTCGGGACGCCGTCGGCATCGAGGGCGACGGCGACCCAGCCTCCGGGTGGAAGGTCTTGCCGACCCCAAGACTTATGGTAGGTCACCGCGTCAACGGATCGGAACGCCAGGATCTCACTGCGCTTGCGGTAGCGCCGGGCTCGCCGGGGGTCGAACTCCACTCGATCCGTCATGTGGGCGGAAGGCTACTCGAGCCATTGGTTCGCGTCGATTATTTGCACCGAGATTACTCCCGATTCTCGAGCGAGGGCGACCATGTGGTCGACGTCGCCCGACCGTACGCTCGTTGCTCCGTCCCATAGCGCCAACAGGTGGACGCTGTCCGCGCGGCGGGTCAGACCGTGTTCCATGACCCATCGATTGCCGCGTTCCCATTGGTCGATCCCGGCCGCCACCAGCCACGCCGGCAGGCCCGTGGTGCCGGCGAGCTCCAGGGTGCGTCGCTGTTTCAGCAGGCCGAGGAACCGCGCTTTCCAGTCGTCGAGGCGACCGAACGCCGAACGGGCGAACTCGCGCTGACGAACCGGGAGGCACATTGTGCTGTCGACACCGAGCTCCTGACAGACTTCGTGAAAGAGGAGGTTGGGGCCGGGGGTCGCGGGGGCGAAGGCCTCCACCCGTCGGTCGGCCCCGATCAGGGGCTCGAGTTGGGCTCGGATCACCGTTTTGGCCCGCGCTTCGTCGGCGAGCAGCGCGCGCACCGGCTCCGGGGTGTGGTCGTCATCGATGCGGTGGCCGGCGAATAGGATGACGCGCTCAGGGGGCGCTTCTTCGGCCGCTTCGATGCCCGAGCTGCCGAGGTGGCGATCCATGTTTTCGATCACCCGGTCGGCCACCTCTGCCCGAACCCCGAGGTCTCGAAACAGCTCCAGCTGACCTCGCGCCGAATCCCAAGCGAACGCTTCGTGGGCAGGAATGGCCCGTTCGTAGGCGTGGAGAATCCGGGGCAGGCGATCGCTGGTCAGGAACAACACGTCGGCCTGGGTAATCTGGAGCCACACGTCGATCTTCTTACCTTGGGCCAGGTTCGCTTCCACCGCGGCGGGGACGAGATACTTGAGCTGCGCGAGTTCGTGCGCGATCTCCTCTCGCTGCAGCGCAGCTTCGCGGTCGGTGTCGAACAGGGCGGCCCAATCGGGGTCGTGAGAGAAGGCTTCGGCGATGACCCCCATCTGCAGAGCTGCGAGGCCAGGCCAATACGCGTTGAGGTCGTGCAGGAAGGCCTGCCGGTAGTACTCGTAGCTGGTCACGAGCTCGGGCCGCATGGCCAGGGCGCGACGGTCTTTGACGGTGGTCGCGTCTTGAAAGCGCAGCCGCCACCGCGTCTTCAGGTTTCGAGCTTTCATGCCCATCGCCTCGGCCTTGTCGCGGGGGCGAGGCTTGGACGATAACGTGCGCTCGACGGCCTGCTCGGACTTGGTGAGGTGGTTATCGTAACCGTCGCGTCGGAAAAGGCGCTCGTAGACGTTGGCGAGGGCGAGGTTGGCCTCCACGTCTTTTGGGTCGGCGTCGCGGATGCGCTCCCACGAATCCAGCGCGCCGTCGAGGTCGCCGATCCGGGTCTGGGCTTTGGCGATCTGCGCGAGCGCCTTGGCCTCGAAGAGTTGACCTTTGACCTCCACCGCGAGCAGCCGGAGCCAACCCGAAGACCGGGCGGCGAGAGCGAGCTCCACGTCTTCGGTCAGTTCTTTGGGCACGATCCACGTAGAAGCGTCGGGGTCGGCTTCGGTGAGCGACGGCAACATCAAGAACACGGGGCTGTCGACTTCCCGGTCGGTGTCCAAGGCGTTGAGGATGGCGGCTTCCAGCTCGTCGACGCCCTCTTCGGGTTGGTCGAGAGAATATTCAATATATCGATCCGTGACCAGGTCGAAGGGGATGGCGTCGGTGAACGGATGTCCTCGCAGGAGGATGGTGCTACGCTTTCGCAAGGCATGCCGGATGCCGAGCTCATAGAACACGTTCGCGTTATGGATGGTGATGTCGCATATGACGAGGTCCGCGGCGAGGATGGCGGAGAACATGTCGCTGCGGATATTGCCGGGCTCGACGATGTCGCCGGTCGTTCCTCCACTCACGTCGGTCAGCGACAGGGCGGGGGTGATCAACGCATCGTGCACGTGCTCGAAGTCGATCTCCCGACCGGACTCGTCTCGCTTCCGCCCGAAGGGCCGGATCACGAAGGCGCGAGGCATTACGCAGCACTATCGAGCGCTACTCGAAAACACCACCATCGATGTCGACGTGACGAACCCGCTTCTTGTCCCGCGCGTCTTCGACGTGTTTGCGAAGCAGCTCCCGCACGTTTTCTGGCTTGGTGATCCCGCGCAGGAGGAGGTCGGGTGCGGTGGCGTCCGTCGACACCACACGAACGTGTCCCCGTCCGGTAACCCGCAGCCAGAAGGGCTTGATCACCGACCAGTCTCGAACCCGATACAGTTCGATCTCTTCGGAGTCGCGAGAGAATATGCCTTCTTCAACCAGCAGTCGCTCGTCGGTCAGTCGATAGTGGGTGGTCCGCACAATGAAGAATTTGATGAGGACGATGAATAGGATGACCGGAATCCCCAAGGCGGGGTAGAACCAGATCGCGTCCGCGCTGGGCATCTGCATCTTCATGTATCCGGATGCCGCGGCGAGCAGCACGATGATCAGCCCGGACAGGAGATAAAACTTGAAGGCCATCCACTGCGAGGGGTGGCCGGTCCAGAGCTCTTGCTCAGTCGGTTCAGTCTGTTCGCTCATTGCGGGTTTTCCTTAAAAGGCGAGCCATAAAGCCTACCCGTCACTCCCGACGGGTGCCAGCTGTGGCGCGGCGGTGGCTGCGGTTGCGCGCCCGTCCTGTGGCTCGACGCGCATCCGCCGAGCGAAGTTCTGCCAAGTCCCGAGCAGCAAGTCATAGACCTCCTCGGGAGGCCGGGCCCGGTACCGCGTCGTTCCGTCCGCGTCGTCGATCCGCTCCAGGAGACCGAGCGTGTCACCGTCCGCGGCCTTCCGAAGTGCATCATCGATCTCGAAGTCGACGTCGAGCCCCGAGAAGTGTTGGCGGATGAACGCTTCGACGCGCTCGTCGGCTTCCTTGGACGTGAGCGCCCCATCTTCGTTCAGAAGGACGCCATAGACCAGCGCGATCTCTTTGAAGTCCTGTTCTTCGCCGGCGTCGACGAGGTACTGCAGGACTCCGACGTCGTTGTCCCGCGTCTTGTGGTACAGCTCCTGGGTCATCCTGGCCATTCGAAGCTTGCGCGCGCGCAGGTACTGGCCCACGACCTTGCTCACGTAGGCGACGAGCACCGCGGCCAGCACCAGCGCCGCCCGACCGCCGCCCTGCGCCGCCCGGATCACCGCGGGGGCGGCGACGAGAGCGGTGATGGTGAGCAGGACCGCGTCGAGGGTGCGCATCTGCGGCGTGTTTTCGGGGAACACGATCTCGCTGTCGGCCAGCGGGATGTCCCGAAAGATCTTGATGTGAAGTCGGCGCCGATGTTCGTTCGGGTCAGGCTGCTTTTGAATGCCCAGGCGCTCGAGAAGCTTCGACCCGACCGCATGGAGCCGAAACACCACCACCATTTCCCGGTAGGCGGGCTCCTGGAGCCGGCTTCGCTTGAACAGTTCGGACAGGGGTAGGTTCTCCAACCCTAGTCGCCGCACCCATCGTCGCCGCCAAGCGTCCGGGTCATCCTTGGCGAGCTTGGTCGTGGCCCGAGGTTGTTTGGGCCCTTCCAGATATCGCTCCACCGCCCATACGATCGGGTACGCGATGACGCGAAGAATCCGGGTTAGCCAGAGGTCACCCTTCGCGGCAATGAACGCTCCTTCGTGCTGCATGGGGGACAGGCCGCGGTGAAAGACGAAGGCCTTTTGGTCGAACGCGTCGGGGAACTGAATGAAATCGGTGAGGGTCCCCTCCACGCCGAGACGTTTTCGTAGCTCGGCCCCTCCGTCCGAATCGGCGTAGTCCATGAAACTCCGAATCGGGGTGTCATCGAGGCGCTCCCAACGGACCTTGATCGGCACGTCGAGGACGAACCGCTGATCGATCGCCTTTCGGTACAGCTCGTCGGACATCGGCAGGAAGTTCCCCCGCACCAGGGCCAGCAGCAGGTTGGAGAAGAAGCTGCGCTCCCGCTCCTGGAGCTCGGCCTCGGTGGCTTCGGTCGGCGCCTTGGACGTGGGGTCAAAGTAGGAGAAGTCGTCCTTGAGCCCCTCCAGGGTCCGAAAAGCGCGAGCGTGGACGATGTGGGCGGACAGCTGAAGGCACGCATCGAACGACGCCCGATCGATGTGGGGCGGCAGCTGCTCGCGCAACTTTCGGATGAGGTCGCGTTTCGAGAACGGCAGGTGGGTGCCGGGGGGGACAACAACCCAGTCTTCCCGGGTCCACTCGTCGCTCTTCGGAGGCTCTGCGCCGCGTGCGACGAGCCCTTCCTCAACCCATTCGACCACGGGCGGAGATCATCCGGCCTCGGGTTTGAGGTCAAGTCGGTCGCCTGGGCTACGAACCCTTGGGCCAAGCTGGGGCGACCCTCGTCACGTTGCGCCGACGACGGCCTTGGTTGGGGGCCGTAGGATATCGACGGCCGTGGTCGGTGGGGTTTGGGGTCCGGTGGACCGGCGCATCGGGGTGTTTGGTCTTCGGTCGGCGGCCGTGGTCGGTGGGGTTCGGGGCCCGGTGGACCGGCGCATCGGGGCGTTTGGTCTTCGGTCGGCGGCCGTGGTCGGTGGGGTTTGGGGTCCGGTGGACCGGCGCATCGGGGTGTTTGGTCTTCGGTC
>JANQQN010000280.1 GCA_028289325.1 Myxococcota bacterium | reverse complement strand
GGCGGCCGACATGACCGGCGACGCCGACGCCGGCGCCGAGTATCGGGCCCACCTGGTCACCGTGATGGCCAAGCGCGCGGTGGCCGCCGCCGGTTGAGCCCACTCGGGCGGCCCCCGTCATCGACCTCTCGACGGAGGGTGAGCGCGTCCTCCGCCGCGCTCATCCTCCACCTCTTGCTGCTGCCCGATCGGCCTGGAGCGCGGCGTCGTCGCCCCGCGCCGTCGTTGCGCCCAACGGTTGCGGCAACGGAATTCGGACCTCGATCAGGGCTTGATCTGAAGCGCGTTACCGACCACGACCAAGAGGATGAGCGCCCCTACCCATGGCCTGCCGACGTCCGTCGACGAGGTGATCGAGATGCTCGGCGGCGGTCGATACGTTTGCGACCGAAGCCTGGCCACGACCCTATTCCTGGCCCTCAAGCTGGGGCGCCCTCTGTTCCTGGAGGGTGATGCCGGCGTCGGCAAAACCGAACTCGCCAAGGTGTTGGCCGAACGCCTCGGCCGCCGCCTCATCCGGCTGCAGTGTTACGAAGGCCTCGACGTGGCGTCGGCGGTCTATGAGTGGAACTACGCGCACCAGATGATGGAGATCCGGCTGCACGAAGTGGCGGGCGAGACCAACCGAGACCAGCTCGAACGAGACATCTTCGACGAGCGATTCCTCATCCGCCGTCCGCTCTTGCAGGCGCTGCAGGACGACGGCCGTGGCCCTGCCGTTCTCCTCATCGACGAGCTCGACCGCACCGACGAGCCCTTCGAAGCGTTTCTGCTCGAGGTGTTGTCCGACTACCAGGTCACCATTCCGGAGCTGGGCACGGTCAAGGCGCAACAGAAGCCGACGGTGCTCATCACGTCGAACCGAACCCGCGAGATCCACGACGCCCTCAAGCGACGCTGCTTCTACCACTGGATCGACTATCCGGATGCGGCCCGAGAGCTCGAGATCCTCAAGATTCGGGTGCCCGACGCCAAGGAGCGCCTCATGGCCCAGGTCGTCGCCTTCGTCCAGAAGCTGCGGGCGCGCGACCTGTTCAAGCTTCCCGGCGTCGCAGAGTCCATCGACTGGACACAAGCGATGTTGGCCCTCGACAAGGTGTCGCTGTCGCCGGACGCCGTCGACGAAACGTTAGGCATCGTGCTCAAGTACCAGGACGACGTCGAGAAGATCCGTGGCGACGAGGCCCAGCGCATCCTCAATGACGTTCACACCGAGGTCGGCCCGTGAACGACGGCCCGAATCGGTTGGATTCGCCGCCCAAGATAGAACCGCAAGGCAAGCTACACGAGAACGTCGTTCACTTCTCGCAGCTGCTGCGGCAAGCCGGCCTGCCGGTGGGCCCCGCCCATACCATCGACGCCATTCACGCCCTGGAAACCGTGGGGATCGCCCACCGCGACGACTTCTATTGGGCCCTCCACGCGGTCTTCGTTCACCGGCGGGACCAGCACGACGTTTTCGCCCAGGCCTTCGAACTATTCTGGCGCGACCCGTTTTCCCTCAACAAAGCGCTGAGCCTGCTGTTGCCCAACAGCCAGGTCCCCGACCGACCCAAGAAAGGCAACGACTATCTGCGGCGGGTCCAAGACGCCTTCAACGACACTCGACGTCCCAAGGATGCGCCGCCACCGGTGAAGCGCGAAGACGAGCTCGTCGACATGCGAATGACCTTCTCGGACACGGAGGTCCTCAAGTCCAAAGACTTCGAGCAAATGAGCGCCGACGAAATCAAGCGAACCCAGGCGCTGATCAAGAAGATGCGGCTACCCGTGCTCGACGTCAAAACCCGGCGCTTTCGTCCCCATCCGCTGGGTCACCGGGTCGACATGCGCCGAACGCTGAAGGCCGCCTTGCGGTCGGGCGGCAATCAAGGACCGCTCTTGTTCAAGACGCCGCGCCGGCGCCCTACCCCCCTCGTCGTCCTCTGCGACATTTCTGGATCGATGGAGAGGTACAGCCACATGTTTCTGCACTTCCTCCACGCCTTGACCAACGACCGAGATCGAATCCATAGCTTCACCTTCGGAACCCGACTCAACAACGTGACCCGCGCCCTTCGCTTTCGCGATCCCGACGTAGCGCTGGCGAGAATCGGTCAGGAGGTCCAGGACTGGTCCGGCGGCACCCGGATCGGGCGGTGCTTGCGGCTGTTCAATCGCCGGTGGTCACGCAGAGTATTGGGTCAAGGCGCGGTGGTGCTCCTCATCACCGATGGACTCGACCGCGATCCGGACTCCGGCCTCGAGTTCGAGGCCGAGCGTTTGCAGAAGTCTTGCCGCCGGCTGATCTGGCTCAACCCGCTGCTGCGATTCGACGGCTTCGAGCCTCGGGCAGCAGGAATCCGAAAGCTTCTCCCGTTCGTCGACGACTTTCGGCCCGTTCACAACCTGCGGAGCTTGGCCCAGCTGGTGCAGGCGCTCGCCGCACCCGATCGCCGCTGAACCCAACGGCGAGCGGGTTACGGCGCGAGCCGAACGATGCTCAGGCGTTGGTCGTGAGGTGTGACCGCGCCGATAGTTTATAGCGGGGATCAGAAATCGCGATCACATCGCGCCTAATTGGGCCTCGTGACCTCGTACTATGTTTCGTCAGTTCCGTACGTGATGCGCCACACCCAACCCTTCTCGGTATCGGCAACGAACAGGCTGCCGTCCACGCCTTCGGCGAGTCCGGTCGGCCGAAAGTCGGCGTCGCGCGTGGTCTTGATCGGGCCCTCGCCGGCGAAGCCATCGGCGAACACTTCGGGCCCGCCGGTCTTCGTCGGGCCGTTCATGGGAAGGAACTCCACCCGATAGCCTTCCTGGCCGAAGTCGCCGCGGTTCCAGGAGCCACGAAACGCGATGAAAGCGCCCTTGCGGTACTTGGCCGGGAACTGGGTGCCGCCATAAAACAGCAACCCGTTGGGCGCATAGTGGGCGGGAAACGCGTGGACCGGTTCGGGATACTCGCCGGCCTGGGCCGCGGTCTTGCCGTCCCCGCCGTACTCGGGCGCGACCATCCGTTGGTTCTTGGCCGGGTCGTAGTACGTGTAGGGCCAACCGCCGACGAAGCCATCGCTTATTCTCAGAAACTCCTCGGCGGGAAGCTCGGCGCTCTGCCGGGCCGTGAAGTGCTCCGACCACAGGACATCGAGCTGATCGCGGCCGTGCTGGACCCCGAACAGATCGCCCGCGTAGGGATTCCAAGCCAGCGCGACCACGTTTCGAAGCCCCGTCGCGTGTTTGACGCCATCTTTGTCGAGGGTCTGGCCGACCCGACCGGCGGAAAAACGCCAGATCGAACCCTGTTTCTCCAACATCGGGCAGGGCTTTATTCCCGGCGAGCCGGGAGAGCGCGACTTCTCCTGACAGGCGTTGGACGGCGCACCGACGTTCACGTAGAGCCGTCCTCGATCGTCCACGACGATGCTCTTGGCGGCGTGACTATCTTGTTTCGGCAGGCCGGTCACCACCGTCTCCGTCGGCCCCGACGGGACCAGCTCGTTGTCGGACAGGAAGCGCTTGCGGAACACCTCGTCGGTCGACGTGAAGTACAGATGCCCGTCGTGGATCAGAATGCCCGTACCACCGCCGTGATCCGAGAAGTACTCGACCCGCTCCGGCGTGCCGTCGCCATCTGCGTCGCGCACGGCGACCAAGCTCTTGCCGTCGGGACCGGGTTCGCGGAGGTTCGCGTACAGATCGCCGGTGGCTCGGACCGCGATGTGGCGGACCCGGCCCAAGTCTTTGACATACACGCGATAGCCAAAGCCATCGGGCACGGTCAGTGGCGGGCCATCGACGGCCGGCTTGGCCGGCGTCGCCGACGGCGGCGAAGCCGAGCTCGAAGGAGGCGCGGACTCCGACGCTTGCTTCGACGATTTCGAGCACGCGACGGCCAGGACCGCGATCAGCGCGACACGCCATCGGCGACGGCCCGCATACAGACTTCCTTGCGTCATAGCGCGAACCTAGAGTTCGTGTACATGCGAGTCGAGCCAGAATCGCGACCGGCCACCGAGGGCTACTGGCTCAGCCTAGTGCGGCCGATCTTATGTCCTGAGCCCGTTGCGAAGGACTTGAGATCGGCCGGACGCGAGCCGCGTGTACGCGGCGATCCTCGGGAGGCAAATCTCATGTCCTGAGCCCGTTGCGAAGGACTTGAGATCTGCCGGACGTGAGCCGCGTGTACGCGGCGATCCTCGGGAGGCCGATCTTATGTCCTGAGCCCGTTGCGAAGGACTTGAGATCTGCCGGACGCGAGCCGCGTGTACGCGGCGATCCTCGGGAGGCCGTACTAGCCTTGTGCCTTGCGACCGAACAAGCGACGGAAGAAGTTGGAGACGCCGGTCCACATCACTTTGAACAGCAAGGCCAGTCCGTCGACGGCCTCCTGTTCTTGAGGCGTGACCGCGCTATCCGCCGCCGGCGCGGGCGCGCCGGGTTCGTCCGCGCGATTCGAAGCCCCCGCCGCCGCCGGCGATTCTTCAACCTCGAGCTTCGCCCTCGCCTTTTCGACGAACTGCTTGAACAGCTGGTCGGACACCCCTTCGATCATGCCGCGACCGAAACGCACGATCTTTCCGGCCAGCTTCACGTCGGCGACGAACGAGACCCGACTGCCTCCGTCCATGGGCTCGACGCGACCGACCATGTCCATTGCCACGTTGCCGCCCCCGGCCTTCTCCTTGCCCTCGCCGTGGATGAGGACTTTGTGATTGTCTTCGTCGACTTCGTTGAGCGTCGCGACCCCCTTGTAGGCGACGGTGACCGGGCCGACCTTCACCTTGACGTTACCGGCATAGTTTCGATCGTCGATAACCTCGTCGAGGGCCGCGCCGGGAAGACAGGTCACGACCTGGGCGGGGTCCTTCAGAAAGCCCCACACTCGGTCGATGGGGGCCTGAACTTCAAAGTTCTCTTCGATCTTGAGGTTCGACATCTAGGTGGACTTTGTACGGCGACGTCAGCGCAGCAGGCAACCACTGGCTAAGGGGCCGCCCATGACCGACGCAACTCCTGCAGCGCTTCGGGCGTATCCACGTCTACGTGAACGCCGTGGTCCGCGATATCCACTAGACGCACATCGTCAGCGTGCTGCTCGAGCAAATGGCGAGCCCCCACGTCGCCGGTCAGCTTCTCGAACTCCGCGAAGAACCGCGAGCTCCACAGCACGGGATGGCCCCGTTTCCGGTTGTGGACGGGAACACAAACCGCGTCGGGGGCGAACGCGCCCAGCAGGCGCCGGACGTGGTCCGGCCGCACCCACGGCATGTCGCCCAAGGCCACCAGGGCCCCATCGACGTCGGTGTCCAGCGACCGGATCCCGACCCGCAAAGACGTGCTCAACCCTCGGGCGAAGTCGGGGTTGGCCGCGAACTCCACGCCGTCGATCCCCGACAACGCAGCCTGCACCCGCGCCGCTTCGTGGCCGGTCACCACCGCCACCCGCTCGAGGCCCGCGTCGAGCAGCGTTCGCACCACCCGGACCACCATCGGCACCCCATCCACGTCGGCGAGGAGCTTGTTGTCGGGCCCCATCCGCGTCGTGCGACCGGCCGCGAGCACGAGGCCCACGACGTTGGGCGTCGTCGCTTGGTCGTCGACCGAGCGGCGGGGCGTAGGTCGGCTCCGGATCTCGTTGAGCAGCCCCCCGGCGCCCATGCGCATGATCTCCTCCCGAGACACCGTCAGCCCCGCCGCCAGCCGCTGAAGAACCCAATCGTAGCCCGACGGCTTTAACGACCGCGCGCAGCCGGGCACGCCGATGATATCGGTGCGGTCCCGGCGGCCCAGGAGCATGAGGTTGCCGGGGTCGACGGGCATGCCCATGTGCACCAGCGTTCCGCCCGCCCGCTGGACGGCCTGGGGGACGACGTCGCCGCGATCGACGATCGCCGATGCGCCCACGACCAGGATCGGATTACGCCCTCGAGCGTGCATGCCCCGGATGGCCTCCGCGACCGACGCTTCGTCGTGAGGAACCGACGCTTGCTCGACCACCTCACCGTCGAGGAAGGTCACGCGCGCCCGCTGGGCGCTGGCCGCCCGCTCGAGCTGCTTTTGGTGAACGCCAGGCAAGACGGTG
>JANQQN010000240.1 GCA_028289325.1 Myxococcota bacterium | reverse complement strand
TTCAATTTCAGCCTCGTCGATCTGCTCCCCGCCGACGCCGAGAGCGCGGTGTTGATGGACCGAATGCTCTCCGAGCGGGAGCTGTCCGCGAACGCGGCGGTGGTGGCGGCGCCGTCGCTGCATGAAGCGCGGGTCCTCGCCGCCGAGCTGCGCAACAAGCCGACGGTGTTCAGCGTCATCGACCCGGGAATGTTCCTGCCAGCCCAGCAGCCGGCGCGGCTCGAACGCCTCGGTGTCCTCGCCACGGCGCTGGACCGCCCGGCGGACCCCCGCCCTGCGGTGCCGATCCCCGACGCGGTGCGCGCCCTCGAGAACGAAATCGAGGGGATGACCGACCTCGCGATGCAGCGGCGTCCGGAGATCCTTCCCCCCTTGGAAGACGCGCTGGACAAGGTCGCTGACGTCAGCGAGCAGGCCGAGGATCCGGAGGTGGTGGCCGGTCTTCAGCGGTTCGCGGCCGCGCTGCACGCGGCGGCGGTGGACGCCAAGGCCCGAGTGGCGGCGACCGTAGACGCCGGCCCCATCGCGCCCCAAGATCTGCCGGAGCCGCTCCGCCGCCGATTCATCAGCGAGGCGGGGCGCTATGCGGTGTACGCGGTGCCCCAGCAGAGTATGTGGGACCGGGCCGCTCTCGGCGCGTTCATCGAGGACATTCGCGAGGTGGCGCCGGACGCCACCGGATTTCCCGAGACGTTCTACGAAAACGCGGGCGTCATCCAACGCGGATTCCTTCGGGCCTCGATATACGCGGCCATCGCGGTGCTCGTCTTGCTCGGTACGGACTTCCGCCGGCGACGAGATGTCCTGATCGCAGTCATGCCGGTGGGCCTGGGCGTGATCTGGATGGTGGGCTCGATGCAGATATTCGGGGTGTCGTACAACCTCGCGAACATCGTCGGCCTGCCGTTGATCATCGGAGTAGGCATCGACAATGGCGTGCATCTGATGCACCGCTTCCGGGAATCCGGATCGATGGTCGAGGCGATGACCCATACGGGGACCGCAGTCGCGCTGTCCTCGCTCACCACCATGTTCGGCTTCGGAGCGCTCGCGCTGTCGAGTCACCGAGGCCTGTCCAGCATGGGCATCATGATGCTGCTGGGCGTTGGGGCCTGTCTGTTGATGGCGACCACCGCCCTCCCGGCGGCGCTGGCGCTGATCGAGCGCGCCGAGGCCCGGCTGCGCCCGCGCTGATCGGATGTCGGTCCAGTGGGAAGGAGAGCAGGGGCATCCGTGGGGCGGGCGAGCCTGGTCATGCTGGCCGTGTCGGCGGTCCTGGGTTGCGCCCACCAGCCGCGCAAGTATGTCGTCCGGCGAGACGAGGACCCCTCCCTGCCCACGCAGCCCGCGAAGCTGCTCGCGCTATCCGACGAGTACGCTCGCCTCGGCCCCGAAGGACCGGATCTGAAGAAGTCGTTGGCGGCGGCGAATCGGATTCTGGCTGGCGATCCGAAGCATGGCGAAGCGGCGTGGCGCGCGGCGCGGGCGCTGTACTTGAAGACCTACGACCCCGCGGGTGACGCGGGGGAGCTGTCGGCCCGCTGCATGGACGTGTCCGCCGTGGCCACCGCGTATTCGAAGGGGGCGGAAGCGGCGTATTACGCCGCGTTGTGCATGGGCGCCCGGGCCAAGGCGCGGCAGATCGAAGGTCTGGACCTCGTGCCGCGGATGGAGAAAGCGGGCAAAGCCGCGCTCGAGGCCGACCCCGAGATCTTCGACGCCGGCCCCCACCGGCTGCTGGGCGGCATCTATCTATGGGCCCCCGCATGGCCGGCCAGCGTCGGGGACCTCGACCTGGCCCTGGAGCACTTCGAGGCCGCGTGCGAGATTGCCCCCGATTGGGCCGAAAACCATATGCTGCTGGCGTTCGCGCTGTTTGAGGACGAGCAGTACGACGAAGCCCGGGCCGCGCTGGATCGCGCGAAGGCGCGGCTAGAGCTGCCTCGAGCCCGCGGCTGGCGGACTCAGTGGTCGGCGCGGATCGCCGAGCTCGAACAGATGTTGGCGGAGCGGGAAGAAGACTAAGTTAGTTTATAGTTTACAGTTCATAGTCGAAAGCTTCTTCGTTCGCAGGCTCTGCTCGATGTCCGCTGCGGGGTTTCTTGCTTTCGACTTCGACGGTCAACTATCGACTCGATGCCTCATCCCGAACACAGACTCCTACACAGCGCGTCGTCGTCCTCCGGACAGCGGGGCACGAAGCGTTGCGTTCCGCGGGCGATGAGGTCCGAGTCGTAGTCGGCGCGGATCTCCACCGTCATGCGCAAGGGCTCGTCGGCGACGCCGACGCCAACCAGGGTCGGGCACAGAAACACCCGTAGGCTGCGGTCGGTGTCCCACGCGGCGACCGTCGCCGACTCGACCAGCAGGCCCCGGTGTTCGGTCTGGGACACGAGGACATCGTCGCTCTCCCGTCGGGCTTCTCGATAGACCACCGGGGTTGCGGTGGCGCCGGCGACCGCGTCGGGGGACAGGCGAAGATGCACGTAGACGTGAAGGCCACCCTGCGAGCCGGGACGAAGCGGCAGCTCGGCTCCGTCGTCGATGGCTCGGAATCCTCCTGCGCCGGTCATCGGATCCGCCGCGCCGCCGATCTCGACCACGAAGTCGCCCGGCGGGGGCGACGGCTCTTCTGAGCCACAACCGACGGCGAGCACCGCGGCGACGAGGCTGACCCGGACCATACTGCGGTTATCGCCCGGCCGGCGAAGGGCCACAATCCCTGGGCGATCGCCCCCCTTTTGGCTCATGCGCGCTCGCGGCCCCCCCGTCGGCGTAGAACGAGGGCCACCGGCAGCACCACCAGCAGCAGCCACGCCGCGTTCGCAGGCCCCAAGCCGGCATGACAGCCAACGGCCTGATCTGCGTCGCTCGCGGAGATGAGGGCGGTGTTGTCGACCTCTACCAGCGGTCCCCCCTCCAGTCGCAGCCGTTCGATTCTTCGGCTGAAGGGGACGGCCGCGCCGCTGCGATCGACCCACGTCGTCGGGTCGTCGACCGAGAAGCGGCGGCCGTCGGGGAGGGTAAGGACGCCGCGGCCAGCGACACCACAATCGGTCTCGAAGATCGCGGTGTGGATGTTGCTCACGTCGGGCAGGCTGGGGTTGAAGCTGAACACCGGGTCGCGGGTCATCTCCAACGGGGAGAGGGTGGTGTACAGGCGGGTCAGCTTGGGGTGCATGTCGAACAGCGCGTCGGCGGCGATCGATGGCTCGACGATCCGCTCCCACAGCTCCTGGGTCAGCGCGGCGGCGTCGAACGACAGGTCGACGCCGTCGAAGGCGGCGGGATTCTCGTCGCGATACCCGTTCAGATAATAGTCGAGGACCTGGTAGTACTCATCGCTGGTGATGCCTTCATCGAGGAGGGATGTCGGGAACGGGAACGTTCGTTCGAGGATGGCGATCAGCTGCGGCGTCCACGTGAAGCCCGCGGTGCGCAGACCACGGACGAAGCGACCGGCTTCGGTTTCGGTCTCGAAGGTATCGCGATCCCCGAATCGGCCCGGCCAAAACAGAAGATCCTGCATGATGGCGCTGGTTCCCGCGTACTCAGTGATGAACGACTGACCGTCCTCCGCTTCGTTGGTGGCGGCGATGATCACGTCGTTGTAGTTCTGGCCGGCGTTGAACCAGTCGATCTTCTCGAGGTTGATGATCGTGTGGCGGTAGTTGCGGGGGATGGCCCGGCTGTCGCCGAGGACGAACGACGTAATGGGCATGTCCTCGAGGGCGGCGACGGAGGTGAGGACGATGGGGATCATCGGGTTGTCGGATTCGTACGCCACCACGATGGGTTGGATGTCGCGGACCCCGTTTCCGCTCTTCAGCTTCACGGCCAGAAAGTAGGCGCCTTCGAAGATGTAGCGATCGACGACGGCGTCCGTGCCTTCGGGGACGACGTAGCGGTTGTCGTTCAGCCAGTCGAGCATCGGCTGCTTCTCGTCGGCCTTCAGCACCGCGTAGTCGAAGGCGCCGATGCTCCCCTCGACCGCGACGACGCCGTTTCGGCCTCCGGACCGTCCGTCCAGGTTGGTGGGGCTGCCGTCGTTGGCCTCGTTGAACGCGCAGAGGCCGTTCGGCTGACGCTGCAGCTGGTAGACCGGCTGGGTCTGCGCGATGAGCTGGGCGAATAGTGAATCGACCCCGAGGGACACTTCGGGAAAGGAAGGCAGGGGCACGAGCCACCCGAAGCGATCCGGGTCGCCGTCGTACTGGATTTGGATGTGGGCGGTGACCGTGCCGTCGGCGTAGGCGAACAGGATGCGTTCGCCGGCCTGAACGACGGGCACGGCGGGGCTCGGCGCGGCGACACAGCCGCAGGCACGAGCCTCGGACACCGGTAACGCGGCCCATGCGAGCCCGACCGCGGCCGCGAAGGCCAAAATCCGGCGAGCGCCAGCGGCAGCGTCGCCCCAAAGGGGTGGGCAGGCGCGCGAGGCGCGAAGTGGGCTCATCATGGCGCTCGGGATCGCGATACAGGAACCGTGCCGTCCGGATCACACCAGCGAAATGATGCGCCGGGCGCAATAGGAATCCATCGCCGCCGGGCGAAGCCCTCAGATATCTGAGGCGTCGATCCGTGCGCCGACTCGACGTTCTTTCGCCGACCAGCCACAGTCCAGGGATGGTGCAAAACAGCCCTCGACCTCCCCGCGCCGCGCTCGTCGTCGGCGCTGGTGATGCGACGGGCGGCGCGATCGCGCGGCGCTTTGCCCGCGAAGGCCTCGTCGCGTGCGTCACCCGGCGCCACGCCGACAAGCTGGCCCCCCTCGTGGATCGTATTCATGCGGAGGGCGGAACGGCGCGAGCGTTCGGATCCGACGCCCGGCGAGAGGAGGAAGTCGTCGATCTCATCGAGACCGTGGAGACCGAGATCGGCCCCATCGAGGCTTTCGTCTACAATGTTGGTGGCAACGTGCCGTGCTCACTGCTCGACGAGACCGCGCGCAAGTACTTCAAGCTGTGGGAGATGGCCTGCTTTGGCGGCTTTCTGAACGCGCGGGAGGTCGCGAAGCGGATGGTGGCGCGAGGACGAGGGACGATGATCTTCACCGGCGCCACCGCGTCCCGCCGGGGGGCGGCCAACTTCGCGGGGTTCGCGGGGGCCAAACACGGCCTGCGGGCCCTCGCCGAAAGCGCGGCCCGCGAGCTGGGCCCTCGCGGCATCCACGTCGCCCACGTGATCATCGACGGCATGATCGACACCGAGTTCATCCGGGAGACCTTTCCCGAGACCTACGCCGAGCGCATCGGCGTGGACGGCGTCGTCAACCCCGACCACATTGCGGAGAACTACTGGTGGCTGCACACTCAGCCTCGCGACGCCTGGACGTTCGAGATCGATCTCCGGCCGTACATGGAGCGCTGGTAGGTGGACGGGAGCCCCCCCGAGGTGCAGCTGCACTTTGCCGACGGAACGCTGGTGATGCCGGTCCTTCCCGAGACGGTGGTCTCGGGGCTCCGGGGGACGGTGGTCCACGACGAACGGACCGGCAGCTACCGGGCTCCGGCCTACACGTACCGAACCCTGGTCACTGCGCTGCGGTCGCAAGGCATCGCCTATCGTGACGAAGCGCGGCGATTCGAGGCGCTGGCCCTGCGCCGGCGGACCGAGCAGCGCCCGTTCCCCCACCAGGCGGCGGCCCTCGACGCGTGGTGGGCCCAGGGCGGACGCGGCATCGTGGAGCTCCCCACCGGGGCCGGCAAGACGTTTGTCGCCGTGCTGGCGATCCACAAGGTGGCTCGCCCGACCTTGGTGGTGGTGCCGACCATCGACCTCATGGTCCAGTGGCACGGCGTCCTCGAAGCCGAGCTCGACGCGGTGGTCGGGATGGTCGGCGGGGGAGAGAAGAACCGAGCACCGATCACCGTCACCACCTACGACTCGGCGGCGGCGCAGATCGAGTTCATCGGCCACCGGTATGGGCTCTTGGTGTGCGACGAGTGCCATCACCTGCCCGCGCCGGGGTATCGATTCATCGCCGAAGGGAGCATTGCGCCCTATCGACTCGGCCTGACCGCGACCCTCGAACGCCAAGACGGCGGGGAAGCGATCGCAAAGCGGCTGCTGGGGCCGGTCGCTCACCGGGTGCCGATCGAGGCCCTCGAGGGCGAGTATCTGGCCCCTTACGACGTTCGTTCGGTCGCCGTGGCCCTCTCGGCCGAGGAGCAGACCGAGTACGACGAGTGTCGGCAGCGCTACTTGCGCTTCCTGCGCCAGCAAGGGATCCGCTTCGACCGGCCGTCAGGGTGGGCCGAGTTCATCAAGCGCGCCCATCAAAGCGACACCGGTCGCGCCGCCTTCGCGGCGTACCGAACCCAGCGGCGCATCGCGCTGACCTGCGTGAACAAGCTCGACGCACTGTGGGGCATCCTGATGAGCCATCGCGAAGATCGGATCATCGTGTTCACCGAAGATACCGAAACCGTGTACGCGATCGCGCGTCGATTCCTGTTGCCGGCGCTGACCCACCACACCCGGGCCGCGGAGCGAAAGGCGCTCCTCGCGGCCTTCGCCGCCGGCCAATCGCGGGTGCTGGTGACCGCGAAGGTTCTTAACGAGGGGGTGGATGTTCCGGAGGCCAACGTGGGGGTCGTCCTGTCCGGCAACGGCAGCGTCCGGGAGCATGTGCAGCGTCTCGGCCGAATCTTGCGCAAGCGGCCGGACAAGCGAGCCGTTCTGTACGAGGTCTACACCGATGTGGCCGCCGAAGCGGGGATCAGCGAACGGCGTCGCCAACACGCGGCCTATGCGCGTGCGGATGCCGCCGACGCCAACGCCGAGAACACCGAGTCATGCTGACGAAGGATCTGTTGGAGTTTCGGGTTCGAAAGGGCGCGGTCCATCCCCAGCTGATCGCCGCCAAGGGGACCGAAGCCGACCTCGCCGACGCGCTGGTGGCGACCGTGACGTCGGCGACCGCGAGCTCGACCACCCGCCAGGAGCTCGAGGCCGCCCTCGGAGCTCAGGCCGCCGGACACCGACGGCCCCGGGTGGCGAAAGGGCTGGTGAAGCTGCTCCTCGACCGGGCCACGTTCGAAGAGCCGGATCCGGAGGCGGTGACCAGCCGAAGCCAGTGGCTGGCCCACGCGGAGGCCATCCGCGCGACCTTGCCCCCCGACGCCGATTTTGCCGCTTACGAGGCGGCCCTCGCGCGAGACCTCGACCTCGAGGAGGTTCGAGACCGACTGTTCGCGGACCTTCCGTCCCGACGGACCCTCATCGACTTCAAGCCCATCGACGGCCCCGGCCTCATCAGCCGCTACGATCTCGCTCAGGTGCAGGGGCTGCTGCTGTATGCGCAGCACCTCGAGTTACGGGTGGCCGAGGGCGACACGCCGGAGCTTCGGCGACTGCTGCGATGGATGCGGTTTTGCCGGTTGGTGACCGACGTGACCGTCGACGGTTCTGATTGGCGGCTGCGTATCGAGGGCCCGGCGGCGGTCGTCGATGGGGCCAAGAAGTATGGCCTTCAGCTCGCTTCGTTCTTTCTCGTGGTTCCGACGTTGCCGCGATGGTCGATCGCCGCCGACGTGAAGCTTCCTCGGCGCCCGGTGCTGCGGCTCGAGATGTCCCAGCGGGCCGGCCTGGGCCCGGGATTCGCGGGCGGCGCAGGCCATGTCCCTCCCGAGATGCGCGCGGTGTTGGACAAGTGGCGAGACGACGAGTGGCGCCTGGACCCGAACCCGCCGCCCCTCGCCGTGGGCGTCGACGGGTGGTGCGTGCCGGATCTGTCGGCCCATCGGGGCGGCGAGGTCGTGTTCATCGAGCTGTTCCACGCCTGGCATCGTGGCGCGCTGCCTCGTCGTCTTCAGGGACTGGCCGACAAGCCGCAGCCGAACCTGCTGCTCGGGGTCGACCGCAAGCTCGTCGATAAGACGGAGCTCGGGTCCGAGAACCCTCAGGTCTTCCGCTTCAACGGCTTTCCCACCCAGCGGGGGCTCAAGAAGGCGCTGGCCGAATGGTGGACGACCTTCGGCGAGCTCACTTCTTCCCGAGGAGCTTGTTGATCATCGCGATCAACTTCTTGAACGCCTCGGTGATCTTCTCGAGCACTGCGGTGAGACCGTTCTGCTGTTTTTGGGCCCGAGTGTTGATGAGACGGACCCCACGCTGGACGTCGACGTTGCGCGGTTCGTACTGCAGGCAGATCCGCCACCACTTCTTCGCCTCGGGGTAGTTCTTTTGATTGAAGTAGATCTGTCCGAGGTGTTGGTAGGCCTGCGGCAGGTTGGATTGTCGCTTCGTCGCCCCCTTCAGCAGGCCGACGGCGGCTTTGATCCCTGTCTCGTCGCCCCTCGCCAGGTGGTACTGCACCCACGCGTAATGAACGTCGTAAAGCGGGTCGTCGGGGTTGAGCTCGCGGGCTTCGAGCAGCTTCTGCTGCGCGGAGTCCCACTGGCGGCGTCTCATGTCCAACAGCGCTTCGTCGACCATCGCTTCGGCGCGAAGAATGCCATGGACGTCGGTGGCCATACCCTTGGCCGAGCGGTCCAACAAGACGAGATACTCTTCGCGACGGGGGGGATCGATGAGCGTTTCGTGGGCTTCATTCAACCGCTGGAAGATCTCATCGAGCTTGTCTCGTTCGGGGCCCAGGTCGAGGTTGGCGAACGAATCGACGTGCCACCGTCGAGCGAGGGCTTTGAACGCGGTTCGTATGGCGTCCGCGTCCGACTCGCGGTTGACGCCGAGAAGCTCGAAGTGGTTCCGGCGGGACAGAAGCAGGTAAAATTGCGCGATGGACGCGCGGGCCTTCTTCGATTCGTCTTCGTTCGTCACTGTGGTGCTCACGTCGCTCCCTGCCGCGGCCGAATATCACGCAGTCCACCTCGCGCGTCCACCGATCAGCTTGGCGCAACGCCCCGCGTTGGGGCGCGGCGACACCGATCGTCGGGGTCGAAACGAAGGCGGTTCCCCCTCGACCATGTCGCCCAGCGAGCTCAGCCCGCCAGGCCGTCGCTGAGCAAGGTCAGGGCGTCGGCGGCGCCCGCGCGAATCTTGTGCGTTACGAGGTGGGACAGATCCGTCGTTTGCGGGTTGATCTCCACGGTCGGTATGCCCGCTCGGACGGCGTCGAAGACCGGTTGCACGATGTAGGGAAACAGGGCGCTGGTGCCGATCGCGAAGACAATGTCGAACCCTTGGTCGAGATGGTGATCGAGGTCGGCCACCTTCGCCGGGTCCAGCATCTCGCCGAACAGCACAACTCGAGGCCGAATCACCGCGTTGCACTTGGGGCACCGAGGGAGCGGGTCGAGGTGGGCGTAGTCGTCGACAACGTCGCGCCAGTCACACCGAGGACAGAAGAGGTCACGGGTGTCGCCATGAATGTCGATGACGTGGCTCGAACCGGCGGCGCGGTGGAACCCATCGACGTTCTGGGTAAAGACGCACACGTGATCGAAGCGACTCTCCCACGCCGCGAGAACCGAGTGCCCGGGGTTGGGCGAAGCGTCACGGCAGGCCTTCTCGATGTCGAAGATGTGTTTCCAGGTCAGGTCGGGTCGGACGTCGAACATCGACCCTGACAGCGCATCTTCGATCGCCAGCCCGTCTTCGGTCGCCGCGTCGTTGTAGAGCCCCCCCACGCCACGATACGTGGGGAGGCCGGAATCGGCGGAGATGCCGGCGCCAGTGATGGCGAGGATGCGCCGGGCACGGCGCAGGGTGTCGAGGACCGGGTCGAGCTGGTCGAGACTGAGCTCCACCTCAGGGAGTGTCGTTGACCGCGCCGCCTTGAATCCACTGATAAATGGTCTGATAGCGCGGGTCGAGGACCCCGTTGAACAGCTTGGCCGGGTGGGGTTCCGGGCTGCCGGCGAGGGGGTTGAGCAGCAGCAGGCTCTGCGCGGGGGCGGCGATATTGACCCGGTACTGCTCGCCGGTGTTGCCGTTGTCGCTGGGGGTCTGGGCGGTCAGCACCAGGTGTAGCGCGTTGCCGTCGCCCCCGAAGTAGGCGCCACCCGGCGCGGTATTCGCATCTTCTCCGTCGACGTGGCAGTTGTAGCACCCCGCGCCGCCGTTGCCGATCGGCTCGTAGAGGATGGGACGAACGTCGTTGTAGAAGCTGACCGGCGGCGGCGGGATGATCCCGTCGTACTCGGCGCCCTCCGCGATCCAGCTGTAGATGGCGCGGTAGCCGGGGTCTTGGTCGCTGTAGAAGGCCAGGATCGGGTGGTCCTGCGGTCCGACGGGCTCGAACAACGGACGCACCAGCAGATAGCTGGCCCCCGGATTCTGCACGTTCACCCGCTGGGGGTACTGGTTGGGGTTGAGGGCCTGGTACGCCTGCGCCGGCCCGCCGTAGAGGTTGAGGCCGCCCGACGGGTTCTGCCCGCCCTGGTTGGTGTGGCAGCCCTGGCAGCCCAGCCCCCCCTGCGCGACAGGGAGGAACATCGGGTAGATCTGGGTCGCGAAGTCGACGTCTTCGAGCGGCGGGGGATCCGGGGGCTGAACGGGAATGCCGGTCTCTCGGACCGTGGTCCACGTGAACCCGCCCGCGTACGCCTGGAAGGTCGCCGGGCCGAAGTATCGGGTTTGCGGCCCGCCAGCGAGGCTCGCTGCGCTCAGCTCGAAGAGCGCCGAGCCGCCGATCGGCACCTCGACGTACACCACGAACAGCCCCCCTCGGTACGCGTTTCGGGCGTTATCGAAGTAGCGAGCGGTCTCGTCGGCGTTGGGCGCTGGCGCGCCCGACTGGCCGTTGAAGAAGTACGGGCCCTTCACGTACCAGTTCGAATCCCCGTTGCCGCGAAGGACAAAATCGTCTTGGGCGACCCCCGCTTGAGGGGCCGGGGTGCCGTTGCCTTCCGTTCCGTCGTCGACGACCCGGCCTACCACGACCGCGTACCGGCACTGACCTTGATTCGGGGGGTGGCACTCGAACGTCTGGTCGATGTCGACGCCGAACGCGGTCCCGAGCTGGTCGATGTGGACGCCGTAAGCGATGTAGAAGTTGCGACCCGGGAGGTCTTGGGCCCCCACGGTGACCGACGCGTAGCTGGTCAGATAGTCCCCGGGAACGCTCGCGGACAGGATCAGCTGCCCGTCCTGGGGCACGTCGATCTCGTAGTTGCCGAGGGCGTCGCTGCTCACCTCTTCGATGACCGCCGTGCCCACCGTTCGGACCTGTGCGGCGACCGCCAGGGGCGGATCGATGCCCGCCATGAACCCGTCGAGGCGGAGGGTGCGGCCGCTGATGCGGACCGTGTTCGGGGGTCGAACCTCGACCCCCGCGTCACCTGGACCCGCGTCGCCGAGCCCGATGATACCTCCATCGGGCGCGATGTCGCCCGCGTCGGGGGTGGGCTCATCGTCGGTGATGACCGCTTCACTGCAGGCGAGCAACGCCAGCAAGAAAGCCGAGGATATCGTGCGTAGCGTCGTCATGGGCGTGCCCTTCACTGACAGTCGTTTTCGTAGCCTTCGGCGATCCAGCGGTAGACCAGCTGGTAACGCGCGTCGGCGACGTCCGAGAAGATCTTCACCGGATGAGGCTCGGGATTACCGAACAGCGGATTGGTCAGCAGAAGGCTGCGGCCGGTGTACTCGGGGTCTTTGTTGATCCGGTACGGCTCGTCGTAAGGGCCCGCGTTGTTCGGGGCCACCGCGGTGAGCGCGGTGTACAGGTCGTCGCACTCGCCGCCCATGTACAGGCCGCCGGGCGCGTCGTCGGCATCCGCCCCGTTGACGTGGCAGGCGTAGCAGCCCGCGCCGCCGTCTCCGCTGGGGTTGTACAGCAGCGGCCGAACCTCATCGTAGAAGCTGACCGGGTCTAGGTTGTTGTTGTTCCTAAGCGCGCCCTCGGAGATCCACGTGTAGATCAGCTGGTAAGCGGGGTCTTCGGGGGAAGAGAACGCGAAGATCGGGTGATCCTGCACCCCGTCGGCCTCGAACAGGGGCCGAACGAGCAGATACGAGGCGGCGGGATTGGCGAGGTTCACCCGCTGGGGATAGTTGGGGTCGGTCAGCGAAGCGTAGGCGACGTCCGGCCCGCCGTAGAGGTTCATGCCCCCCGACGGCGCGTTCCCCCCCTGGTTCGTGTGGCAGCCGACGCAGCCGAATCCACCCTCGGCGATGGGCAGGAACAAGGGATAGATCTGGGCGTCGAAGTCGATCTCACCGACCGGGACGGGCGGCGGGGTGAGGGTCTCTCGGATGTCCGAGAGTCGGGTCGTTCCGAAGCTGGTGGAGAAGGTCTGCGCGGCCACCGGCCCGAAGTAGCGGTATGCATTGGGCTGATACTCGTAGTTGATCGACAGCTGCATGGTCGTCGGCGCCAAGCCCAGGCCGACCGCAACCTCGACGAACACGATGTACAAGCCGCCGCGATAGGTGCCGTCGTTGGCGATGATCGACGTCGTGCCGCCGCCGGCCTCGTCGGGGGTGCCGTCGTAGTCGAGGAAGTACGGGCCCCGCACGTACCACTGCTGATTGCCCGGGCCGTAGATCGTGAAGTCGTCGGCCTGGATGCCCGCCACCCCGCGCGCGACGCCGTTGCCCGCGGTGCCGTCGTCGTAGATGCGGCCGACGATGGCCGAATAGAAGCAGTTCCGACCGCTCAGGGAGACGGTCTGACACGCGAACGGGTTCGCGATGTCCACGTTGTGATAGTCAGCGATGGCCGCCAGCCACGCGGCCTCGGCGATGTAGAGGTTGCGACCAGGGTACGGTTGGTCGGTGGTCGTGACCCCGTAGAACGACTGGTTGTAATTGAGGCCGGCCATACCCAGGACGACCTGCCCGTTGGCGGGGAGCACGATCGAGTAGGCGCCGGTGTTGGGGGCAGAGGTTACGGGCGTGGTCCCGGGGGCACCATACGCGAAGACGGATACCCCACCCGCGGGCACGTTGTTCCCGGCGAGGTACGCGCCGAGCCCATACACCTGACCGGAGACCGTGACCTCATTGACCACTACGCCCGCGTCGGGTTCGACCCCGGTATCTTGGGGGCCCGCGTCCGGCTGCGGTTGATTTCCCGCATCGACCGGGAGAGGAAGGCCGGTGTCCACGACGCCGGCGTCCACCGCCGCGTCGGGATCTTCGTTGGGCGCGTCATCGGCGCTGGAGCAGGCGGTGGCGGCGAAGAGCGCACCGGCGAGAGCGAGCTTACGAAACATTGGTCCTGAATCCTCCCGGCTCCGTGGACGGAGTCACGGCGGGCAGTGCAATCGCCATTCCGCCGGAAATTGCGAAGCTCAGGGAGTCGATCAGGGCTGAATAGGACCGAAGCTCGAAGATCTCGGCCCTTGGCTGGGGGATAGGGTCACCACGGGTGGGGCGGTCGGACTCCACGACCCCGGCTGCCGTCCCGTGCCCGGCTGCCGTACAATAGAGGCATGGACCCCTTCACCCTGGGCTTCGTATGCGCGGTCCTCGTCGCTGCGCTCTCGCTCGGGGTGTGCTGGCGGCTGGCGGCCATCGATGCTGGTTGGCGCGCCGCGGCAAAGAGCCTGGGTCTGACTTTCGAGCCGCGAGGGCTGTTCCGAGCGCCCCGGCTGCGGGGCCGGATCGGCGAGCTCTCCGTCCTCGTCGACACGGCCAACTCCAGCCGCTTGGACCACCTGGATCACCTGGAGGAGGTCACCCGAGTGCGCGTATCGGCGCCCGGACTCCCTCCCGGCTTCGAGGTGGGGCCCAAATCGGTGTGGAGCCGGGTGGCGCAGCGACTGTGGACGCAGTCGGGTCGGCTCAGCGACGGTCGTTTCGACCGCGAGGTCAAGGTCGCGGGCGACCCGAGCTTCACGCTGGCCGTCTTGAGTCCCGAGGTGCGGGAGAAACTCCATCGGCTCACCAGCCTTCAGGGGCAGATTCAGAAAGGGGCGTTGGTGTTGCCGCTGCGCGGGCACGACCGAGGCCCGGAGCCGCTCGTGCGCCACGTAGACTTTCTGACGGATCTCGCCCGAGACCTGTCGATGCCGCAAGCCGATCTCCCGGAGGCGCTGCGCGCGCGGGCGGTCGAGGATCCGTCGTCGGAGGTGCGGCGGAGGAGCCTTCAGGCCCTGGTCCGCCACTACGGCGATTCGCTCGAAGCGAAGCGTGCGGTCAAAGACCGGCTTGCGGACTTCGATCCGCAGATCCGACTCATCGCCGCCGAGCACGCGCAGGACGAAGGGGGCACCGTCGCTTCCGACGTCTTTTACGACCCGGACGCCGCGCCTCATCTGCGAGGCCGCGCACTTCAGGTCTGGTCGTCGCTGGTGCCGGCCCGGGACCCGGGATTGCGCCGCGCGTTGGCGGTGGCGCTGGCCTCGCCGTCGGACACGGTCCTGCAGACCGGGGCCTTGTTGGTGGCGAGCCGCAAGGAACGTGGCCTTCGAGGCCACGTCTTGGCCGCCTTGGCGAGTGGGCCGCCTTCCGCCCAGGCGGCGGCGCTGGCCGCGTTGGGCGCGGTCGGCGACCAGCGAGATTTCGACGTCGTGGCCGATGGCCTGACCGCTCGCGACCCGGAGGTCCGCGTCGCGGCAGCGATCGCGCTCGGCCGCTTCGGCGGGCGAGAGGCGGTCGAGCGTCTCTTGCCTCTCACTCGCGGGCTCGCTCAACCGGCGCGGGTCAAGGAAGCCGCGCGAGGGGCGGTAGCGTCGATCCAGGCGCGGATGGGCGGCGATCGGGGCGGGCTGGCGCTGGTGGACGAGACGAACGCCGGTCACCTCAGCCCGGTGCCCAAGGGATGCCTGTCGGTGTCCGGCGAAGGCTCCTAGCTAGTCCGCGGCGGCGGGAGTTCCAATCCGGTGGAATCGGTCGACGCCGCGTACGCGAGCGCATATCTAGTCGGGGCGGTGATCGATCTCGTGGGAGCGAAGCTTCTCCCAAAGATTTTTGCGAGAGATGCCCAGCAGCTCGGCGGCCTTGGCCTTTTTGCCGTGGGCGGCGTTGAGGGCTCGCATCAAGTACTGGTGCTCGAACTCCTTGATCGCCGTCGATAGCGGGCGCAAGGGGGCTTGCTCCTGGTCGCTCCGGGGCGCGGCGGCTTCCGCGGGGCCCCGGATATCCTCGGGGAGGTGGTCGAGATCGATCTCTTGGCCGCGAGAGAGCACCACCGCGCGCTGGATCGCGTGTTCAAGCTCCCGCACGTTGCCCGGAAAAGCGTACTCGCTGATCGCGGCCCAGGCGCGAGGCGCGATGGATGGCGGCTCTCGGCCCGGTTTGACCAGGCGCCGAAGGAAATACTCCACCAAAAGCGGCAGATCGCTGCGCCGGTCGCGAAGGGGGGGAATGGCCACGTCGAGCACGTTCAGCCGGTAATAGAGGTCTTCGCGGAACAGCCCGTCGCGGATCCGGTCTTTGAGGTGACGGTGGGTCGCGGAGACGACCCGGACGTCGACCTCGACTTGGTTGTTGGTCCCCAGGGGCTCGATGACCCCCTCCTGCAGCACCCGCAGCAGCTTGGCCTGGGCCATGGGCGGGATCTCAGCGATCTCGTCGAGGAACAGGGTGCCGCCCTTGGCGGCCATGAACCGCCCGTCCCGGGCCTTGACCGCGCCGGTGAACGCGCCCCGCTCGTGGCCGAAGAGCTCCGCCTCGAGCAGGGTCTCGGGAAACGCGGCGCAGTTGACGGCCACGAAGGGGCCGGTGCCCCGGGTGCTCAGACGGTGGACGGTCTTGGCCACCAGCTCTTTGCCGGTCCCCGATTCGCCGGTGATGAGCACCGGCGCGTCGCTGTCGGCGATGGTTTCGACCAGATCGAGCAGCCGGACCATGTTGGGGGCCCGGCCCACGATGATCGAGCTCGGATCTCGGTTGGCGAGCTCGCTGCGCGCAGCGTCGAGCTCCGCCTCGAGCTTGCGCCGGTCGTGAAAGCGCTCGACGCGAAGTCGGAGCTCCTCGAGGTCGAAGGGTTTGGTCAGGTAGTCCAGTGCGCCCTCCTTGAGGGCGGCAACGGCGTCGGTCACCGTCGCGTACGCGGTCATGAGAATGACCCCGGTCTGAGGACGCTCCTTGCGCAGTCGTCGGAATACCGTCATGCCGTCGACCTTCGGCATGCGGATATCGGTCACCGCGAGGTCGAAGCTCCGTTCGTCGAGCAAACTCATGGCCTCGGCGCCGTCGACGGCGGTGGTCACGACGTGACCAGCGTCTTCGAGCGCATCGGCGACGGTTAAGCGGATGGAGGGCTCGTCGTCGACTAGCAGAATATCAAGCACCGGTTGCTCCTTGCTCGCCCGAGTCGGGCAGCCAAATAAAGACCGTGGTTCCGGGGTCCGGGTCCCCGCTCTGGCCGTGGACTCGAAATTCGATGTCGCCGCCGTGCGCTCGCACGATGCTCGCCGTGACCGCGAGCCCGAGGCCTGTGCCTTCGCCTTCGGGCTTGGTGGTGAAGAAGGGGTCGCAAGCGCGCTTGATGACGTCTTCCGGCATGCCGGGGCCGTGGTCGCGGACGCCGATCGCCACCCGCCCGCCGTCGCTCTCCGTGCACACCTCGACCACGCTGTTCTCTGGCGACACGTAGATCGCGTTCAAGAGGATGTTGATCAGCGCCTGCATCAGGCGAGACCGATCCGCGAGGAGGACGAGCGGGGCGTCGATGCGGTTCACGAGCTCGACCTTGTTTCGTCGCAGGTAGGGCGCGATGAGGCGCTCGCAGGCGCTCAACACCTCGTCCACGTCGACATCCGTCGACGCGAGGGGGCGCTGGCGCGCGTAGTCGAGCAGGCCTCTGACGATCTGCTGGATCCGGTCGAGCCCATCTTGCGCGGTTCGAAAGTACTCGTCGCGGCGGGATGCTTTCGCGGTTCCGGCGCTGAGGGCCTTCACGCAGTTCATGACCCCCGCCAACGGGTTGTTGATCTCGTGGGCGACGCCGGAGGCCAGCATGCCGATCGAAGACAGCTTCTCGGCCTGAATGAGCTTCGCTTGCTCCTCTCGGATGCGCCGGTTCGCCACTTCGAGCCGGTCGCGGGCATCGCGGAGGGCTTCGGCCCGACGGGCCTCCTCCTCCCGCGCGACGGCCAGGTCGCGCACCGTTCGCTCCAGCGCCGTCTCGGCCAGCTTACGCTCGGTGATCTCGAAGCGGATCGCGATGTATTGCTGGGGTCGCTCGTCTTCGTCGAGGAATGGCACGATCGTGGTCGCGACCCAATAGATCGTTCCGTCTTTGGCGCGATTTCGGATGTCGCCTCGCCAGACCCGACCCCGTCCGATCGTCTGCCACATTTCTTTGAAGAAGCCCGACGAGTGGTAGCCGGAGTTGACCATCTGGTGGTCGCGGCCCAGCAGCTCGTCGGCCGAGTAGCGACTGATGGCGCAGAACTGCTCGTTGACGTGGCGAATGATGCCTCGGCGGTCGGTGATGGCCACGATGGCCGATGCGTCGATGGCGAACTTGTATGTCTCGAGCTCGGCGAGGGTGGCTCGGATGCTGTCCTGCTGGCTCGATTGATCGTCGCTGACGTCGTCGGCCCAGCTCATGGTGCCCACGGCCCGACCATCGTCACCCTCGACGGCCGCGGTTCGGATCATGAGCTCGCGCGGGGTGCCGGTTTGGGAGATCACCCGGACCCGGCGGGGCTGACCCGACGAGGTCCCGGCCGCGGTCACCTCGCGAAGCACGGTGGCCTCCGCGTCGCGGTCGATCGCGGCGACGCAGTCTTCGATCCAGTGTTTGCCCACCAAAGCCTCGGTGTCGAAGAGCCGCATCGCAGCGGGATTCGCCCGGACGATGAGCCCCCCCGCGTCCAGCTCGAGCAGCGCCTGCGGAACCACTCGAAACAACGCACTCAGGGTATCTGGCAGGGGCGCCGAGGCGGGCATGGCGTCGAGACTGACCGCTCGGGAGCGGGATTCGGACTCAAGAGTTTCGGTCACGGCGGGGCCCGCAGCGACCTCTGCAGCTATCATGCCGCAGAGGTCAGCAAAGGCAATCGTGCAGCAGAGACAGGCCTCGTCGGGCGCTCGTTACCGCTGTGGAACACTTGTGGCCACCGAGTAACCTCTAGGCGTACTCCCGGTCCTACAGCCCGAAAAGGCGCTGACGGCGGGCCAGCACCTGCCCGCAGGTCGCGCTCGCGGGCACCCGGCGCATTCTAAAGAAGCTGCGTCCTTGGCCGGGATCTGGCCGCTTGTCGGGTGCGGACGTCAGGA
>JANQQN010000236.1 GCA_028289325.1 Myxococcota bacterium | reverse complement strand
GAATAACGTCGACGGCGGCGGTCAGACCGCTGGGGACCACCGAGAAGCCCTGCGTGGACGTCCCTGTGGCCAGGTTGAAGTAGCTGCCTGGCGTATCGGGTGCGACGGCCTCGAAGGTCTGGATGACCGTGCTGTTGCTTTCGAGGGTGATCGGTGACGCCGGCTGCCACAGCAGCTGACGATCATCGATCTGGGGGTCGTCGGTGAACAAGCCCTGCGCGGACCCCGCTACGTACGTGAAGCCTTGCGGTAACCAATCCTCGAGCGAGACGAGCGGCACGGGCACCGAGTTGGGGTTCTCGATGGTGATGGTATAGGTCGTGGTTCCTCCCGGGGCGAGGGTCGTCGGGTCGGCGGTCTTGCTGACGGGAAGCGGGATCCGGCCCAGCGGAGAGAAGGTCGTGAGGTGGGAGAAGGTCACCGCGCCGCCGGCGGGAATGGTGACCGACCAGCTGAGACCGGCCCCATTGTCCAGCAGCTCGTCGCATCGACACTGGTTGGCGAACTCCACCCGGGCCGCGACCGTGTCCCAGATTTGGTCGAACGCCGCTTCATAGTAACGGGATCCGAGCGTGATCGGCTGCCACAAGATGATGCGGCCCGCCGGATCGTTATTGGCGTTGCTGGTACAGCCGACGGCGCCGGTCTCCGGATCGGCGAAGCCGAACCCGCTGTCGGAGTCGGCGAGGAAGCAGTCGCCGGCTCGGTAGACGATGACTTCCTTGTCGACGGCACTACCGTTCATCACGTTGACGTCGGTTCGGTAGCTCTCGGCCCCGATGACGTAGGTATCGACCTGAACGATGGAGATGCCGGTCTCGAACGCCTCCAAGGTGACTTCAGCCCGCAGCGGATCGTCGACGGAGCCGACGCCAGTGACCTCGGACTGCCCGAGCTCGATGAACGGAATGAAGTCGAATTCGTCGCCGATGACCCTCGAGTCGTCGTGCAGGCCGAAATCCGGCGCGTACAGGAAGCCGTCGATGGCGATGAAGGTGCCGGCATCGCCGGGGGTCACCGCGGGTGGAAAGAACGAGAACTCGTCGTCGGTGGCGTACTTGACCTGAACACTGCCATCGATGCCGATATAGATATCCGTCAGCGGACCGGCGGAACTGATCGTCGTCGTGGGAACCTGGGCGAAGGTCGACGTCGCTGACGCAACCGATACACAAAGAACAAGCAGAACGAGTGCGAAGCGCGTTGGGCGGGGCACGGGAGGCATTGCACCACGTCTATCGTCGAAGAGCGAGATTCAACTGCGGCGGCGGGGATCTTCTTTTCGTCTCGAGGCCCGACTAGACGTCGGCCGCCGCGCAAACGGCGCCCGCGCGCCGGGGGTCGCCAACGCCGGTCGGCCCGCTGCTTCCCTGTCGGACAGCATGGATGCCACCGAAGAACATATTCTGTCGCTCAAAACGAGAAGCGCCGGGCCAATCGCGGTGAAGCGTATCGACTGCCTCAGAGGGCAGGGTGGTGGCTTCGAACCACAGCTGGTCGCCTTCGACATGCATCCGGTCGTCGGCCACCGCCTGGGCGAGGGGGCGCTCGAATCCCAGGTGATTCAATAGCCCCTGCAGCACGGCGGAGCGGATGCGATTCGAGCCTCCAGAACCCAGCACCACGACCGGCCGCTCTTCGCGTAAGACGATGGTCGGGCTCATCATGGTGGTCATCGAGGTGCCCGGGGCCTGCGCATGAAAGCCGAGCGGGTTGATGTCTTCCTCGCCGAGGAAGTTGTTCACGTGGACACCCCACTTGGACAGCGTGTGCCCGCAACCTTCGCCGTTGCTCGTCGTGAGGGAAGCGGCGCCGTCGTCGCCGTCGAGCACGCTGATATGGGTGGTGCTGCCGAGCGAGCGCTCGGCGATCGCTTGCTGCCGAGCTTGCAACGTGGCCTCGATGCCCTCGGCGGATAGCAAGCCTTCCAGATAGCCCGGCTCGTCCAACCGCTGATCGTACCCCGACCGTCGTACGTGGCTGGTGGTCCGCAGGATGTCGGCGAGGATCGGCCAGTGCTCGCCGAATCGCCGTTCGGTCAGCCCGGTGCGCTCCGCGAGCCGCAGACCGAGCGCGATCAGACCTCCGCCGGCCGAGGGCGGCGGGTTCAGCAGCACCCGGGTCCCGCGATAATCCACCGACATCGGCGTTCGCTCCACCGGCGCCCACCTCTGCAGGTCTTCACGGGAAAGGAGGCCACCTCGGGTCGGACCCACGGTATCGATCAAGTCGTTCTCGAGGGCCCGCAGTGTGTCACGGCGATTCGCGACCAATCCTTCGAAGAGCCGGGCGAGGCCAGGATTGGTGAGTCGCGTACCGGGGGCGGCCAGCGCCTCCCCCTTACTTACGAGGGCGAAGGTCGCCGGCTCCAAGGTCAGGATGGGCGCCAGGAGTTCGGTGATATACGCGATGCCCGACGACAGGTCGTAACCGCGCCGGGCGAGCTCGGTCGCAGGCCCGGCCACCTCGCCGAAGGGCAGCCGCCCGTAGCGGTCGTGGGCGAACAGCAACCCGCGCAGCGCACCGGGCACCGCCGCCGCCCCGCGGCCGATATGGAATGTCTGGGTTGCGCTTCCGAAGTCGATCTGGACGTCGAAGAAGTCGAGCTTGGTCGGTTGGCCGCCGAGGCCGGGGACTCGCGCGAAGACGTCGAGGACCGACCACCCCCGGTCCGGGTGGCCGTGCATCATGATCCCGGCGCCGGCGGGGCTGGTCAGAGGTGGCTCGCACACGAAGCTGGCGAGGGCGGCGCCGCAGATCGCATCGACCGCGTTGCCGCCCATGGCCAGGACCTGCGCCCCGGCGCGGGCGGTCTGCGGATCACCGGCGGCCACGATGCCTCCAGATCGACTCACGCCGCTCCTTTAACATCCGTTGCGCCCGACGTCTGCGGGGTCCGGACCGTTCGGGTCGATCGCCGGCCCGGTGTCGATGCCCGGCCCCAGCCTATCTACCGGTCGCGCTCGGCCTGGTCGGATTCCGGCGGCAGCCGGTCCTGGGGCATGGTGTCGTCGCAGGCGTACGCCCACCGGGCGAGCAAGGTCGCGCCGGGGCGATCTTCGTTTGAATCGACAATACGTCCCTGAACGACCCCGATCGCTCGTCCGTCCGCCGCGTGCAAGCGGGCCGCGATGGCGACCGTGTTGTCGTCCAGGCGCTCGAAGACTCCGCGAGCGCGGGCCATGAACGCCCCGTTGCGCCCGATGAGCTTGGCGAAGAACACTTGGCTTCCGTCGTCGCGAACGCCGTACCGCCCGCGAAGGTGACCGATGGTATCGCCTTCGTGGTCGCGGACGACCGCCGCCACCCGTCCGACGCCGTCGGCGCCAAGGCCACTCACCCGGCCGCGAAGAGTTCCCCCCGCGCACAGATTCGGCCCGTCACCGGTGACTCGGTAGGTGCGCACGTACAGCAGGCCGGCGTCGGTTCGATGGAAGCTCTCATGGTGAGCGAGCGTTCGCGTGGGCAGCGCAAACGTCGTGCCCGAGGCTGAAAATGCGATGCCTTCCGCGTTGGGGCCCAAAACGACGGCGAATTTCGCGCCGTCGTGGTCGCCGGGCGGGGTCGTGGAGGTCCACACGACGACGTTGGGCTCGATCCGGGTCAGGCCCGGGTCCTCGTCTCGGTCGGCGTAGACTCGTCCTCTGACGAACGTCCCGCCGTCCACGCCGATCCGAAAGCGCCAGTGGCCAGGGGCGGCGGTCGACGTCGACGGCCGGTCGTTGGCCAGGTCGCCGTAGCGAAGGCTCAGAATCACTGCGCCCACCGCCGGGCGCTCTCGGTCCGGCGGACCGATGAGCGGAACGTCGTCGTCGAGCTCGTCTTCGTTCCGAACGTCTTGGTCGTCGAACCGCGGGGCTTCGTCGGTGCTCGTGATGCCGCCGTAGCTGCTTTCGAGCGCCGCGATGGCCGAGGTGGGATCCGTATCCGCCGGCTCGATGTCCGAGACTTCGGCCTCGCCGCAGGCGACGAGCAAAGAGAGCGTGATGAGGGCGTGCAAGGGCAACTTCATGCCGCCTCGTGTCGCAAGGCCGATGCCAGCCGTGGCGCCTCGAGGCAGCGCCGAAGTGCGGATCGCGGTCCGCGGTTCGCCATATTCGCGATCGATGGACCGCGGACTCCGGTCCGCAGGCCGCTGCCCGGGCCATAACGCTCGTCCATCGGACCCGAGACCCCGAAAATCAGGCCCGAAGGCAACAAATCCGCTGAACGAAGCGTGTCCAGCGGTCGACAGCGCCCGACGGACGATAGTATTCACACCTAATGTTCGAAGCGGTGGAGCTCGGCCGGAAGGTTCCGAAGCGAGACTACGATGCGCAGGTCCCCGAGCTTCGCGCGATGTTGCTGCAGGCGCAGGTCGATTTGCGGGGGGCGGACTTTCCGGTGGTTGTGGTCCTCGCGGGCGTCGAAGGCGCGGGGCGGGGGGAGTTGCTGAATCGACTCGCCCAGTGGATCGACATGCGGGAAGTCCAGGTTCACGCGTTCGATCGGGTCTCCGACGAGGAGCTGAGTCGACCCGAGTACTGGCGTTACTGGCGCACCTTGCCCCCGCGGGGCCGCATCGCGATCTATCTGAACTCCTGGTACACCGACCCCCTTCTCGACCGCGCCCTCGACGGTGCGAAGCAGGCCCGCTTCGAGCAGCGCCTTCAGCGCATCGCGCAGTTCGAGCGGATGCTCGCCGACGACGGCGCGCTGATCCTGAAGTTCTGGCTTCACCTGTCGCATAAAGAACAGGGCAAACGGCTCAAGAAGCTCGCCGACGACAAACACACCCGATGGCGGGTCACCCCCGAGCGGATGCGGCGACACAAGGCCTACGACCACGTCGCTCAGGCGGCGGAGACCGCGATTCGGCTTACGGACACCAGCCAGGCGCCGTGGTTCCTGGTCGAGGCCAAAAATACGAGGTACCGCGACCTCACCGTGGCTCGAACCATCGCCGAGGGATTGAAGAACCGGTTGGCGCAGGGCCCGGGCGCGACGGCGTCGCTTCTTCCGCCCATCGAATCGACGCCCCCGACGACCGCGAAGAGCATGACGGTGCTGAGCAAGATCGACCTGTCGGCATCGTTGCGCGGCGAGGATTATCGCGCGGGCCTCACCGCTGAGCAGGAGCGCGTGGCGGAGTTGACGCGCCGCTCCTACACCAAGGGCCTGTCGACGGTGATGGTCTTCGAAGGGTGGGACGCGGCCGGCAAGGGCGGCATCATCCGTCGGGTGTCGGCTGCGGTCGACGCGCGCTACACCCGAACCATCGCCACCAGCGCGCCGAGCCCCGAGGAAAAGGCGCAGCATTACTTATGGCGGTTCTGGCGCGACATTCCCCGACCCGGTCACGTCACTATTTACGATCGAAGCTGGTACGGTCGAGTGCTCGTGGAGCGCATCGAAGGGTACGCTTCCGCCGATGAGTGGGCGCGCGCGTACGCGGAGATCAATCAATTCGAGGGCCAGCTGACCGACCACGGGGTGCTTGTGCTGAAGTTCTTCATCCACATCAGCGGCGAAGAACAGCTCAATCGATTCAAAGAGCGGCAGAAGATTCCCTACAAGCGCCACAAGATCACCGACGAAGACTGGCGCAACCGAGACCGATGGGAGCAGTACGAGGTGGCCATCAACGAAATGGTGGCGCGTACCAGCACCAGCGCGGCGCCGTGGACCTTGGTCGCTGGCAACGACAAGAAACACGCTCGGGTGGCCGTCCTTCGTCGGCTCCGGGCCGCGCTTGAGGCGCGATTCGATTAGTACGGCAGATCTTATGTCCTGAGCCCGGAACTGGATCGGACCATCCGGATCGCCGTATTGGTTCGACTACTTCCGTTTCGCGCCTCGGATCGCTCGTAGAAGGCGGCCCATCGACGATCGTGCATTGTAGCCTCGGTCGACCCACGCGATTGTGCCGCTGGCCCCGATGATCGTCGTATGGGGCAGCGCGACGACACCATACTCTTTTGAGATCTTGTTGGTCGGATCCATGACGACCGGGAAAGGAAGCTCGAGGTCGTTCACCAAGTGCTTCACCAACGCGTCGGCTTGGTCGGGCTCGGCGTCCTTGACGATGACGATGTACAGGGCGCCGGATCGCTCGATGGGTTGGGGACGGGCGGCGTAGGCTCTGAGCTCGGCGCGACACGGCTCGCACCAGTTCTCGGCGAATGACAACACCACCGGCCGAGCGCCGGGCTTGAAGTGTTCGTTCAAATCGACCTGTTGGATCCCGCTCAGCTTCGGGTTCATCGTGGGCAGCCAGAACCGGTACGCTTCGTCGCCGATCCGGCCGAGATCGGTGTTCACCTCGGCCGGCGGTGCCGCGCGAACCGGCCTTGTGCTTGCCGCCGCCGGCTCCGCGGTCGACAGAGGCGCGGTCGTTGATGGCGCGGTCGGTGAGGGCGAGGGCCTGGTCGCGCAGGCCGTACCGAGCGCGTGGACCGCGCAGACCACCAACAGCGGACGAACGGTGTTCGAGCCCCCCACGACGGCCGCGACGATACCCCGCCCGGGCAGGATAGACCACGCCTATCGATTTCGTTACTTACCAAGTGTGCGCGACTCGAACCGATCGCTTCCCTGGTGTGCTCCACTCGCGGTCGCCCTCGCGCTGGGGACCCCGGCCGATGCCCGGGCGCGACCGAACGAGTCGCGAAAAGGGGCGTCGATCGAGGTCGCGGCGGAACGATTCGCGCTGGGGGATTTCGTCGGCGCGAGCGCGGCGCTGCGTGCGGCCGCGGGAGCCTCGGGCGACGCGGGCGTGACGGCGGGGTTCCTGCTCGAGCAAGCCGAGCGGTGGTGCGACGCCGCGGCCGCCTACCGCGATGCGTCGACACGCTGCGATTCGTGCGCGGCCCTCCCCACCCTGCGGGACCGCGCGGCCCTCGCGACTGCCGCGTGCGGGGGTTCGTCCCCGGCGTCGGGTCGCGATCTGGAGAACCGACTGGGTCGGCAATCGGTGGTGGTGTGGCGCAAGAGCGGCCTGACCCCGTCGATCACCCGCAAAGCCGCGCGCGAAGACGCGATGGTGGTGGCCGCGTTGACCGCGGTCGCCTACGGGCTTCAGCGCCTGAAGGTGCCGTCGTCCCGACATACGGCGGTGCTGGCTCGGTTTCGTAAGCGCGCGCCGGCGCTGGTGACCGGCGCCGACGTGGCGAGGGTCGGGGCCGTGTCCGGCGACGTGGTGCAGGCGCGGGCGGTCGTTCGGGTCGACGTCGCACAGATCCTGCGGGAGCTTCGGGTGATCGCGGGCGCCGAAGGGCAAGAGCTGCCCCGGGTCATGGTCGTCGGCCTCGAGACGTTCGTCGGCCGTGACGGGCGATCGAAGAACCTTCGCGCCGCGGTGGTACGGACCCTCATCGAAAGAGCGCTGCGCGAGGCGGGATACGACGTCGTGGCCGGCGAGCAAATGACGAAGCTCGCCCGCGACGCAGAGACCCTCCTCGATCCCCGGCGGGATGCGGACCCCGACGCCCGCCGCCTGGCCGCCGAGTATCGGGCGGAGATCATCCTCAAGCTTCACGCTCGAGTGCGGCTCAACGGGGACAACGGCTTCGGCGGGCTGCAGTCCACGTTGACGGTGGAGGCCCGGGCCGTCGACGCGGCAACGGGGCAACTGCTGGACACCCAAACCCTTCGCGCCAGTGGACCGCCCATCTGCGCCGACGAGGCGCAGCTTTACGACTGCGCGGCGCGGGTCCGAGGTCCGGATCTGGTCGAGAAGATCGTGCAGGGCATCCCGACGGAGGCCCGAACGTCGACGTTTCGCGTCATTCTGGAAGGGGCACGAAGCTACGGCCGCCAAGCTCGCCCGTTCATTCGGCTGCTGGAACGACTCGAGGAGACCTCCGCCGTGCGCCAGCTGTCGTTCGCTTCGGGCCGGCTGGAGCTGGAGGTGGAGGCGGCGGCGTCCGCCTCGAGCCTCGTGGGCAAGGTGCTCGATCTCGCCTCCCAGCGTCGCGCCCTGCGCAACCTCGATCTGCGGTCGACCCGGGGCCGAGAGCTCAGCTTCCGTCTTTGAGGCCTCGCGCGGGCGGTCAGCCGCGTCGGTCGGCTATCGACAGGGCAGGGCACGCGGCGCCCGTGTCTCCTGGCAAGACATCTGGCCACCCTCGACACACGACACGACGTAGGGCGCCGTGGCGCCACACTGCGCGGGCGGTCGCCGGACCCAACCTCGGCTGCTCGGTTGGTCGCATTCGGGCCACGCGTTCGGGCATCGGGCGACCTGTGAATTCACAAGTGGTGTCGACCGACCGTCGCAGTCGTAGTCATGGTCGCCACACGCGCTGGCTTGCTCGAATCCCTGCGTCTGACCGGGAAAGACGCGCGCGTCGCGATCGCAGCAGTCCCCCGGCGTCTTCGCGTATCCGGACACGACATTGCAGGACCGGACCTGTTCGCCGGCCACGCCCACGCCGTCGCCATCGTCGTCTCGGTACCACACCTGCGCATCGCGGGCGTCCTCGTCAATCTGTCCGTCAGCGTCGTTATCGATACCGTCGCAGATCTCGACTCGTCGGTCGCCAGCGCAGCGCGCGGACGGACCGTAGACGCATCGGTTCCAGTTGCAGACTTCGGTCGGCGACGCAGGGCGTGTGGCCAGCACCTTGGCGATCTCGGCGATGGCCGCATTGGCCGATGGATTGAGCTCGATGCGGGTCTTTGCGCACCCGGAAAGGCTCGCTTGCACCGCGGCGAGGCCGGAGACGGCGCTCGAGCTGTCTTCGGCGATGCATCGCTCCAATACGCGACGACTGTTCTCTTTGAGGCCCGAGCCATCGATGATGTCGATCGCCGACCGGACGCCGGGATGGCAGCCGCACCGCGTCCATTGGGCTTCGGGCATCGAGACGCACCGTCGGCGGGGTTCGGTGCGCTCAGTCGTCACCGTGCTTCGCCCCGAGGTGGCGGGGGTGCATGACGCGGCGGTCCATAGCGCGCCGACGATCAGCGCGCGGCAGACGTCTCGAGTCCGTGGGCCGCGGGTCATTGTGTCGCAGGCGTTAGCATGAACCGACGTCATCGGCAGCTCCCCAGGGGCAGCGATTCAAAAGTACGTCGGGAGACGTTATGCTCGCGCCGTGCGGTCTTTGGGCATCGGCCTGGTTGGTCTTCCGGTCTTTTGGCTAACGTTGGCCCCAACGCCGGTAGCGGCCGCGGATAAGCCTCTGGCCACGAAGGCCGAGCCGAAGAGCGTGCTGTTGACCTCGCTGGAGGTCAAGGAGGGGACCGAAGCTCTGGCGAAGCGCATCGAAGCGCAGATCGCGGCCGAGCTCGAGCGCCGGGCAGAGTTCCGCAAGATGGTGGTCGCGGACCTCGCCTCGGTCGCGGGGCCCGACGCGACGGCGGCCATCGCGGCGTGTAAGGATGATACGTCGTGCTTCAAGGAGACCACGACCAACGTCAATGTCGACTTCATTCTGAGTGGCTCGGTCGGTCAGGTCGGTCAAGACATCTTCTTTCAGCTCGCCCTGCTGGCCCGAAAGGAAGCCGAGGTCATCGAGCGGGTCGCGACCACCGCGCGCACGCCGAAGGCCCTCCTCGATCGGGTGCCCGACATCATCGCGCAGACGTTCCGATACGGCGCCAAGGAGCGGCTCACTTTTCGGCTCCCGGATCGCAAGACGTTCTCCATCGGGGTGTTCGACGTGACGGTGGCCGACGTCGATCCCGCCGTGGGTCAGAACCTGCTTCAAGTGCTGTCGACCGAGTTCAAGAAGATTCGCGGGGCGCGGGTCATCAGCCAGCAGGACATCAACACGGTCGTGAAGGCCGAACGCTGTCGCATCAAGGCGGGGGGCGACCTCGATGCCCGATGCATGGCGAACATCGCCGGTGCGTTTAACGTCGACTTTCTCGTCGTGGGCCAGGTCGCACAGTTCAGCTCGACGTACATCGCATCGCTGCAGCTGATCTCTCCGCGCAACTCTGAGGTTAAAAATCGGGTGTCGGTGAGCTTCCGGGGACCCGAAGAGGAGCTGGTCCGGGCCATGCGAACGTTGGGTCGTAAGCTGGTCGGAATCGATACTCCGCAGCCGGGGCGGCTGCTGATCTCCGGGCCGGTCTCCGGCGCCGCGGTCACCATCAACTCGACGGCGAACGCGGTGACCGGCGAGCTGCCGATGGCCCCCCAAGACGACATTCCGAGCGGGCGTTTGAGCGTTCGGATCACCAAGGGGGGGTACTTCGACTGGGAGTCCGACGTCTTCGTCCAGCCGGCGGAGACCACCGCCGTATGGGCCGAGCTCGAGGAGATCCCCGTGGCGTGGTACGAGAAGTGGTGGGTCTGGGGCATCGTCGGCGCGGTCGTTGCCGCGGGGACGACCACGGCCGTTCTGCTCGCCGACCAGGAGCCCCCCAATGGCACCGGTACGTTGATCGTTCAGTAGCGAGGCCGAGAATCCGTTGCCAACACCCGTGCGCCTGACTACCGTCCGGCGCCTCCGGCATGATCGCTGTCCTTCGCTCGTTCGCTTGCCTTAGCGTGGTGACCGCGAGGCTCGCTACGGCGGCGCCGAGCGTCGGGCCCGGCGACCCGGGCGACGCTTCGGCCGAGTCGGCGCCCGCTTCCGCCCGGCCCGAGTTGGAGATCGAGGACATCACCGTCACCGCGCCGGACAGCGCCAAGGCGGCGCCCGCGGAGACGTGGAACGTTCTTTCCGAAGCCCGAGTGGAGCGCAGCGATCCACGCCACGTGGCCGATGTGCTTCGGCGAGCGCCGGGCGCACTGGTCCAGACCAACAGCCGAGGAGAGACGTTGGTCTTTCTTCGCAACGCCGGTGAGCGTCAGGTGTCCGTTTTTTTGGACGGCGCGCCCCTGGAGGTCGCCTGGGACCATCGACTCGACCTGCGGATGGTGCCGGCGACGGCGATCGGGCGGACCGAGGTTGCGCGGGGACCGCTTTCGAATCGCTATGGTCCGAACATTTCGGGGGGCGCGGTGTTCCTGGCCCCGAGGATCGCCGAGGGCACCATAGGCCGGCTCAACCTGGAGATCGGTGGGCAGGGCCACTGGAGCGTCAAGGGCGCGGTCGGTCTCGGCGGCCACGAATCGTCGCTGATGGTCGCCGCCGAACACACGGAGCACGAGGGCGAGGCGCTCGCGGAGGCCCTGCCGTTCTCGCAGAGTGACGACAACCTGAGAACAAACACCGACAGCGCTCGAACCAGCGTCCTGGCCCACGGCAAGGCGGAGCTCGGCGATGTCCAGCTGGGCGTGACCGCGCTGTACGGGCGCGCGGTGCTGGGTGTGGCGCCCGAGTCTCATCTGGACCCCGAAGTCGATCCCGTCCGTTTTTGGCGGTACCCCAACAGCGAGCTCGCGATGCTGATCGGGTCCGTCGGCGCCAACGGGGACATCGGCGCGTTCGATGCGGTCGTATGGTGGCAAGCGTTCGACCAGACGATCGAAAGCTTCACGTCGGCGACATACGGGACGCTCGATGAGCGCCAACGCGATACCAACCGCAGCGTGGGCAGCCGTGCGCGGGCGACGGCGCAATGGGGCGCGCACCGACTGTCACTGGGCGCGTTCGGCCGGCTCGCTTGGCACGACGAGCGTCGAACGAGGGCGAACGACGGCGGCGTCGGCGGATCGCCAGAGCGCGACGCCTTCTTCACCGGTCTGTGGAGCACGGGCCTCGACTACGAGCTGGTCCTGAACCGCACGCGGCTGCGGATCGGAGGTGGGGTCGATGCGCTCGAGCCCTTCGATACCTCGGGCCGGCCGTCGGGCGGCGCGTTTCGGGCGTGGAATGCCACGGGGGGCGTGGTCACCGAGCTGATGAAGGGGCTGTCGGCCCACGCGGCGGTGGGCAGCCGAGCGCGCCTGCCCACACCCAGGGAGCTCTTCGGCACCGCGCTGGATCGATTCGTGGTGAATGACGACCTTCGGTCCGAGCGCAACACGACTGTCGAAGCGGGCTTGAAATACGCGCGCGACTGGGGGGCGCTGGAGGTCGTGCCGTTCGCGACCTGGACCACCGACACGATCGACCAACAGAACGTGCAGGGGCCGGACGGCGTTCGGCGGCAGCGGGTGAATCGCAAGGGCAGCCGGGTGCTAGGGGTCGAAGTGATCGGCGACGTGATGCTCGCGGATTGGGTTCGGATCGCGGGGCAGGTGCTATTGAGCGACGTGAGACGATTCGGCGGGGGCGGCGACCGCCTTACCGAGCGGCCGGGGATTCAGGGTTTCGGGGAGCTGGTCTTCGGCTACCGGGAGGGGCCCGCGCTCGCGACCGAGGTCTTCCTTCGCGGGCCCGCGTACTCCCTGGCCCCCGAAGGGCTGCGGCGAACGGAAGGGGCCGCGCTGTGGAACGCCCGGCTGACGTATCGTCTCGACGCGGAAGCCTTCGGTCGCGTACAGCTCTACTTCCGCCTGGACAACGTGTTCGATACCCGGCTCGAGCCCCAGCTCGGCTTGCCCGAGCCGGGGCTTCAGTTCCGGGCTGGTCTCACCCTCGTCCTTTGACGACGAACCGCGGCCGTACGATCGGCGGCAGGTCGAGCGTCACTTCGCGGGAGGGGTCACCGCCGGGATCGGCTGCCCCGGCACCCACGGGGCCCCGGCCTCCGCGAGCTTTTGGCGCAACGCGGGCAGGTCTTTGGTGAGCAGCTGGTTGAGCCGGGCCTGACCCTTCATGAACGCACGCTCGGCCATCTCGAGGTTGGCGCGGTGGGTCGGCGTGGGGCCGTAGGTCGATCCCATCGTGCCCATCATCGCGATCATGGCCCGCCGCTGGGCGCTGTCGGGCCCGATCTCTCCGACCTCGTTCCGGCTCGGGACGCCGAATAGATCTCGCTTCACGTCGTCGAGCGCCAGCCGGAGCTTCTCCAGATCCGTATCGAGGCCACTGGGTGCGCTCTTTGTCCGCGCGATGGCTTCCGACAGTTTCTTGACCTGGCTCTCGGCGTCTTTGAGGGCGGCGGTGGCCGCCGTGAGACCGCGCTCCACGGCCGCGATGCGCTTCCAAAACGCGACCACCGCGGCCGGGGTCTCGCCGGGGAGCGCGCCTTTGGTCATGGGCTTCACTTTGAAGGAGACCGGCGCCCCCACCTGTCGGCTTTTGCCATCGACCTGCAGGTGCAGGGTGGCGGAGTACTCGCCGGGGGCGGCGAGGTGGCCTCGCGGGGGGGCCTTCGGGTCGCGCCACGAGGCTCCGGGGAGGCCGATCGCGCGCGTGGCGGGGTAACGAAGGTCCCACGCGACGCGATGCATGCCGGCTTTGGTCGGGCCCGTGATCCGGCGGATCGCTTGACCGTCGGCGTCGCGAATCACGATCGTGGTCGTCGGCTTCTTCTCTCTTCGTTCCGCCTCGACGGCGTCCCAGCCCGGAAACGGCGTGCTGGCGGTGGGGTTCTTCTTCAGCGTCTTCGTTTCCTTTTCCTGCCGGAGGGCCTGGCGGGTCTTGAGGTCTTCCTTCAGGTAGTAGGTGAAGACGGCCCCGAAGGGGGGATTGTCGGCGAGGTAGTAGGCGTCCCCCATCGACGCTTTGCCTTCCTGGCCGAGCGGCAGCCGCTCGATGTACCACCAGGCGTCCCGAGGCGCGAAGAGGACCCCCGGCTGGGCCAGGGCGTCGTCGGAGACCGCACGCAAGGGCGAGTAGTCGTCGAGGACGTAGAAGCCGCGGCCGAACGACGCGCCGACGAGGTCGTTCTCCCGGCGCTGGATCGCCAGATCGCGAAAGGGAATGGGCGGCACGCCCCCCGAGAGCTTCGTCCAGTCGCCGCCGCCGTCGATCGAGAAGAAGATCCCGAACTCGGTGGCCACGAACAGGAGCTTCGGGTTCACGTGGTCCTGCACCAGACGCCACACGAGATGACGGGGGGGTAGGCGCTTGGCGATGGAGCGCCAGGTTCGGCCGCGATTGGTGCTCTTGAGCAGATACGGCTTGTAGTCGCCCTGTTTGTGGTTATCGAGGGCGATATAGACCACGTTCTCGTCGAACAGGTCGGCCTTGATGTCGTTGACGAAGGCTTCTTTGGGGACGCCAGGGAGGCGGCCGACCTCGATCTTGCGCCATGATTTGCCCCCGTCTTCGGTGATCTGAATGAGGCCGTCGTCGGTGCCCGCGTAGATGAGTCCGGCCTTCTTCGGCGACTCGGCGAGCGAAGTGATGGTGTTGAAGTAGGACATCGCGCGCATGTCCCACGCCGCGTCCCAGCTCCACAGCTTATCCATCATCGGTAGGCGCATGCGGTCCTGGTTTCGGGTCAGATCGCCGGAGATCGCGGTCCACGTGTCCCCGCGATCGTCGGAGCGCCAGACCCGCTGCGATCCGAAGTACAGCCGGGTGGGCGCATGAGGGCTGACCAAGATGGGGGCGTCCCAGTTGAAGCGGTCTTGAGGCTGGCCCTCGGGGGGCTGCGGCTGGATGTAGACGAACTCGCCCGTGGTCATATCGATGCGAAACAGGTTTCCTTGCTGAAACTCCGAGTACATGATGTTCGGATTTCCGGGCTCGGTCGCCGGTTGATGACCGTCGGCGAAAAGGGTGATGAACCAGTCGGCGTTTCGGATGCCGTTGACGTTCGGGGTGCGCGAAGGCCCGCCTTGGGTATTGTTGTCCTGGGTGCCGCCGAAGATCCGATAGAACGGCTCGGCATCGTCGACCGCCACTTTGTAAAACTGAGTGACGGGAAGGTTGGCCATGAACCGCCAGGTCTTGCCCTTGTCGAAGCTCTCGTACAGACCGCCGTCGGTGCCCGCAATGATATAGTTCGGGTCGTCGGCGCGGAACTCGATCGCGTGGTGATCGCTGTGCTTGTTGACGTTGCGCAAGACCTCGAACGTCTTTCCGCCGTCCTTGGAGGTCTGAAGCCACACGTCAGCGAAGTACAGTCGGTCGAACTGGTGGGGGCTGGCGTACAGCTCTTCGTAGTAGTGAGGTCCGGTCCCCCCGGGGGCGACCTCGGCCCCCTTGACCCAGCTCGCGCCGCGATTGTCGGAGCGGTAAACCGCGCCTTTGGCCCGGTGAAGCTCGATCGACGCATACACGATATCCGGTTTGAGGGGCGAGATCGCGAGCGCGATTTTGCCCATGGTTTTCTTGGGCAGGCCTTCCTTCAGGGCCTGCCAGGTCTGACCGCCGTCGGTCGTGCGATGGATGCCGGATTCGGGCCCACCGCCCATATACGCCGCGATCGTTCGGTGACGCTGCCACGTGGCCGCGTACAGGACATCGGGATCTCGAGGATCCATGACCACGCTGGTGACGCCCGTCCACGGTCCTGCTTTCAGTACGTTACTCCAGGTCTTGCCGCCGTCGGTGGTCTTGAACAGCCCCCGCTCGCCCCCTTTGGACCAAAGAGGCCCCTGAGCCGCGACATAGACGGTGTCCGAGTCCTTGGGATGGACGATGATTTCGGAGATGTGCTCGGACCGCTTGAGGCCGACGTTCTTCCAAGTCTTGCCATCGTTGGTGCTGCGGTAGATCCCGTCGGCTTCGGCG
>JANQQN010000217.1 GCA_028289325.1 Myxococcota bacterium | reverse complement strand
TCGGTCCGCGTCTACCCATGCGAGTCGAACACGTTAAACCTGCTGCGTATTTCGTTTACAGGGGACTAGATGGGCTCGGCGCAAATAACGAGCCACTCCGTGGCTCGTCGATTCACGCCCGCTCTTCCAGAGTACAGCCTTTGACGCTCCGCAGGCTCCGCTTGCGTACTCCGCGCCGGGTTCCGACCTGCGTCGGAACTTCCGCCGCCGAGTACTAGCAGCCCGTTGATTTGGGTGCGTCGTCGCCCGGTCGAGTGATTTTGTCGCCTGGTTGTTCGACGAAGAGGGAGCTGGGTGGCCCCCAACGACCGATGAGAGGCGAAGCCGGTCGGACAAGCAGGTGACAAAAGCGCCGGCCCGGCGGTGGCGAGCCCAGATCAACGGGCTGCTAAGAGCGCACCTGTCTGATTGTGCATGGGAATTTCTTCCTGGTAGGTTCCGTCGGCATGCGCCCTTTCCTGCCTCGATGGATTCCTCTCCTATCGATCGCGTTTGTCCTCGGATCGACGGCGTGCTCCAGCGATAGCGGAGAGGACGCCCCTGCCGATACGGGGGTGGTCGCGACGGACTCGGGGGCCGCGCCGGAGCCCGACGCCGGGGTCGTCGACGCGGGGGTCGAGACCGGGGGAATGGACGCGAGCGCGACCGACGCGGCGCCGGTCGACGCGGGCCTCGCCGATGCGGGCGCGGCGGACACCGGCGAGCCGACCGGCGACGCGGGATTGGAGACCTCTTGCGACGACGACTTCTTCCCCAGTAACGCCTGCGGCGGTTCGGTCGTCGGCACAACGTGGCGGGTGGTCGATGCGTGCGGCGACGAGGGCGACGACAGTCTATCCGCGATCCGAGACACCTGCTTCAACCAGACCGGCGATCCCACTGCGTTCGAGGCGACGATCACCAGCGTCGTCTCTTCGACCGGGACGTTTGCGATGGGGGTGAGTGCTGCCACCGACTGGGAAATGGACATCGAAGACGAGCTGACGGTGACGCTGACGGTCCAGGATAGCTGCCTCAGTGGTCTGTCGCTCGCGTGCGAGTCGGACTTCGAGGACTTCCTGACCGGAACGTACCCCGACGCGACGTGCGCGCTACAAGCAGCGGGGTGCGTGTGCTCATTGACGGCAAATGCGGTGGAATCTGACGCCTCGGGCAGCGACTTTGACGTCGCCGCCACCCAGTTCTCTTTGACCGGGGTGAACCTGAGAACGTTCGATTATTGCGTTGACCGAGGGGTGCTCCGGTTCCGCGACGTGGCCGGCGGTCGGACGTACGTCTTGGTCGAGGACTGACCCGCAGCCTCACGACGGTGGCGACCACGCGGCCGCCTGCTGGATCAACGGATCTGGATCCCGGCCCAGGCGGAGCCGGGTGGATCGGGCGCGCTCACCCTCGACGTAGGCGAGGGCCCGGACGGCGGTGATCCGCGCCTCCCGATCTTCTCTGGGGCTATCGATGAGGGCGAGGAGGGCGGTTTCCGCGGCTTCGTCGCCGTATCGTCCCAACGCGTCGATCGCCGTCTCCCGCTGCCGATCGGTCCTGCTGGCCGCGACGGCCGCGACGACATCGCGACCTTCCTGGACCCGGTGTCGACCGAGGAGAAACAGGGCATAGGTGCGTTCTTCCATCCGCCGACTGCTCGTCCGCTCGGCGATCCGGGCCCCGGCTTCCGGGACGCCGAGTACGAGCAGGGTGGACCAAGCCGAGAGTCGGTCGACCCACGCCGTTCGCCACCCGCGGGTCAGCGCCTCGACCGCGGGCCGGGCCGCCGGGTCGCCCAGTCGAGCCAGCCCTTCGAGGGCGTCGAGGCGGGTGCGGCGGTCATCGAGGGCTCGCTCCAAGGCCGGCCGCGCGCGTCGGTCGCCGAGACTGGCGAGCGCGAAGGCCGCTTCGAATCCCAGGTCGGCGTCGTCGAGCGCGAGCGCGAGCCGCTCGCGGGCGGACTCCAGCTTGAGGTCACCGCAGGCGGCGGCCGCGGTCCGCCGGACCTCGGGGTCCGGATCCTCGAGCGCGGCGAGCAGTCGCGCCACCCGAGGGGGATCGTCGAGCTGAGGGCCGAAGACGCCGAGGGCCCCGATCGCCTCGGCGCGAACGAGCGCACTGTCATGCTCCGCGAGCGCGACCGCGCGCGCGAGCGGCTCGGCGCCGACGGTGGCTCGACCGGCTTCCACGAGGCGGGTCAGGGTCTCCAAGGCGGCCTGAATGATGCCGGGGTGAGGGTCATGAAGCCGCCGGATCAGGCCTTCGACCAGCGCTGCCGGCGCCGGGCCTTCGCCGGGTTCGCCGGCCTGGAGCACCGCCTTTAGGCGCTGTTCGGGGTCATCGTCGGTGAGCTGGCGAAGGAGCGCTTCGTCCACGTCATCGAATCCGAGAGCCCGGGGTCGCGTCGTCGGGAACGTCGACGACCTGGACGTCAGCGCCGCCCGGGCCGGCGGCGAGGACCATGCCTTCGCTGATCCCGAAGCTCATCTTGCGGGGGGCGAGGTTGGCGACGACCGCAACCTTTTTGCCCACCAGGGCGTCCGGCTCGTAGGCCTGGGCAATGCCCGCGAAGATGTTTCGAGGCTTGTCCTCGCCGAGATCCACGGTGAGCTGGAGGAGCTTCTTGGCTTTCTTGACCTTCTTCGCCTCCACCACCAGGCCGACCCGAAGATCGATGTTGAGAAACGTCTCGATGTCGATCTGATCCGCGATAGGTTCGATCGCCGACTCGTCGTCGTCGTCCGCGTCCGCGGCTTTCGGCGCCTCGGCTTCCTTGGACGCTTCGACGATCGGGTCCAGCTGCTTGAGCGAGATCCGGTCAACCAGGCGCTCGGGCTCGCCCATCGGCCGCTTCAGGAGGTCGAACCGGATCGCCTCTTCGAACGACTTCGGCGCGCCGTCCAGCCCCAGCACCCCGTAGACCTTCTCCGCATACGGGGGCACGACCGGCGCCACCACCACCGTCGCCGCCCGGGCGATGTTCAGGCACAGGGTGACCAGCTGCAGGGTGGCCTGTTGATCGGTCTTGATCAGGTTCCACGGCTCACCGTCTTGGAACAGCTTGTTGCCGAGATCCGCGATCTGAACCGCGGCCCGCACCGCGGCCGCGTGATCGAACGCCTGGTAGGCCGCTTCGGCGTCCGCGACCAGTCGTCGAACCTCGGCCAGGTGGGGCTCGGCGTCCTTCGGCAAGGCACCGTACTTTCCACCGAGCTTGTTCTTGAGGAACGAGGCGCTGCGGGACACGAGGTTCGCGAGGGTGTTCACGAACTCCGCGTTGACCCGGTTGACGAACTCTTCGAACGACAGGTCGATGTCTTCGGGCGACTGGCCGACCTTGGAGCCGAAGTAATAGCGCAGATAGATCGGGTCTAGGTGCTCACGGAACGTTCGGGCCATGATGAACGTGCCGCGGCTCTTCGACATTTTGACCCCGTTGACCATCAGGAAGCCGTGGACCCTGACGTGGTCGGGGACGTTGAGCTTTGCGGCGTGGAGCATCGCCGGCCAGAACAGGCAGTGAAAGTAGATGATGTCCTTGCCGATGACGTGGACGACCTTCGCCTTTTTGTCTTTCCAGATCTCGTTCGCGGCGTCGGGCGCCCCGTTGACCTGGCCCCAGTGGTCGGTCGATGCGATGTACCCGATCGGCGCGTCGAGCCAGACGTAGAAATACTTGCCCTTCGCGTCAGGAATCTCGAACCCGAAGTACGGCGCATCGCGGGAGATACACCAGTCCTGCAGCCCGTTATCGAGCCATGACTGGACGAACCGGCCGATCTCCGGCTGCAGCCGCCCTTCCTTGGCCGACCACTCCCGCAGGAAGTCCGCGAAGTCGCCCAGCCGCACGAAGACGTGCTCCGAGGCGCGAACCACCGGCTTCGAGCCGGTGATCACCGAGTACGGATCCTTGAGCTCCGTAGGTTCGTAGGTCGACTTGCAGTTCTCACAAACGTCGCCGTACTGGTCGTGGGCGCCGCAGCGGGGACACGTTCCTTTCACGAATCGGTCGGGCAAGAACCGCTCCGCTTCGAGGTCGTACAGCTGGTCCATGCTCCGGCGTTCGACGTGTCCGCCCTCACTCAGCTTCTCGTAGATGTAGTGGACCCACTTCCGGTTCTCTTCGCTGTTGGTGGTGTAGAAGCTGTCGAAGTTGACGCCGAACGACGTCAGATCTTCGAGGTGTTCCTTGGCGAAACGTTCGACGAACGCCTCCGGGGTCACGCCCGCTTTGCGCGCGTTGAGCTCGATCGGGGTGCCGTGGGTATCGTCGGCGCACACGAATATCGCGTCGTGCCCGGCCATTTTGAGCGCGCGCACGTAGATATCGGTCATCAGGTACTCGACCAGATGCCCGATATGAATGCTCCCGTTGGCGTACGGAAGCGCCGCCGTGACCAAGACGCGTTCGCTCACGTGCCCGTCATCGAGGATCCGGCGCGATGATTCAACCCGTTATCAGCTCAGTATTCGCGATTGCTGATCTCGACCCGCCCGTGGCCGGCAAGGTCCAGACACAGCTGTTCGGCGAGCAGCTGCGGATTGAAGTTGTAGGGCATTTCGAGCTGGCGGCGCGTTTCGTTGACCGCCCGCAGACGACCCAGCACCGCCTGGAGGCCCCGGTGTTCGGCGAGGGCCTGAAGCTGCGGCCTTCGGTCGACGTTGGCGACCTCGAGATCGGGGTCCGCGGCGAGCCGCATCTGGTCCTGAAGCCACACCTGCAGCAGCTGAATGGCCTCGGCGAAGACCGCGCGATCTTCGACCAAGGATGCGGCCTTCGACATCGCGACCAAAGCCCCTTGCGCGGACCGGGGCTCCAGCGCGCGGTCCAGGTCGGCCACGGCGTCGCGCAGGGCAAAGATATCGTCGGCCTCCAGCAGAAGCGCGCGACCGACCGAGCCGCCGGCCAGCGACGCCAGCAGGTGAGCTTGCGCACGATCCAGGCCTCGGGCCTGGATCAGTGTCTGCACCACCGCCTCCGCCGGCAGGGCCCGAAACGCGACCCGTTGGCAGCGCGATACGACCGTGGGGAGAATGTTTCGCAGCCGCGATGTGGTCAGGATGATGTGGGTCTGCCCCGGGGGCTCCTCGAGGGTCTTGAGCAGAGCGTTCTGGGTCTGAACGTTCATTCGGTGGGCGTCGTCGATCACCAGCAGCTTGAGCTCGCCTTCGACCGGTCGCAGGCGGAGGGCCTGCTCAACCTCCCGGATCGACTGGATCTTGATCTGGCGGTCTTCGGTCTCGACCGCGTGAAGATCGGCGTGGTTGCCCCCGTCGACCTTCACGCACGCCGGGCAAACACCGCAGGCGTCGAGGGGTCGGGCTTTCGTCCCCTGACAGAGAAGCCCCTTGGCCACGAGACGAGCGGCGGTGAACTTACCCACGGACTCCGGGCCCACGAACATCATCGCGTGAGGGAGACGGCCGTGAGCGGCGAGGCGCTCGAGGTGCTGGACCGCATCGTCCTGACCGACGAGCTCGCTGAAGCGGGTAGGGGCACTCATCGCATCAACGGCTCTTGTTCATATCCGTCGATGACAGCCGGGCCAAGTATTCTTCGCGGGTGATGATCCCCCGGGCGACGCACAGCTCGAAGATGGCTCGGATCGCTGCCGCCGTATACTGGTGCAGCTCGACGACGGGGGCCAACGTCGACAGCGATGGTTTGGGCGGCTTCACGTGGGCCCCGCTGAGGACCGGATGGGCGCCGGTGGTGATCGGGGGACGGGTCAGCTCGAGCGGTGGAAAGAGCGGGGGTGCGTTGCCGGTGGTCAGCGGGGGCATGGTCGACTCGAGCTGGGGGCCGATGGGTCCGATCGCCGCTGCGATTTCATCGGTGGTGATCGAAGGCCGGTCCGGCGGTGGTGGACCCGAGACGGGGGTTGTCGACCCTGCGGTCGATTCGCCGGTGGAGAACCGATCGGGGGCCGCTGGCCGTTGGGGAGGGTTCGGCGGAAATGACCGAGATGGGGCGGTGATCGGGCCTTCATTGCCGGTCTCAGGGGCGCGGCGTGACGCGGGCGATGGGGCGTCACGCCGTCCGTAGGACAGACCTTTGGGCGGGGGCCCCTGGGGCTCGGTGACCCCGACCGGCGGCGTCGGTGACCGCGCGGAGAACGACGATTGCTCGAGCTGGCGACGCTCCGCTATCCCCGGCCGCGTCGCCGGCGCAGGTTCCGCGATGGGCTGCGCGCCGGTCAGCGTCGAGCCCCCGGGTGTGCGGTCGAGAGGCTCGTTGAAGTACGCATGGCGGATGAGGCGTCCGAGCTCGGACTCGGTGGTAACCACCAGGGTGGCAGGAACGCCAAACTGAGCGGATAGCAGAGACAGCAACGTAGACTGCGTCGGGTCACTGGTCGCCACCACCACCGACCCGCGGGTTTCGTCGACCGACAACGGCATCATCCGATGCTCCAAGGCCCACTCTGGATCGATCCGACGGGCGGCTTCGACGTCGACTTGAGCTGTGTTCATGTCGACCCTTTCGAAGCCGCTGACTCGAGCGACGGCGCTGAAGAGTTCAGCTTCATCGACGATGCCGTGATCGACGAGGACCTGACCTAGGCGGAAGCCGGTCCGTTTCTGTTCCTTGAGGGCGAACGCGAGTCGGTCCGGGGAAAGTAAGCCTGTTTTTCGGATCAAGTCGCCGAACCCCGCCATGCCGTCAGTCTAATCGGTACGGGTCATCCCTTCCAGCAGGCATGGTCGACGAACGACACCGAGTGACTCATGGCATGCCGGGCATTCATCGTCCGCACCTGAGTCGGCTCTCAGTTCGGCATTCAGAAGCGGGTCACCGGGCTTGTCCCTGGTAGCGGAGATGCCATCTCGGGCGTACAGTGGCCGCGGTTGTGGCCGTTCATGTGGTCCTAAGTCGCGACCAGATCCAGTCGATCTTGTCGCTCTATCACCTCGACCCGCTCGAGGATTTTGGTGGCATCGCGGAAGGCGCCATCAATACTTCCTATTGGGTTCAGGCCGGCGGTCGCCGGTATTTTCTTCGGATCACCGAGAACAAGCGCATGGACGACATGATCTTTGAGAAGGAGCTCTTACTCCACCTCGATCGTCACGCGCTGCCGGTGCCCCGGCTCCTTCGAAACGTCGCGAAAGGTACCTTTACACCGTGGTCATCGCGGGGTCGTTTCGTCTCGATGTTTCAGTACATCCCCGGTCGAGCCCTCGGGGTGTTCGAGGTGCGGCCGAAACACACGAGGGTCGTCGGTCGCTTCGCGGCTCAGCTTCACAACGCGACGCGGGAATTTCGGCGGCGACGCAATAGTGCTTTCGACTTGGTGACTCTCGATCAACGGGCCGAGCGACTCGCGCGGGCCCTCGAGAAACGCCGGTTGGCCCGACGGTTCGCCGACGATGTGGCTCAGCTGCGGATCGAGGTCGATGCGCAGCTCGGTCGAGCGGTCGACCATCTCCCTCGGGGCATCGTCCACGGCGACATGTTCATCGAGAACGCTCGCTTTCACCGCGACGCGCTGATCGGGGTCGTCGACTTCGAACACGCCGCTTACGACCGGCTGCTGGTCGATCTCGCGGTGGCGGTGAACGCTTGGTGCTGGCGACCGACCACCAAGCAACAGGGCGGGCCCGCCGGTCGCTTCGACCTACCGCGGGTCCGAGCGATGGTTCTTGGTTACCATCGAATCCGGCCGCTCAGCCGGGCCGAACAGAGCGCGCTGCCGGGGGAGCTACGCCGGATCGCGACCCACATGGCCCTGGCCCACATGACTCGCCACGAGCTTCGCCGGAGCAGCACCCAGGTCGGCTACCACGACTACCGGCATTACTTCGCGCGGCTGAAAGCGCTCAGCGACGGCGGCGGCGAGCGCTTGGTGGAGCGGGTGTTCAAGTCTCCCGACGTTTGATGTCGAGTCTCGCCACGGACCGTTCCGGGCACAGGTTCCGGCTCGCAAGCGTTCACGGGGAGCGCTGACTCGGTCAGCGGCCCGCCCGCCTATCTCAGCGTCACCAGCTCTTCGGCCGCCGTAGGATGGATGGCCACCGTCCGGTCGAAGTCCGCCTTGGTCGCCCCCATCTTCACCGCCACCGCGAAGCCCTGCATCATTTCGTCGGCGCCGATGCCGATGACGTGAACGCCGACGACCCGGTCGTGGGCGCCGACGGTGACCAGCTTCATTGCGGTCGGGGTCTTTCGGGTGGTCAGCGCGTGGTACATGTTCGTGAATCGCGTGGTGTAACAGTTCACGCCGTCGGTGCCCCATCGCTCGTGGGCTTCGTCCTCGGTGAGGCCCACGGTCCCGATCGGGGGGTGGCTGAAGACCACGGTGGGGATGTTTTCGTAGTCGAGCTTGGCGTCGGACTGGTCGCCGAACACGCGATCCGCGAGCCGTCTCCCGGCCGCGATGGCCACGGGGGTGAGCTGATGCTTTCCCGTGACGTCTCCGACCGCATAGATCCCGTCGACATTGGTGTTCTGAAAGTCATCGACGGGGATGTTCCCCTGTTCGTCCATGGTCACGGCACTGGTGTCGAGTCCGAGCTGGTCGGTGTTGGGGACGCGCCCGATGGCCCATACGAGGGCGTCGAACGGTTCGACCGCGTTACCTCGGGATTCGGTCACTTTGAGCTTTCCGTCTTCGCGGCGTTCAACCTTCACGATCTCCCGGCCGGTTTCCACGTTCACCCCGTCGTCGAGCATCGTTTCCATCAACGTCTCTCGGACCATCACGTCGAAGCTGCGAAGGAAGTGCTCGTGGCGAATGAAGAGGGTGACGTCGGCGCCCAGGGTTCGGAAGATGCCTGCGAGCTCGACGGCGATGTAGCCGGCCCCGACCACGCCGACCTTCTCCGGAAGCTGCTCGAGCTCGAAGAAGCCGTCGCTGCTCATGCCGAGCTCGGCGCCGGGGATGCTGGGCCACTTCGGTCGCCCGCCGACGGCGATGAGGACGTGGTCGCCGCTGTATCGTTCGCCGTTCACCTCGACCGTCTTCGGTCCCACGAACTTCGCGTAGCCTTCGATACTCGTGACGCAGTCGACCTCGAGGTTGCGCCGATAGATGTCGTTGAGCCGCTTGACGTACGCGTCCCGCGCGTCTTTGACCTTCTTCCAGTTAAAGGGCCCGGTCTTCGCTTCGAAGCCGTAGTCGTGGGCGTCGTGTAGCGCTTCGGCGACCGACGCCGCGTTCCACATGACCTTCTTCGGGACGCAGCCCACGTTGACGCAGGTTCCGCCTAGCCGACCCGCCTCGATCAACCCCACTTTCGCGCCGTGGCGCGCCGCGCGTCGCGCGGAGGCCAGCCCGCCGCTTCCCCCACCGATAACCAGATAATCAAAGTGCATAACCGTTTCCTGCTGCCGGTCCTACAGGCCGGCTACGATCAGCCATTTACCGTCGATCCGCTCCAGACGGAGGCGAGTGCGGTCGCTGCCCGTCTCCCATTTGAGACCCGACGGATACTCGTTCTGGGCTCGGATTCGGTAGAATAGCTCGGCGAAAGCTTCGTCTTTTTCGACTTCGATCGCGTCGACCCGCAGGTCGAGCTGAAGGGTTCGGGTCCGCTGGAAGTCTCTCGCGAGGTTGTCCTTGAGCCCGTAGAAGTCGTAGTCGTCGCCGTCGTCCGTGTTTCCGTTGTTCTCGTAGAAATTTGGGCTCACCAACGCCAGTACGGCGTCGGCGTCCAGGCTCTCGAGGGCCTGCTCGTACGCACGAACGAGTCGGAAGATCTCTCTGTTCTCCTCCGTGTCTTCGATCGAGGTGCTGGGGATCGTCTTGTGGGCGCAGGCGCTCACCCCCGCCAGGACGATGGATACGAACAGCGAGGAAAACCATCGGCTCATGGTGGGTAGACGTAGTTCGCGAGGCGTACGGTTCGCAACACCTGTCACCACTCGCCGAACCTGACCGGGTCGAGTGCCTATTCCGTAGACGCCTGAGCCGCGCTGAATCGAGCCCGGTCGCGCCAGTCGTGGGCGGTCGCCACCGCTGCCGCCGACGTCGCGGTCTTCGCCACCGTCTCGAAGACCGCCGCCGCCTGATCGTACGCCTTGGACCACCACAACAGCCGTCCATAGGTGAGAACGGCCTCCGTACGGAGGGGGTCGTCCCACCCCCCTCGGCGCGGGGTGTCGTCGGCCGCGCGTCTCGCGGCCACCACGCCCTCCGCGTATGCGCCCACCCGCTCCAACGCGCGCGCGTACAGATAGTGGACCAGGCGATCTTCGGCTCGCCGGACGCTCGCCTCGGCCAGTCGAACGAGGTTCTGGTTGCTCGGCGCATCGCCGAGCAGCACCGCCTTTAACAGCGGGAGGGTCGGTGCGGTGCTGGTGCGGGTTAACGCTAGCATGCGCGCCTGCTGCAGACGGTCGGAGGGCGTCGAAAGATGACGCTCCAACACGACACGATAGTCGTTGCGGGCCGTCTTCGGGCGCCCTCGACGCCAGGCCAAATTCGCTCGGGCCTCCACGGCCTGAGTCTTGCCTTTCAGGGTCGCGCCCGGGGCGGCCAGGGCGCGCTCGACCATCTCCTCGGCGTCGTCGAAGCGCCCCGCCCGGCTGTACGCTTCCGCCAGCGCGATGAGGGGACCGGGGTTCGCGGGCGCATACCCATAGATCTGCTCCAGGTCCGGGCGGGCGCCGTCGACGTCGCCGGATCTCAGGCGCCCGTAGCCGCGGGCCGAGATGTTCGCGGACACATGAGCGCAAACCTTCTGAAAGATCCCGGGGCGCTTGAAGCGATGCTCGGCGATGAGCAGGTCGTCTTTCGGCAGCGGCATCCGGTCGAGAAACGCTTCCCATTCGGTCACCAGCGCGTCGAGCGGCCGATCGTAGGCGCGCTGGAAGCTGTTGGTCGCGTACAGGGTCCAAAACTTGTCGATGCCGTAGGTATCCACCAGATAGCGGAGAAACGAGCCGGCCACGGTGTACGCTCGCGACGAGCTGATCGACCAGAACCCGAGGATGTCGAGGCTCTCGCGAAGATCGGGCATGAGCCCCAGACCCTGCATGGCTTTCGTCCAGCCGTGCACGGTCAGCTCTCGGACCCGCCAATCGGCGGCCACCGCGATGCCCTCGACAACGCCGATGTTGACGAAGATGCCCGCCACCGCGGGCACCTTGAGCGGTCCCGTCGCTTTCGCGCCGGCGAAGATGTGGGCGAGCTCGTGCTTCAAGACCCGATGGGGCACGTTGAACCCATCGATGTGGATCTCCCGGGCCCACGGGCGCGCGATCTGGGTCCCGCTCGCCCCCATCAGGCGCCCCTTCTGACTGCGGTTGCGATAGACGAAGCTGACGACCTTGCCGTCGGGCTCGGCCTCGAAGAACGCCTTCAGCTGTTGGTAGCGGTGTTCGTGGTCTTCGACGATGCGGGCCAGTCGCTCCGCGGTGACCGAGGGGTCGACGTGAATGATGAAGTGGTCGGTCTCGACCCGGGTGCGCAGCGCGCGCTCGACGGCCTCTCGGTCCAACCGCCACCCGATGTCCGGGCCCTTACCGTAGGCCCAGATCGCGGCCGCGATGAACGGCACCGCGGCCAGTAACCAACCGAAGCGCGGTCTGAACGTCGGCCGGATCTGGTCGTCGGTGAACGCTGCCGCAAGGGCGAACACCGCCCCCGCGGCCATGGTCGAGTAGCCACGAAATGCCCACAGACGGGCGTCGACGGCGAGGGCCTCGTCGTACAACGAGCCCGGCCAGTACCCCCATGGCGCGCTATAGATGAAGATCTGGGGCTCGGTGTAGAAACCGACGACCACCATCACCAAGGCGCCGATGAGGACCGCCGCGATCCCTGCGAACGGCGCCCAGGGGCGGAATCGGACCAGCGCCGCGGCGCTGCCGAGGGCGGTGCCGACGAGCACGTTGCCGCCGGCCACGAGGACCATGAACAGGAGGCCGGCGTCCGGCTCGCAGGACTGCTGCAGCGCTTCGACCAGGGCGCCAGCAAGCGTTGACGGCAACAGGAGCAGCCCGTTGAACAGCAGCGCGCGACGCCCAACGGTGGGCAGGCCCTGAGGACCGATCGTCTGCGCACGTCGGATCAGCGATACGGTGACCACCGGTGAGGTCACCGCGGCCAGGAGGCCGGTGGCCAGCGCCCGTTCGAAGCCCAGGCCGTCGAAGAGAGGAAGGAAGGACAACGCGACGGCGAGCAGGATATGCAGACCGATCGCGATACGCAGGGCGCCGGTCATGGAACGCCCCCGCGCGACCGGACCGGCCACGTCGACAAGCCTACGCGATTGCCTTCGGGGTCACGAATGTACATCGTGAAGTCGGTCTCCTGGGTCACCGGGTGGCCCAATTCTGCGAGGCGGCGCGCCCAGCTCGGCCGCGCGTCGGCGGCGATGGTCAGCGCGAGCAGGTGAAGCCCCGGGGGGTCGAACGGATCGGGTTCGGTGGGGCCACCGTCGCCCGACGCCCACACCTCGCTTCGTTCGACCATGATGATCACCCCGCCGCAGCGAAGCCAGATCGACCGCACTTTGCCGTCGTCATGGTGGCGATCGATCTCTTCGAGGCCGAGGACCTCGCGGTAGAACGCCGCCGTCCGGCGGACGTCGCGGGCCTTCAGGGCGACGTGATGGACGCCGAGGAGCTCCATACGACCGACGCTAGTGGGGCGGTGGACGCGGGGCAAGAGGCGGGGCCGCAATGCGGGTTTCGAGACGAAAGGTCGATTGACAGGTGGTCCGCGGCGGGACGGACGGATCATGACGCGTGACGACGGATGGGGAGTCCGGTAGGGTGTGCGGGTTCACGAGCAACACCATGGCGATGCCCCACCCCCCACCGTCACCAACCGACCGCTGGCGCCCTCGCGATCGTCTCGACCGTTTCGACCACTGCGAGGATCCGAGCGGGATTCTGAGCTCAGACCGGAATCCACCGCCCGTGATGGTGGGGCCGCGTCGCCGACGGGGGGGCGTCTGGTCCTTGCTGCTCGCGGTGGGGATCGCGGGGGCGGGCGCCACCTGCTCCTCGCTGGATACGAACGAGCGCGGTCCGGTTCAGACCGCGGACGCAGGGGAAGTGTTCCGGATCCCGGTAACGGTGGAGACCGACGACGGTCCGATCACTTTTCAGTCGGAGATCGCCGATAGCCCCGCCGAGCGTCAGCGAGGCATGATGTTTCGGGAGTCCATGTCCGACGACCACGGCATGGTGTTTTTGTTTCCGAATGAACGTCAGTTGTCATTTTGGATGAAGAACACCTTCATCCCCCTCGACATCATCTTCATCCGCGCCGATCGGACCATCCTCGGCATCGCCGAAAACGCCGAACCGAGGACGCTCACCAGCCAGCGGGTCGAAGGCGACAGCCAGTTCGTATTGGAGATCAACGGCGGCCTGGCTCGCCGTCGCGGGATCCGGTCCGGCCAGAAGGTGACCTTCTTCGCCCCGATACCGGAGATCTGACCCGAGTCCAGACCGATGGAGCACCGACGGGCGCCCATCGGCAATTCGGCCATTCGGCCGTTCGGCTATTCGGCCTTCGGTCGCTGCCGACGGAGCGCTTCGAGGGCTTCGCGGGCCCGCTCGGCCCGCTCGTCGTCGGGTCCGAACTCGGCCCGGAGCGTCTTGTCCGCCCGCACCAGGAGCGGCTCCGCTTCATCGACCCGCCCCAAAGATACGAGACACCGCCCGAGGTCCGTCTCGGCTTCGGCGATCGACCAATGCTCAGCCGGGAGCTTGGCCCGACGAACCGTGACCGCCTCCCGCAGCAGCGGCTCCGCCTCGGCGTGACGGTCCGACGCCATCAACACCGAGGCGAGTCCGGTCAAAGGGCTCGCGAGCCGCACGTGGTCCGGCTTGAGCAAGCGACGGTGCAGGGCGACCGACGCGCGCAAGTGGGCCTCTGCCGCCTGGAGATCGCCGCCCTTGAATTCCGCGTAGCCCAGCGAGCTCAGGGTCCCGGCGACGTACGGATGCTCTTCGCCGAACAGTTTCCGCAGGATCTCCAGGGACTCTTTGCGGGTCGCGATCGATTCTTTGTGCGCGCCTTGCGCGGACAAGATACCCGCCAGGCTGCCGAGGCTGGCCGCGACCTCCACGTGGACGTCGCCCCACAATCGTCGTCGGATGGCCAGGCCCTCGCGGGCGTAGGGCTCGGCCTGGGTCGGGTCCCCCTTCAAGACGAACAGGCGGGCCAGCTGGTTCAGGGAGTGGGCGACGTGGACGTTCTCGTTTCCCAAGAGCCGGCGCTGCATGGCGAGACCCTCACGGAACAACGGCTCCGCTTCATCGAAGCGAGCGGACCGTCGCAGCGCGCCGCCCAGGTTGATGAGCTCGGTCGCCACGTCTTGATGGTCCCCCTGGTGAAGACCGCGCTCGATCGACAGCGCCTCGCGGTACAACGCCGCCGCTTCTTCGTATCGACCCCGGTCCACGACCACCGTGCCGAGGCTGTCGAGGTTCGCGGCGAGCTTCCTGGGGTCGGGCTTGGGTTGCCCGCGGTGGATTCGAAGCGCATCTCGCTGCAGCTGCTCGGCCTCCTCGTACTTGCCGAGCAAGTAGCGAAGGACGCCGAGCTCGTTCAGGCTCGCGGCGATCGTCGCGTGGTCGTCGGGGAAGATTCGGCGCCGGATGGCCAGGGAGCCCTCCAGCATCTTGCCCGCATCATCGTAGAGCCCGAGGTTCCGGTAGACTCGACCCACGACCTCCATCATCGAGGCCTGGGTCGCGGGCTGATTGCTCAGCTCGGCCGCGATCTTGCCGGCGCCGCGGTCGAGGACCTCCCGGGCGGTAATGTTGGCCCCCGACGGCTGGGAGGGATCGGCGACTTCGAAGAGGTCTACGAGCAGATTCGAGACTTCCTGGGCTTCGACTCTCGCCGCGCGGGCCGCGTCGCGTTCGCGGGCGATCCGGTTGGCCTGGACGGCCATGACGATGCCGAAGGTGGTCAGGAAAAGCAGCGCGGCGGCGGCGGCGGCGGTCGCGATCCAGTGGCGGCGGATGAACTTGGTCCATCGATAGCCGAAGGTATCCGGCCGTGACTTGACGGGTAGGCCGAGACGATGGCGCTCGAGATCGTCTCCGAGGGCCCCGGCCGAGTTGTAGCGGCGGGCGGGATCCTTCTGCAGCGCGGTGAGGAGGATCGTGTCGAGATCGCCGGTCAGCTGGTTCGCCAGCCGGGCGGCGGGGGTGCTCATCCGGTCGGGGAGCGTGGTCGACGCGGCCCCGCCTACGGCCACGCTGGGCCGCATCGGCTCCACCTTGGTGATGATGTTGGCCTTTTCGGTCAGCGACTTTCCTGACAGATCGTAAGGCACCCGCCCCGTCAACAGCACGTACAGCACCAATCCGAGCCCGTACACGTCGGTGGCGACGGTCACCGGCTCCCCTCGAACCTGCTCTGGACTGGCGTACAGCGGGGTCATCATCAGCACCCCCGTCGCGGTATCCGAATCGCCTTCCGGGCGTTCCTCGAGGAGCTTCGCGATCCCGAAGTCCAGGAGCTTCGGCGTTCCGTCGGGGGTGACGAGAATGTTGTCGGGCTTGAGGTCCCGATGAACGACGAGATTCTGGTGCGCGTACTGCACCGCCCGGCAGACCTTGATGAATAGATCGATGCGCTCGGCGATGGTGAGCGTGCGCTCGTCGCAGTAGCGGGTGATCGAGCCGCCGGGGACGTACTCGATGACCACGTACGGGGCGCCGCTGTCCGTGCTGCCGGCGTCGAGGAGGCGGGCGATGTTGGGATGTTGAAGGTTGGCGAGGATCTGGCGCTCGGTCTGAAATCGTCGCAGCGGCTCGGCGCCGCGAAGCTCCAGCAGAACCTTGATCGCAACCTGACCTTCGTAGGCCTCGTCGGCCCTTCGGGCCAGGAACACCACGCCCATTCCGCCCCGGCCGAGCTCTCGTTCGAGCTGATAGGGGCCGAACCGTTGCCGGTTTACGGTCGCGTGGGCCGCATGCAACGCCGTGTCGCCGACCGCGGTGTCGAGAAGCTGGCTCGCTTCGTCGAGAGCCAGGATCAGCGACTCGACCTGCCACCGCAGGGACAAGTCATCGGGGCATTCCTGCTCGAGGAACGCCCGTCGGTCGTCCTCGGTCATCTCGACCGCGGCGTCGAAGAGGGCCTGGAGGCGTTGCCAGCGCTCCGGGTCCATCTCCCGCTTCACTGGAGTTGGTGGTAAAGCCACGCCTTTGCCATGCGGAGGTCTCGATGGACGGTCGCGGTCGAGGTCTGCACGACCTCCGCGATCTCGTCGTAGCTCAGCCCTCCGAAATAGAACAGCTCGACGACCCGGGCCTTACGGGCGTCTTGCGCCGCGAGTCGTCCGAGCGCCTCGTCGAGCGCGAGCAAGTCGGACGTCGGCTCAGGGTGCGCGACCGCGACGTCGTCGAGATTGAGTTTCTTTGCGTCGCCCCCCCGTTTCTTTCGCTGTCGCTGGCGCGCGTGGTCGACGAGGACGCGGCGCATACACGTCGCGGCGGCGGAGTAGAAGTGTCGTCGGTCGTCCCACGACAGGTTGGCTTGCGCCAGCCGAACGTAGGCTTCATTGACCAGCGCCGTCGTCTGCAGGGTGTGGTCTTGCCGCTCCCGCCGCATCGCGATCTTGGCGATCCGATGCAGCTCTCGGTACACCAGGTCGAACACCTGCCGTTCGGCGTCTTCGTCGCCGGCTCGCCACTGCCGCAACAGGACGGTGACCGACGGCTGGGGGGCGGCGCCGGGGGACGGGGAGGGGGAGGGATCATCGGTAGGCGACATACACCCGCACCTCCATCCTCGGAGTTTAGAGCACCCTCGAGGAACCGCAAGGTCTGAGTAAAAACCCTCCGTGGTGGCAGGTCGGGCCTTTCTTCCCCCGGTCGGGAGACCGCACGCAAGCCAACCTGCTCGGCTCCCTAGTCACCTGTCTCGTGGATTCCTTACAGAACTTCGTTCTGCTCGGAACCCTGAGCCAGGCGCCTGGACGGCCTGAAATCGCTCCGCAGGCTCCGCTCTAGCTCTCCTGTCTCCCGCGTTCTTCTGCGAAGAACTCCTGAGACAGGCGACTAGTACGGCAGATCTTATGTTCTGAGCGAGTTTGCGAAGGACTTGAGATCTGCCGGACGCGAGCCGCGTGTGCGCGGCGATCCTCGCCGTACTCGTCTCGATTCTTGCGGTATGGTCCTCAGCATGACGGACTTCGCGTACCAACCGATGCTGCCGACGGGGCCGGATCAGACGCCCTATCGGCTGTTGACCAAGGACCACGTGTCGACCTTCGAGGCGGCGGGCCAGCGGTTCCTCAAGGTGGAGCCGGAGGGCCTGCGGCTGTTGACGAAGCAGGCGATGATCGACATCGCGCATCTATTGCGGCCCGGGCATCTGGCTCAGCTGCGGGCGATCCTCGACGACCCGGAGGCGTCGTCGAACGACAAATTCGTGGCCCTCGACCTGCTGAAGAACGCGAACATCGCGGCGGGCGGTGTCCTGCCCATGTGTCAGGACACCGGGACGGCGATCGTGGCGGGCAAGAAAGGCCAGCTGGTGTTCACCGGCGGCGGCGACGAGGAAGCGATCTCCCGCGGGGTCTACGATACGTACACCGAACGGAACCTCCGCTACTCCCAAAACGCGCCGATCACCACCTTCGAAGAGGTCAATACGAAGACCAATCTCCCCGCCCAGATCGAGATCTCGGCCGTTGATGGTGACGCCTACAAGTTCTTGTTCATGGCCAAAGGGGGCGGCTCGGCGAACAAGACCTATCTGTACCAGGAGACGAAAGCGATCCTGACGAAAGAACGGTTGCTCGCGTTCGTGGAAGAGAAGATGCGAGGACTGGGTACGGCGGCCTGTCCCCCGTACCATTTGGCCCTGGTCATCGGCGGGACGTCAGCGGAGTACAATCTCAAGTGCGTAAAGCTCGCGTCGGCTCGATACCTCGACGGCCTGCCCACCCGCGGCAACGCCCTCGGCCACGCGATCCGAGACCCGGAGCTGGAAGACGAGATCCTCGGGCTGTCCCGTCGGATCGGGATCGGGGCCCAGTTCGGCGGCAAGTACTTCTGTCACGACGTCCGCGTGGTCCGTCTGCCTCGCCACGGGGCATCGCTTCCGGTGGGGATCGGCGTTTCGTGCTCGGCCGACCGACAAGCGCTCGGCAAGATCACCGAAGCGGGGATCTTCTTGGAGGCTTTGGAGTCCGATCCCGCGCAGTACCTGCCGGAGGCCGAGGCTGCGGACCTCGGAGGCGAGGTGGTCCAGATCGATCTCAACCAGCCCATGACCGATATTCGAGCCACCCTGTCCCGGTACCCGATCAAGACTCGGCTGTCCTTGTCGGGGCCCATGGTCGTGGCTCGGGACATCGCCCACGCCAAGATCCGGGAGCGATTGGAGAGCGGCCAGGGCATGCCGGAGTACCTGAAGAACCATGCCGTGTACTACGCGGGGCCGGCCAAGACCCCGGCCGGATATCCGTCCGGCTCGTTCGGCCCGACCACCGCGGGAAGGATGGATGCCTACGTCGACCTGTTCCAGCAGCACGGCGGCAGCATGGTCATGCTCGCGAAGGGCAACCGGTCCCGCGCGGTGACCGAAGCGTGCGACAAACACGGCGGCTTCTATCTGGGGAGCATCGGCGGTCCGGCCGCGCGCTTGGCGCAAGACTGCATCAAGAAGGTCGAGATCCTGGAGTATCCTGAGCTCGGCATGGAGGCGGTGTGGCGGATAGAGGTCGAGGCGTTCCCAGCGTTCATCGTGGTCGACGACAAGGGCAACGACTTCTTCGCGAGCCTTAGCCCTCAAGGCCTGCCCGTCAAATCCTGACCCGCCGAACGTCGACTCGCCTCGGGTTCGGCTTACCGACCGCCGAACCCGAATCCGTCCCCTGGCGTGCCCCACACGCAGCGAGGCATGAACGGATAGGTGTACGTCAGGTAGTAGGCGTAATCGTAGGCGATGCCGTCGATCTCGTTGCTTTCCGCCCGCCCGTTACACTCATCGAGGTCGCCGAGCCCCGTTTCGTAGCGCCAGTCCTGAATGAACGTGCCGTCGTACGCGCCCCCCGGTGGGGTGTCGTTGTCGTCGAGGGCTTGTCGGGTCCCCGACGGCAGACGATAGCTCCCGGTGAGCTCGACCAGGCCGCTGGTCGGGTCGTCGGGGATCGCGTAGCCGTAGCGACCGAAGATCGGATAGCCGTCGGCCGCCCATCCGACCAGGGTTCGGGCCGAGGTCTCGGGCATGAGGCCGGTGGGCACCCCGTGATAGTGATATTCGCCGGTCGGCTGAACGTGGGCGAAACTGCAGTCGAGCCCGAGCGACGTGCCGAAGTTGAAGTTGCTATCTCCATCGAGTCGGCCGGCGAAGGTCAACGCTTCGTATCGCCACTGGGTGTCGTTGTAGACCTCCGCCGTGTTCGGCTCGAACTTCAGGCCGTTGAGTCCGAAGCCGATGGTCCGCACTTCGGTCGGCGTCGCGTTTCGGCTCGGGGTCGTGGTCACGCTCCACGTCAGGTCTTGGGCGGAGACGGCGTTGGGATTGCCCCCGTTCGGGAAGAGGTCGACGTCATGGTTGGGAATGCGGTTGCTGGTGATCGTGCGCGACTCGGACGACAGCGATGCCGCCGAGACGTGAGCCGCCCCGTAACACGTGGCCGCCTCGTCGGCGCTCAACGTGCACGTCTCGAGGACGGTGGTGAACACGTAGTCGCCGCTGGCCACCGGCGTCTCGGTGGTGCCCGACCCGAGCTGGTCATCAGTGCAATAGTCGTTGGCGCCATCGGTGTCGTTCGTGTCGTTCGCGCCGTCGGCGCACGCGAAACCGACGAGGAGCAGGATGCAGACCTGGCGGGCGATCATCGGGTCACCGCCCCGAAGAACGTGTGCTGCGCGCCGGCGGTGCGAAAGCGGGCCCACTGCTCTACCGTTCGCTTCGGGGCGCGAGGGGCCCATCGACGAACGGCCGCGGTGAGGGGCGCGATGGCCCCGTAGGCGTAGCGAACGGTAAGAACGGACACCGGTCGCTCGAAGCGAAAGCGCAGGGTGACCCGGACGTACTTTCGGCCCGCGCCGGCTGGTGCCCCGTGCGCGTGGGGTGGGTTGAGATCCGTGAACACGAGGACGGCCGGGTTGTCGTGTTCAGCGCGAATGTTCAGGCCGGTGCCGATGTGGGCGAGCATCTCGGCCCGGTGGCTTCGCGCTTCGTCTCGACTGATCAAGCCGTCATGATTCGGGTCGAAGCGAGCAAAGAGCTCGGCCGACGGCGTGAGGGTGACGGTGGCCACGGGACCGCGAAGGTCGACGATCATTCGTCCGGGTCCGAGACCGTGAGCGCGGGCCGACGTGGGGCCAACGAATACCGAGGCCGTCGCGGTCACCAGGGTCCATCGAAGTATGGGTCGATTCATGGTCGCCTGCCTTCGCAAGCGGCGTGCCGGCGGCGGGGCCGGTCGAGGCGCGGGACAGGAGGGAAAACGGCGTGCGGTAATGGCGTGAGACCGGCGGAATCCGCCGGTCTCATCCCGCCGTGGGGGTGTCGATCAGAAGTCCATGTCTTCCATGCCCGGGGCCCCGCCCGCCCCGGCGCCGGTCTTCGTTTCCTTCTTGGGCTTGTCGGCCACCAGCGCCTCGGTGGTCAGGAGCAATCCAGCCACCGAAGATGCGTTCTCGAGCGCGGTCCGCACCACCTTCGTGGGGTCGATGACGCCGGCTTCGACGAGATCGCCGTAGTCTTCGGTCGACGCGTTGAAACCGAAGGCGCCCTTACCGTTGACCACCTTGTCGAGGACGACCGGGCCCTCGTGGCCCGCGTTACGGGCGATGGTGACCAGCGGCTCGGCGCACGCCTTCCACAGGATCCGCGCCCCCGCGTTCTGGCTCTCGGTCTTCAGGGTCGCGTTCTCGAGGGTCCGGCGAGCGCGGATCAGCGCCACCCCGCCCCCGGGGACGATGCCTTCCTCGCGCGCGGCGCGAGTGGCGTGCATCGCGTCTTCGACGCGCGCTTTCTTCTCCTTCATCTCGACTTCGGTGGCCGCACCCACGTTGATGACCGCCACCCCGCCGACCAGCTTTGCGAGCCGCTCCTGGAGCTTCTCGCGGTCGTAGTCGGAGGAGGTCTCATCGATCTGGGCCTTGATCTGGTTGATCCGGGCTTTGATGTCCTCGTCGGCCCCGTCGCCATCCACGACGGTGGTGTTGTCCTTATCAATGGTGACCCGCTTGGCCGTACCGAGGTCCTTCAGAGTGAGGTTGTCGAGCTTGATGCCCAGGTCTTCGCTGACCACCTGACCGCCGATGAGGACCGCGATGTCTTCCAGCATCGCCTTTCGGCGGTCGCCGAAGCCCGGCGCTTTGACCGCAGCCACGTTGAGGGTGCCGCGCAGCTTGTTGACGACCAGGGTGGCCAGGGCCTCTCCGTCGACGTCTTCCGCGATGAGCAGCAGCGGCCGCCCAGCCTTCGCCACCTGCTCGAGGATGGGCAGGAGGTCCTTCATCGCGCTGATCTTCTTCTCGTTGAGGAGGATACAGGGATTCTCGAGAACCGCCTCCATCCGGTCGCCGTCGGTGACGAAGTAGGGCGATAGGTAGCCGCGGTCGAACTGCATGCCCTCGACGAAGTCGAGGTTGGTCTCCAGGCTCTTGGCCTCTTCGACGGTGATCACGCCGTCCTTGCCGACCTTCTCCATCGCCTCGGCGATGATGTCGCCGATGGTCTCGTCACCGTTGGCGCTGATGGTGCCGACCGACGCGATGTCCTTCTTGGTTTTGCACTCGACCGCCTGGTCGTGAAGCGCCTTGACCACTTCCCCGATGCCCCAGTCGATGCCCCGCTTGAGGTCCATCGGGTCGTGGCCGGCGGCCACGAGCTTCAGGCCCTCGGTGTAGATCGCCTGCGCGAGGACGGTGGCGGTGGTGGTGCCGTCACCGGCCTTGTCCGAGGTCTTGCTTGCGACCTCCTTCACCATCTGGGCGCCCATGTTCTCGAACTTGTCTTCGAGCTCGATCTCTTTGGCCACCGTGACGCCGTCTTTGGTCACCAAAGGCGCGCCGAACGACTTCTCGATGACCACGTTGCGGCCTTTGGGCCCCATGGTCACCTTGACCGCGCGGGCGAGCGCGTTGACGCCGCGCGCGATCTCCTCGCGGGCGGCCATGTCGAAGTGGATCTCTTTCGCTGCCATTTGTGTCTAAGCCTCCAAACGGAAACGGGCGATCAGTCGAGGATGCCGAGCACCTCATCCTCGCGAAGGATGATGTGTTCCTCGCCGTCGATCTTGATCTCGGTGCCGCTGTATTTGCCGAACAGGATGCGGTTGCCGGGCTTGACCTCCAGGGCTCGGACCTTCCCGTCATCCAGGATCTTGCCGTTGCCCACCGCGATCACCTGACCTTCGACGGGCTTCTCTTTGGCCGAGTCGGGGATGATGATGCCCCCCTTGGTCATTTCTTCGGCCTCCACCCGCTTGATCAGGATTCGGTCGTGAAGCGGACGAAAGTTCGCCATGATTCGATGCTCCTTGCTGGTCGCGATCTTCTCGATCGCGAATTCTTTAGAGTATTCAATCGGTTGCCGGATTCTGCTAGCCACCCAGGGCCCGCGGCTGCCGACCGCCGGCGCGTCGTGTAATCCCACCCTCGTCGCCGTCAAGGCGGGTTCAGGAACGGAGCGCCCTTTTTCTAAGGGCCGGCCGGGGGACGCCGCGCGTCATGGCCGTCGAGACGATACCAGGTGCCGAGCGCCACCCGGGCCGCCGGGCGGTATCGCCCGTCGAGCAGGGCCACCGTTTGCGGCGACCGCGCAGCAATGACCTCGTCGTAGATCGATTCCACGAAGATGTAGGGGGGCGCCGCCGCTTCCAGCTGGGCGGGAAGGGCCGCCCACTGTGGATCGAGCAGGAACTCCCACGACCAGCCGTGGATAGGGAGGGCGTACGCGCGCTCGTTGACGAGCAGGATCCGCGGATCGCCGAAGACGTAGATGGGCCCTGGGGCCGCATCGGGGCGCCTCAGAATCTCGCTTTGGCGCCATACGGCGTCGAGACCAGTGTCGATATGGCGGGCGACCGCATAAGGCTCCGGCGACGACCACGGCGCGATGAGCACCCGGCGCGCGTGGCGCGCGAGCGGAAGGGAGATGAACGCCAACATGACCAGGAGCGCCGGAACCACGACCCTGGGGCGGACGAAGGAGAACCGGTCCATGAGGGCTTCGAGTCCGAAGCAGGCGAGGATGCCGATCGGAACCACCAGCAGCTGCTGGTGATAGGGCCAAAAAGAGAACTTCTGGGCGACGATCATCAGCTCGCCGGCCACGACCCACGTCAGGCACACGGCGACGGGAAGCGAGGTCCGTCGCCGGCCGACCAACGCGAACGGTGCGAGCAAGCATCCGGGCAAGAAGTGCCATAGGAGCCAGCCCCACCCTCTGAAGAGCCGGCTCGTCGGCGCGGTGTCCACCGCCTCCACCGCCAGCAAGGGATACTGAAAGTTGGTCCAGAGCATGGCTTCGAGCCCCCCGCTGGCCGCGAAGGCGGCGGCGACGGCGCCGAGGCCCAAGGCGACGCCGATCGGCGCCCCCGCGGTTGCCTTGGCCACCGCGCTCTTCGTCGTCTCGCCTCGAAGGGCCACCAGGAGGGCCACGAACCACATCGAGGCCACCACGGGGGCCAATACGAGTTTCAGGGCCGCGACGGCGCTGCCGAACAGGCCGGAGACGAGCATCCACCGAAACGGATGCTTGCCCGTCGGCGCCAGCGCTCGCTCCGTCGACCACAGAACCAAGAACAGCAGCGGTCCGACCAGGGCTTCGACCTGGGTCATGAACCAGGGGCCGGCGGCGCAGTAGTAGTTGTATCCGGTCAGCGCGATCATCAGGCCGATGACCGCCGGCCGACGAAACCATCGGCCGGCCGCCGCGACCATGACCGGGACCACCGCGAGCCAGACCGTCAGCTCGAGGAGATGGACGCCCCATCCGTTGAAGCCGAACAGTCGGCCGCCGAGCCAATAGAAGAAGAACAGTCCCGGCTGCTTGTTGTCCCAAAAATCGACGTACAGGAGGCCGCCGGCGTCCATGGACCGGGCGCCGAGCAGGAACAGGGTCTGGTCGCCAAAAAGGGGGGTGGGCACCCGCACGAGCCCCGCTACGAGCACGAGGCCGAGGCTGACCCACAGGATCGAAGGCCGCGACGTCAGCCGGGTGATCATCGTCTCGCGTCGCACCGTCATCCAGATCCACTCTCGTCGATGCTCCGTGGCGGCGATGGCCGGCCGGGGTCAGGCCTTGGCGCCGGTTCGAGCGGCGTCGTTGTCGCCGCGGTGAGCGGGATCGACCGCGGGCGAGAGGGCCGGCGCGACATCGTGGGCCGTCGCCGCAGTCCCGGGCGCCACCTTGGCTTTGACGTGGGTCTTTCGGAACACGACGAATCGGTTGGCGAGGAAATTGAAGACCATTCCCGCTGCGATACCGATGAGGGCTGCGATCTGGATCGGAATCTGGGGCAGCTGCTGCGTGGCCGCCATGGTGACCAGCCACTGAATGGAGCCGCCGACGATGCTGGCGAGAACGAAGCCCACCAGCTGCTTGTAGACGTTCTTATGCCGGGCGTAGTCGAAGGTGAATCGACGGTTCAGCACGAAGTTGGACAGCACGCTGACCACGATGCCCGCCGCAACGGCGACCGCCTCGTCGGCGCCGAACATCAGCATCAAGGTCAAGACGCCGAGGTTGACGATGACGCCCGACGCCCCCACGACCATGAACTGCAGCAGGTGGCTCCAGGTACCGAATTTGAAGGTGTAGAGCCGTCGAAGGTGTTTGATGTACTTGAGCTGCTCGCTGAGGGTGAGCTTACTCTCTCCGAGCTCGCGGTCCGAGAAGTGGATCGGGACCTCGACGACGTTGTCGAAGCGGCACTTCACGATGAGCTCGAGGCCGATCTTGTAGCCGACGGGGTTCAGGTACGGAGCACGCTGGAGGTCCGCGCGCCGCATGGCGAAGAATCCGGCCATGGGGTCTTTGGCCCGGGTGAGCGGATAGGCAAGAAGGGTTGCGATCCGGCTGTTGAGCCACCGGAAGATGCCCCAGTCGTCGTCGGTCGAGCCCCCGTCGACGTAGCGAGAGCCGATGACGAACTGGAAGCCGGCCATCAACGCGATGAGCATCTCGGGAATCTTCTCCGGCGGATGGGACAGGTCGGCGTCCATCACGCAGACATAATCTTTGGTGGCCATGTTCAGCCCGTCGATGACCGAGGGGCTGAGGCCTCGGTTCTCCGTTCGCACCACGATTTTGGCCCACGGGGCGCCGAAGGCGGCGACAGCCTCGACCGAGCCGTCTTTGCTGTCGTCGTCCATGATGACGACCTCGAGATCGAGGTCTTTATCGGTTCGGACCGCGTCGAGACGACGGAGCAGATGGGGCAGATTCTCGGCCTCTCGGAAGGTCGGCACCACTACGGATACGGAGGGAAGAGCGGGCGCGACCAACGCGTCGGAGGGGGACGAGACCATGGCGATAAGATCGGAGAGGCCACGGGCAGGCAGGGATGTCAAGGGACCTCCAGGGCGGTCTGTCGCCGCGAGACGGCGGAAACGGCGGCCAGGAGGTCGGCACGGGGTCGGCGGGGATTGCCTGCGCGTCGCACAGCCGCTGTCATGGTCACGTGCCTGGAATTTCGGACGAGTTTCGAGAGGCGGTCTACACCGTGACCAAAATGATTCCCGCCGGTCAGGTCGCGACCTACGGCCAGGTGGCGACGTACGTCATCTCGCCTCGATACGCGCGCGCGGTGGGGCGGGCGCTCAAGGAGCTGCCGCGGGACCGCGTCGACGAGGTCCCGTGGCAGCGGGTGATCAACGGAACCGGAAGGATCTCCTACCGGGGAGACGTGAAGCGACCGGTCTTGCAAGAGAAGTTGCTCAAGAAAGAGGGCGTGGTCTTCGAGGGGGGGCGAACGAATCTCGCGGTTTTCGGCTGGGCCGGTCCCCCGGAGGGGTGGCGGCCCCCGTTCGACGATCCCGCCCCTGAGAAGAAACGCTACGTGGCGGGGCGCGGCGGGCCACGCGGCGGCGGGACGGGGGCAGCACCCCCCCGCCGCCGTTCTCCCCGGCGCGGTCCCTGAGGTAAGTCGTTGCTTCGGCCTGGCGCGTGTGGTCCTCTGAGACGTCCGGGCAATGGCTGACTTCACCCATCTGCACGTCCACTCGGCCTACAGCTTCCTCGATGGAGCGATCCACATGAAAGACCTCTGCCCGCGCATCGACGCGCTGGGCATGAAGGCGTGCGCGGTCACCGATCACGGCAACATGTTTGGGGCCATCGACTTTTACCGCCGCGCCAAGGCGACCGGTCTCAAGCCGATCCTCGGGTGTGAGGTGTGGGTCGCGGAGGGGTCTCGGCTCGACCGCCCCAAGAAGCCCAAGAATCATCACCTCGTGCTGCTGGCCGAGAACGACCAAGGGTACCGGAACCTCATGTATCTCGTGTCCATGGGGTGGCGCGAGGGCTTCTATTACAAGCCTCGGATCGATAAGGCCCTGCTGAAGGATAGAACCGAAGGGCTGATCGGGTTGTCCGCCTGCTTGGGCGGGGAGATCGCGAACAAGATTCTCCACGAAGACAACGACGGGGCCATCGAGGCGCTGCGCGAGCATCGCGCGATGTTCGCGCCCGACCGCTTCTTCCTCGAGCTGCAGCACAACGGACGCCCCGAACAGGACCGCGTCAACGACGTCCTCAAACAGATGGCCGGCGACGAGGGGCTGCCGCTCGTCGCCACGAACAACTGTCACTACATGATGCGAGACGATGCGGCGGCCCACGATGTGTTGACCGCGATCCAGTTCGGCAAGTCTCGCAACGACCCGACCCGGATGCGGCGCAACACCGACGCCCTCTACATCCGCTCGCCGGAGGAAATGAAGGCCCTGTTTCGCGACTGCCCGGAGGCGATCGAGAACACCCAGCGGATCACCGAGATGATCGACCTGGAGCTCAATCTCGGCCGGCCCGAGCTCCCGAACTTCGAGCCGCCGGGAGGAAGCGACCTGGTCACATACCTGAGGCAGCAGGTCTTCGAGGGGCTCGAAGCGCGCTACAGGGAGATGAGTTACGAAGTCGATCGCGAGCAGTACGAGCAGCGGCTGAAACACGAGCTCGACATCATCGTGGGCATGAAGTTTCCCGGCTACTTCCTGATCGTTGCGGACTTCATCAACTGGGCGAAGGCCCACGATATCCCCGTGGGGCCCGGTCGGGGGTCTGGCGCGGGCTCGCTGGTCGCGTACTGTCTTCGCATCACGGACATCGACCCGCTGCCGTACAACCTCCTGTTCGAGCGCTTCTTGAATCCGGAGCGAGTGTCGATGCCCGACTTCGACGTCGACTTCTGTCAGGAGCGGCGCGGGGAGGTGATCGAATACGTCACCGACAAATACGGGGCGACCCGGGTCGGCCAGATCGCGACCTACGCCCAGATGAAGGCCAAGTCGGTGATCAAGGACGTCGCTCGTTGCCTGGAGCTGCCGTTCACCGAGGTCAATGCGCTGACGAAGCTGCTGCCCAACGTCTACAAAGACGAAAAGGGCTCCGCGAAACCGATCACCATCGACAAGGCCCTGGAGATCGAGCCTCAGCTCCGCCAGCTCGCGGACGCCAACGAGACCTACGCCGAGGTCATCGAGATCGCCAAGAAGCTGGAGAATCTCTATCGACAGGCGGGCATGCACGCCGCGGGAATCGTCATCGGCAACGACGACCTGTGGAACATCGTACCCGTTTTTCGCGGGAACGCCGACGAGCTGGTGACCCAGTTCTCGATGGTCGACGTCGAAGACGCGGGGCTCGTGAAGTTCGACTTTCTCGGCCTCAAGACCCTCGATGTCATCTACCACGCCGAACGCCACGTGAATGCGCGCCTCGAGCGGG
>JANQQN010000182.1 GCA_028289325.1 Myxococcota bacterium | reverse complement strand
CTTCGGAGGCTCGGGGTTGGGCCTCCGAAGGAACGCTTTGTCGAAAAGAAAGGATCGAACAGCCGGTCGACGTCGTCTTCCGCCACGCCGGGGCCATTGTCGGCGATCCGGAGGCTCGCAATTCCGTTCGAGGGGGACGCCGAAACGATGATCCGCCCTCGGTCTTCTTCGGTCGTCGAGCGCTTTTCGCTGATCGCCTGTACTGCGTTGACGACCAGATTGATAACGATCTGCTCCATCTGCACCGGGTTGGCGCGCACGAGGATCGGCGCTTCCGTCATATCGAACACGACGTCGATACCCCGGTGGCGGGCTTGTCGGCCCACGAGCTCGAACGCGCGATGAATCGATGCCTTCACGTCGAGGACGGCGAGGTTGCGGTGGTCGCGGTCGGTCCAGAACTCTCTGACGTGGCGAACGATCTGGTCGATGCGATTCACCGCCGCGCTGACCGTGCGAAGCTTGGTGGTAAGCCAGTCGGGACCGGCCGGGGTGGCGCGCGTGGTCCGTCGCAAGGCCGCCTCGGTAGTGACTCGGATCGCGCTGAGGGGTTGATTGATCTCGTGCGCGATGCCGGCGGCCATGACCCCCACCGCGGCCATTCGCGATGACTTCTCAAGGGCCTGCAGGGCATCGGCGTGCTTCTCTTCGGCCTCGATCCTCGCTTTCATCTCGCCGTAACGTTCCCAGGCGGCGGCGATCAAACCCGCGATCGTCGCGAACACCGCCAGCTCGTCTTCGGTCCATCGGTAGTCCGACTCCTGCGAGAAGCCCAAGATGCCACGCACCCGTCCCGCGATCTGAAGGGGTAGAATCACGATCGCTCCGATGTTGCGGTTTCGGTAGAACTCTTGCTCTTCGGGCCGCAGCTCGGCGAGCGCGCTGGCGATGACGCGCTCGTTCTGGCGGAGCTTGTCGAAGACGGACTGCACCGGTCGAAACGACAGAACGTCGAGATCCCGGATGTTTTTGCCGCGTTCAGAGAGACGACTCGAGATCTTGGCCCCCACCGCCTGTTCCTCCGAAAACGAATACAGACTGACCTTGGCCACGGCGAGGTTGAGCGTGAGTTTGGCGAGAATGTCATCGAGCACCGTCTTGAAGTCATCGGTAGCGTTGAGCGACGACGCCACCTCGGCGAGCAACGTCTCGTGGGCCAAGGCTCGCTCGACCTGGCGCTGATGGGCGCGTAGCTCGGTCTCGGCCCGGCGGCGGCGAATGACGTTGTTGGTCAGGTACACGACGAGAATCAAAACCGCGATGGCCCCGATCGCGGTCCACACCAAAACGCGTCGATCGACGGCGACGGTTCGGGACGGGGCCCCCACGATCTCTACGCCAAACGGTACCCGCGACACCGGGATGCCGTGTCGCATCAACGCGCGGTAATCGACCTGCTTGACGGTGGGACTGACTTCGATGACCGGGATCTGTTCGACAGGCTCGCTCTCGAGCACGCGCCGCAGCTGCCGGCCGGTCGTCTCGCCCATCAGCCGGCCGCTGGTGAGGCTGCCTCCCACGATGCCTTCGCCAAGATAGAAATCCCACAGGCTGAACACCGGAACCGTCGACTGCGGAACCAGGTTGCGGGCCGACTGTCGGTACTCGATGAACCGCCCGCCGATGCCCCGAGTGAACGGCAGCAAGATGGCGATCGCGTCCGGCGGCAGTTCGGCGAGCGCGCGACCGGCGTCTTCGAGACGAGCCGCAGTCAAGAACCGGAATTGAAGGGGCTCGTCGGCGGTGGCCAGGTAACGGCGGATTCGGGTGGCGACCACGGATGAGGTTCGGGTGGCATCGGACACCACGAGGGCGGTACGGGCGCCGGGGACCAGCCGCCGCGCCAACGTCAGGGTGCCCTCGACGTCGACCGTCTCCGCCACGCCCGTCAGGCGGGGGACCTCGGCCAGCCCTCGCGGCTGATAGGCGTTGTAGCCCCCGAAGACGACAGGCGTGGAGGCACCGAAGATCGCTCGATGCCGGATCACGAAATCGATCGCATTGTCGTCGATGGCCGCGATCGCGTCGAACGGAACGGATCGATACTTTTGGGCGAGCAATGCCGCCGCGGCGTCGAGATGGGCGAGGTCCGGCAGCCGCTTCGTATCGAGGTACTCCACCCGCGTTTCGACGGGAAGGGGTTCTAAGGCATCGAGCAGCCCCCGATGAACGCGGTCCGTCCACTCGAACCCATGGTGATAGGAGTGGACGACGAGCAGACTGTAGGGCGGCGCGGCGGCGGCGGTTCCCGACCCCAAGAGCCCGCAGATAACGAGCGCCAGTCCGACCCTTCGGCCGCGGTCCCCGATCGACGGGCCATCGATTCGGTTCGAGGTTCGCGCGGCGTAGATCATTCGGTAGCCTTGTTCGGTTCGCCTCCCGACAAAGCGTTTTCGGCGTCGCCGCGCCCGCTGCCGTCAGCAGAACCGCCCGCTAGTCTCCCATCTGCCCGGTATGACTGAAAGATGGGCTACCCCTTCGCGCGCTGCGTCGTGTCGATGGCCCGACCTCATGGTCGTTCTCGAGGCTACGCTACAATCGTCCCTGGCGAGGCCTAAGCGGGGTCTTGGCCGGAGGAGGGTCGCCATAGAGGGCCGAAGCATCACTTCGGGCCGAGCCCGCGGGAGCATATTTTCGCGCACCCAGAATACGGGCTGAGCGAAGCTTTGCGGGCTCCGTCCCGTCGGCGCTTCGACCGCTCATCGTCGTGGGCGTCGGACGCCAATGAGCGCCACCAACCAGATGATCGACGCACCGAGCATGGCCGAGAGCCCGATGAGCGCGAGCTGGCCGAAGGAGCGAAGCCCCGGATGATGGGCCAGCAGCAGCGCGCCGAAGCCGGCGGCCGTCGTCACCGCCGCCGCCCACACCGCCCGGCTCGTCTCGGCTACGGCCATCTCGAAGGATTCGCCGCCGAGCGAGCCTCGGATGACCAGGTGCACCCCCGCGTCGACGGCCATCCCGAACAGAACGGGGAGGACGACGACGTTGAGATAATTGAGCTTCAGACCGACGAGGCCGGCCCCGCCGATCGTGGCGGCCACGGTCACCACGGCCGGAGCGAGACAGAAGACGGCGAGCCTCAGCTCGCCGAGCAGAACCCACATCGCGACGAAGACGAGGGCGAAGGTCAGCGCGGTGACGATCGGCGCTTCCTGCGTCACGAGGTCGAGGATGTCGGCCATGATCATGACCCCGCCGGCCGCGGAGACCGCCTTGTCGCCGGGCAACGGGATGCCGCGGACCTCCTTGGCGAGCGCCATGACCGCCTTGCCGTCGCTGAGGCTGACCCGCGGAAACACGAGGACCACGCCCCGTTCCTTGAACTGGCGTCGGATGGCGATCGGGACGTCGCTGAGCCCGAACGGCTCCGCCTCGGCCATTTCGCGCAGCTCGTCGAGTCGCGCTCGGTCGTCGTCGTCGACTCGACCCTCGGGGACCTTGGCGATCACGTCGCGAAGCTCCTCGATGCGTTCGGCCTTGTCGTCTTGCTGGTCGGGGACGACGTCGCCCGCCGCCACAACGAAGTCGATCCTGGAGGCCTCTGTTGCGGCCTCGACTCTCTTCCGCAGCGACTCGGCGGCCGCAGCTTCGGCGTCGACGTCGTCGGCCAGAATGACGATCGGCGTTTGGTTCCGACCGACGATGCGGTCGACGATCTCATCGAGCGCGTAGGCGGGGATGTCTCCGCCCTCGAGCGTGCGAAAGTCGTAGTCGAACTCGGCCCGCGTCGAAGCCATCCCGAGCCCGAAGAAGACCGCCGAAGAGAGGGCGAGGGCGATCGTCGACTGCCGAAGCAGGAGCCGCACGAAGCTGGTGGTCGGCTCGATGCGCGCCGTTGGCGTGGGCTCGACCCAGCGTCCAAGGAGGGCGAGCCCGGCCGGCAGCACGACGAAGTAGGCGACGACCACGAGCAGGATGCCGAGACCGGCGATGATCCCGAACTCCTGAAATGCCCGAAAGCGCGAAACGGCCAGGCCCAAGAACCCCACCGCGGTGGTCAGTCCCGCGAGAAGCACGCCACGCCCGGTCTGCGAGAAAGTGCGCTCGATGGCCTCTTCGACCGATGCGCGCTGCTGGCGCTCGAACTGGTAGCGCCCGAGAAAATGGATGCCGTGGTCGATGCCCATCCCGAGCAGGATCGTTCCCACGAACGCGGTGAGGATGTTGAGCTGGCCGAACAGGATGCCGGTGAGCCCGAGCAGCCAGAACAGCGCGATGACCAGCGGCCCGAGCAACAGCGGCACCGCGCCCCAGCGGCGGAAGTGAAGGACGACGAAGCCGACGAGCAAGGCGAGGGCGAGGCCCGACGTCCGCCCGAGATCGCCCTCGATGATCGACTGCTGTTCGAGGCGTTTTTTGTATCGGCCGCCGAGCTCGATGCGAAGGTCGCCGTAGGCCGAAGCATCCATCTTCCCCAGCGCGGACTGGACGTCGGCCATGACTTGCTGGGTGAACCTGAAGTCGGAGGCGCCTTCAGTGGGGCGCACGAACAGCACGATGAGCTTGCCGCCTTCAGCCAAGAAGTAGTCGCCGCCCGAGCCCGAGATGGTGCGTTCGAGCGGTACGTGTCGGTTCTTCAGGTGGGAGAAGTCTAACGAGGGGGGCTTCGAGTCTTCCAGGTCGACGAACAGAGGGTTGGCCTGCTTCTTATGCCACCGGATCGTCTCGTCGATGCGGTCGGTGATCTCTTCGATGTCTTCGGTCTCGAGATAATAGAGCGCGCGACTTCTGAAGAACTCGGTTGAGCGTCGATGCTGAACGAAGTCCACGCGCTCCAGCGCGCTCAGCTTCTCGGCCGCGTCGTCCGCGAACCGGCGCAGCGCGTCGGTATCATTCGCGCGGGCCACGACCAGTACGAAGCCGGTCGCGCCGATCTTCTCCCGGAGCCGGTTGAGGTCGCGGACCGAATCGAAACGTTCGGGCAGGAGCGCGGTGAGATCCGTCTCCACCGACAGGCGGCGCACGCCGAAGAAGGCGGCCGCGGTGAGCATCGCCACCACGACGAGCGTGGCCGCGGGCCGTCTATGAAATCGCGGACTGACTCGACCGGCCCAATGCTCGAGGGCAAGGGCCACCCGGCTGGAGCCTCCGCGGCGATCACTCACGCTCATCGTCTCGGCGGACGCTACCCCATCGTTCTCAGTACGACGATCGAAGCCTTGGCCGACGTTCATCTCGCGGGGGGATACCCGGGAAGCGGTCAACTTCGTTGTCTCTCGGCGTCTTCAGAGGCAAGACGAACCGATGGCGATGCCGCCGTTCAAAGACGTGATCAAGGGTCGAGACGTTGAGGACCCGGTCAACCTCTGGCTTCACCGACCGCTCGCGTACGGCTTGGTGGCCGTTATTCATCGCACGTCGGTCACGCCGAATCAGGTCACCCTCGTGGCGCTGCTTTTTGGTCTGGCCGCCGCTGCCTGCTGGTTCGTGGGCACGCCTTGGATGATGGTGCTGGGCGGTTTACTCCTGTGGACCAGCGCCATCCTCGACGGGGCCGACGGCATCCTTGCGCGGGCGAAGCAGGCCCAATCCGAGCTCGGTCGCGCGCTGGACGGCATCGCGGACATGGTAGTGGCGCTCGCGATCGTCGCGGCCAGCGCCTATCACCTGTGGATGCACCACCAGCAGTGGCTCCACCTGCTGCTGGCGGCGGTGGCTCTGGTGGGCTCGGTGCTCCAGGTCTACACCTACGACTTCTACAAAGAGGTCTACCTGCGATCGACCAACCCCCATTGGGACGGGCGCACCGACGCGCTGGCCAATACCCGCGCCAGCTACGAGAAGGCGGTCCGGGACAAGGCGCCTCTGATCGTGCGATTCGGCTGGTGGAACTACGTAGGGATGCTCACGGGGCAGCAAGCGGTCATTCGGGCGACCGACCCTCGGGCCATTCGTGACGGCCAGACGATGCCCGTGAGCGAGGAGACGGTCCGCATCCACAAGAAGCACAACTACTGGCCCATGCAGCTGTGGACGGTGTTGTCGCTGTGTCCTCACACCTACCTGATCTCGATCTGCGGCATGTTCGATCGCCTCGACGTCTACCTTTGGTTCCGGGCCGTCGTCGCCACGGCGCTGTACATCGTCGCCCTCGGCTGGCAACGTCGCGCCCTCACCCTTACGATCCGGGACCTCGACCGGGCGGTGTGACCGCAGCGCCCGCGAGTAGTCGGCGCGTCGGGCCAATGAGCGCAAGGGCCAGGACGGCCCAGACCAGCATTCGGATGCGGCGAAAGAGCGCGGCGGTGATGTGGATGCCACCGGCGGTCAGCTCGAGGGCTTTGATGACCTGCGAGACCCAAAGCTCCATGCCCCCCACCTGAGCGAAGAACAGAAGATTGTCGAGGGTGCTGGCGACGGAAAAAATGAAGAAGCACTGTCCCCAGGACACATCGAGGCCGACGAGCTGAAAGATGAGCCAGAACTCCGCTACGCCCTGTCCCTTCTCGAGTACGTGGAAGAACAACGCCCAATAGAAGCCGCTGCGGTTGGACCGATAGAAGGTGCGAACGGTCTCGTCGACGCGGTGCGCCTGTTCAGCGTACCGGTCGCGCAACGGAGCGAGGACGTGAATGCGCCCCGCGAGACTCAGCGCGTACGTCAGCAGACCTTTCTTTTGGAGGACGATCAGGAGGAAGAACAGCCCGGAGAACAGGACGACGAGGCCCAGGGTCAGCCATTGCAGCCACGGGGTGTCGACGAGAAACAGGCTGAGATAGACGAGGCCGGCCGCAGCGACGAGGAAGATCGCAATGGCGTTAATGGTGTTGTCGATGAGTAGCGATGCGGCGAAGTCTTCTTTGTCGTAGTCCGTGCCGCGCAGGAACGCGAGCTTCAGCGGCTCTCCGACCAAGCTCTGGAGGGGGATCATTCCGCTGATCCCGTATGAGAACGTCTGAAGCGCGCTCAGTCGAAACCATCCGAGCTTGCGGCGGTTCTCCTTGGACATCGTGAACCCCCACCCGATGGCGTGCACGACGTACAGCCATAGGGGGAGGATGAACAGGAGCGGGATGAGTCCCCAGCCCATCGTCGCGACCGCGTCGAGGAGCCGGTCGATGCCCAACCGCCAGAAGAAGTATCCGATCACGGGCAGCCCGAGCAGCGGAAACAGCCGGGTAATGGTTGTTCGGAGACGAAACACGCCCGGTTCCGGGCTCAAGCCCCAGTGCGCTGACTCAGGGAGGATTCCGCGTGGGCGAGCATCTCGGGCGTGTCGACGTCTTGCCAGAAGCCGTCCTCGACGTCGAGGACCGTCATTCTACCTTGCGCGGCCAGCCGCGCCACGCCGTTGGACAAGGATGCGTCCCCGGTCTCTCGGTAGACCTCTTCGATCGCGTCGAGCAGCCCCGTCGTGCAGACGAAGACGCCGGTGTCGATGCAGTTGAAGTTCGGAAGCGCTTTTCCGATATCCACCAGCCTGCCGCCCCGTTCGACGACCTTGGTGGCGTCGTCAAGGTCGAAGACCTGATCGATCTTGTAGTCTACACAGAGCGTTGCGCCACCGGCCGGCGGCTCGTGGTCCCGGACTCGGTCCATGATCGCGTCCTCCACGACGTGGTCGGACATCGTGAGGACGAATGTGCCCGACACGTGGGGACGGGCGCACAGGGCGGAGACGCCGTTCTTGAGCGCGTAGTGAGAGTTCAGGGTGAACTCAAGCTCGAGCGGCCCGTCGTAACGAGACTCGATTTCGGTGCGCAACCGCGCGGCCTCGTGGCCGAGGACGACGACGACGCGGCTGCACCCGGCTCGCTCCAGGCCGCGGAACGTCCTGAAGAGCAAAGGAGTCTCGTTCACTTCGATCAGCGGCTTGATGGAGGCGCTGGCGCCTTCGGGGGCGAGACGCGATCCAAGACCGGCCGCGAGCACGACCCCAGTGCGGACTCTCGCTCTGGAGGCATCTTGACCAGGCGCGTTCATCGGCGGCGGGGCCTCAGTCTTCGCGGATCCAGGCGGCCAGTTCATCCCGGCCGCTCGAGTCCCGCACCTGGTTGGGCGGATGCTTCATATACACCGCGCAAGCCTGGTGCACCGGGCCGCTCACACCCCGATCCGCCGCCACCTTGGCGCATCGAATGGCATCGATGGCGACGCCCGCGCTGTTGGGCGAGTCCTCGACGCTCAGGCGCACCTCCAGGTTCATCGGCACGCCGCCGAAGCCATCCCACTCCATGCGGATGAAGCAGACCTTGTTGTCGTTCTGCCACGGCACGTAGTCCGACGGGCCGATGTGAATGTCCTCGGCTTCGAGGGGCAGGTCGAGCTGGGACTGAACCGACTCGGTCTTCGATTTCTTCTTCGACGTCAGGCGGGAGACCTCGAGCATGTTGAGGAAGTCGGTGTTGCCGCCGGTATTGAGCTGGTAGGTGCGGCGGAGCTTCACGCCGCGATCGCCCATGAGCCGAGCGAGGGTGCGGTGGACGATCGTGGCGCCGTACTGGCTCTTGATGTCGTCGCCCACGATCGGCACCCCCGCATCGATGAACCGCTGGCTCCACTCCGGATGAGACGCGATGAAGACCGGCATGCAGTTGACCATGGCGACGCGCGCCTCGAGGCATTGCTGGGCGTAAAAGCGCACCGCTTCCTCAGAGCCCACCGGCAGGTAGCAGATCAGAACGTCCGCCCGGACCTCGCGAAGGACCTTCGCGACGTCGACCGGCTCGCCGTCGGCGACCCTGAACGCGCGGTCCTCTGGGTAATCGTTCATGTGTGAGGCCACGCCATCGAGCACCGGGCCTCGCTGCACCGTCACGCCGTAGTCTGGGATCTCGGCATGAAATACCTTCGTGCAGTTCGGCTTGGCGAATACGGCCTCGTGAAGCGGACGGCCCACCTTGCGCGTGTCGACGTCGAATGCGGCCACCGGAACGATGTCGCTCACGGTGTAGCCACCGAGCTCGTGGAACATGAGGCCCTCAGCGTCGCTGGCCGGTCGGTTCCGGTAGTATTCGATGCCCTGGATCAGCGAACTCGAGCAGTTTCCAATACCCGCAATCGCCACACGAAGTCCGCCCATACATTCCTCCATAATCGCTTTCCCGCCATGAGGCGGACACCGAAGCGTCATAGAAGCCCAAAGCCGGTCTGTACATCGAAATCGAACACGCCCGGGGTAAACCGCCCACCCGGCGCCAACAACGTCATTCAGGTTGCGCGTCGGGAGGGCCTGGAAACCCTTCGGTCTACGGCCGTTAGAAATGGATCGCTACGCCGCGTAAGGCTCGCGGTGAGGGCCTGGCGGCTGAGGTTGCGCGAAGGGATGGGCGGACGGCTGGCCCGGGTCAGCGTCCGTAGACGCTCGGTCCTAGTACCGGTAGTGCTCGGGCTTGAAGGGGCCGTTGGCGGGGACGCCGAGGTAGTCGGCCTGGTCCTGGGTCAGCTTGGTCAGCTTGACCCCCAACCGGTCGAGATGCAGGGCTGCGACCTTCTCGTCGAGGTGCTTGGGCAGGATGTAGACCTGCTTGTCGTACTTGGCGGTGTTGTTCCACAGCTCGATCTGGGCCAGGACCTGGTTCGTGAACGACGCGGACATCACGAACGAGGGGTGGCCGGTCGCGCAGCCCAGGTTCATCAACCGACCGCGGGCGAGGAGAATGAGCTTCTTGCCGTCAGGGAAGATGAAGTGGTCGACCTGCGGCTTGATCTCCTCTTCCTTGATCTCCTTGTTGTTCTCGAGCCAAGCGACGTCGATCTCGTGGTCGAAGTGGCCGATGTTGGAGAGGATGGCCTCGTGCTTCATCACCTTCATGTGTTCGGCGGTGATGACCGACTTGCATCCGGTCGAGGTCACGAAGATATCGCCCCGCGGCGCGGCATCTTCCATCGTGGTGACTTCATAACCCTCCATCGCGGCTTGCAGCGCGCAGATGGGGTCGACCTCGGTGATCAGGACCCGGGCCCCCTGGCCGCGCAGCGAGTGGGCGACGCCCTTGCCCACGTCGCCGAAGCCGGCCACGACCGCGACTTTGCCGGCGATCATGACGTCGGTGGCTCGCTTGAGGCCGTCGAGGCCCGACTCGCGGCAACCGTAGAGGTTGTCGAACTTCGACTTGGTGACCGAGTCATTCACGTTGATGGCCGGAGCCATCAGCGTTCCTTTCTTGGCCATGTCGTATAGCCGGTGGACGCCGGTGGTCGTCTCTTCCGAGACGCCGCGGATCTTGTCGGGGCCCTCGAACATCTCCGGGTACTTCTCGTGAACGACCGCGGTCAGGTCGCCGCCGTCGTCGAGGATCATGTTGGGCGCCTTTCCGTCCTTGAAGGCCTTCAGCTGGCGCTCGATGCAGTCGTAGTATTCGGTCTCCGTCTCGCCTTTCCAGGCGAAGACCGGAACCCCGGACTTGGCGATCGCGGCCGCGGCGTGGTCCTGGGTCGAGTAAATGTTGCAGGACGTCCAGGTCACTTCGGCGCCGAGGGCGGTGAGGGTCTCGATGAGCACCGCGGTCTGAATCGTCATGTGCAGGCAGCCCGCGACGCGCGCCCCCGCGAGCGGCTTGCTCGCGCCGTACTCCTCGCGCAGCGCCATGAGACCAGGCATCTCGGTCTCCGCGATGTCGATCTCCATGCGGCCGAACCCGGCTTGTTCGATGTCTCGGATCTTGTAGGTGGCAGTCTCGTGCATGCGCCGGTCTTTTATGCGCCGACCGGCTGGTGTCAACGCCGGAAATCAACCCTTCATCCGGATACAGAGTTGATATACGCGGACCGTGATGGGTCTAGGGCATCGGAATAACTCCATTTCTGGTCTTAGTGATCTTTATGGGGTTATCTATCATCCGCCATGGTTGATGGATGGTCGACCGGCTCGACCCAGGTCACCGACGGTCGATTTGATGCCGGTGGGCCCCGCCGGCCGGTCCGGGGACGAGGCTTCAGTAGCCCTGGGCGGCGCCGTCCTTTCGCATCTCCGAGGCGCCGATATAGACCTGTTCGACCGGGTCCCAGCCGATGGCTTGGTAGCCGCCGTAGCCGCCTTTCGACACCTCGACCCGATGCCCTTTCTTCTCCAGAGCGCGACGGATCTGGGGACTCATCCCCGATTCTACGCGCAGCATTCCTACGCCCTGGGCGCGCTCTCCGGTCGGCTGGGACGAGCCCGAGTGTCGCCACCGCGCCGCGTCGCCGGCGGCCTGCAGGTCCATGCCGAGGTCGATGAGGTTAACGAGGACCTGCACGTGGCCCTGCGGCTGCATTCCACCCCCCATGACCCCAAAGCTGAGCCAAGGCTTTCCGTCTTTTAAAACGAAAGCGGGAATGATGGTGTGGAAAGGCCGCTTGCCCGGGGCATACACGTTCGGATGGCCCGGCTCGAGGGTGAACAGCTCGCCGCGATCCTGGAACATGAAGCCCAGCCCGTCGGGGACGAGGCCGGCGCCCATGCCTCGGTAGTTTGATTGGATGAGTGAGATCATCATCCCTTGGTCGTCGGCCACGGTGAGGTAGGTCGTGTCGCCGGCTTCGAGCGAAGGCGCGCCGGCGGCGGTCATCGGTCGCGCGGACTTCAGGTCGATCAGCTTACGCCGCTCGGCGGCGTAGGCGGGGTCGAGAAGGCCTTGCAGCGGGACCTTGGTCGCCGCCATGTCCGCGTAGTAGCGGGCCCGATCCTCGAACGCCAGCCGCTTGGCTTCCACCATCACGTGGATCCGATCCGCATCGCTCATCTTGCCCAGTTCGAACGGCTCCAGCATCTGGAGCATCTGGAGGGCGGCGATGCCTTGGGTATTGGGCGGCAGTTCGAAGACCTCGTACCCGCGATACGTCACCGACACCGGCCGCACCCATTCGCCGGTGTGGGCGGCGAGATCGGCGGCGGTCATGTCGCCGCCGATCCGCTTCATGTAGGCCGCGATGGTCTGTGCGATCTCGCCCTCATAAAACGCCGCTCGCCCGCCTACCGCCAGCTTTTGATAGGTCGACGCGAGGTCCGGATTGCGAAAGCGTTGCCCTGCTTTCGGTGACTCTCCGTCGTTCAAGAACAGCTTGTTGGCGTTGTCGATCTCCTCCAGCCAACCGTCGGCGCGCCGCCGTTCAAACGCGGCCATATTGCGGCTCCAGTAGTAGGCGATGACCGGGGTGAGCGCAAAGCCCTCGCGCGCGTACCGAATGGCGGGCTGCAGGACTTCTTTCATGTCCAGGCGACCGAAGCGCTCGTGCAGCGCGAACCACCCGTCGACGGTTCCGGGGACGGTCACCGGCAGTGAGCCCAACGCGGGGATGTGGTCTTTCCCCTTGAGCTTGGCCTTCAGGTCTTCGAGCGACCGCCCCTTCGGCGTCCGGCCGCTGCCGTTGTACCCGTACAGTTGCGCCGTTCTCGGGTCCCAGACGATCGCGAACAGGTCACCCCCGATTCCGCACCCGGTCGGCTCCATGAGGCCCAGCGCCGCATTGGCGGCGATGGCCGCGTCGACGGCGGAGCCGCCCTTCTTGAGGACGTCCAGCGCGATCTGGGTGGCCAGCGGCTGCGCGGTTGCGGCCATGCCTTGGGTTCCGTACACCGGGCTCCGGGTCGCGAACGGGGCGCCCTGCAGTCGGTCGCCGCCGCCCGGGGACATCGACGGAGCATCGGAAGGCGCGGAGGTCGCCGGGGCGGAGGATGCAGTGGTCATCTTGGGAGCGAGGGAGTTCTTTTGGCACGCGGTGGTCGAGGCCAGCGCGGCGATGATGAAGAAGATAGCCGAGCGCACGCTGCACCATCACACGGGCCGTCGATGGTTCCTAGCCCCCTGGATCACTGATTTCGAACAGGTTTCCACCTGCACAAAATCGTGCTCCACGGGCCCCGCGCGGCCTCTTGTTCGCTTCGCTTACGCTCCGCTCGCGTACGCGGCGTCGACCGGTTCCACCGGATTGGAACTGACGCCGCCGCGTACTAGCTTGGCCGTGATTCGCGGCTCGACGGGCCGCAATATCCGGATTGGGTGAGCCACCTACCTTCGACGCAAGCCGACCAACACCGGCCGCGCGGAGCCCGTCTGCACGGTCACCCATCGGTAGGCTTCGAATCGGCCGTGAGCGGCGACCGCCGAAGCGAGCTGCCCTCGACGGTGAACCCACAGCGCGACTCGGCCCCCGGGCTTCAATAGTTGATCGGCCTGGGACAAGAATCGCTGATAGAAGCGAAAGAAGTTGATCCTGGCGCCCATCTTCACGCCGAAAGGAGGGTTGCTCACGATGCTATCGAACGACGAGGGCGGATACACGTCGGCCATGTGCAAAGCATCTTGCTCTCGCAGGAAAGACCGAGCCGTGAACCCCGCCGCGTCGAGGTTGCTACGGGCCCCTGCGACGGCGCCGGGGACCCAATCGCTGCCCCACAGCTCGCAGCGAGGATGCACGACGCCCGCTTCGAGCAAGAGAGTACCCGACCCGCAGAACGGATCGAGGATTCGCGTCGGCGCTTGCAGGTCCGCGACGTGGGTGGCGGCGAACGCGAGATCCGCGGACAGACCCACCCGCTGGGCGTAGACCTTCGCCCGGCGGCTGAGGGGGCGGTCGGTGAGCAGGACGCCGACCCACAGCACGTCGCCGTCGATATCGACCCGGACGGTGATAACCGGCCGTTGGAGGTCCACCTTGACCGCGGTCTCGATGTGAAAAACCGCGCCCGCGGTGCGTTCGATGTCCCCGCTCTTGAACGTGTGGTGGCCGCGCCGGACGCTTCGGACCCGGAACGAGGGCGCCGTACGAAGGCCGGGCACCTCGACGTCGGCCACCGCGCGCTCAATCTGGTCGAGGGTCACCGGCGCCGTGAGCCGACGGCGCAGCAACCCCACCGTCACGTGGTGGATGGACCGCAGGGACAAAAGGGTTGGTCGTTCGTCGTCGGGCAGCTCTAGGCGCGCTCGGCCGGGTTCGGTTTGCACCCCGGTCGGGGCCTGACCTCGTCGAGCCGTCAGCTCCTCCACCGCGAGGTTCTCGAGCCCCGGGTGGGTGGTGAGCACGAACTCGGTCATCCGATCACGGCGACGCGACCAATTGCTCCCAGCGCTCGGGAACGGTGCGCAGGACGGTGTCGTCGATCAGGCCTACTTTCGTCGCTGCCTCCGCCTTCACGAACCGGTATGTGTCGTCTGCGTATTTTCCTAATGACACGTCGGCGAGGATCTCGTCGTCGGCGTCGTGGATCGTGAGTCGCCGCGCCGCGGGGGCCAATCGCCACTCGTCGAGCTCGGTGGCCGTCGCTTCGTCGCGATGCCAGCGGCTGACCCGCAGGCGAGCCATCGTGCGAACGATCGCGTCGAGTCTCCACGCTTTGGCGTCTCGGGTCTCGGGCTGGGTGAGTCGCCACCCGCCTTCGGCCCGATCGACTTGGGCCGCCCGCTGTCCGTCGACATGAAACACCAGGCGCTGCGCTCGCCGGGGGTCGAACCGACTCACCGTTCGATCGACGAAGGTTCGCGCCGGTTTCAACAGATCTTCCTGCAGCGTGGGGTCCGTGTTTCGAATGAGGGTGCGGCTGCCGTCGACGAGAATGTACGTGGTCGCGTCTTCCCCTTCTTTCGCCCGCACGAAGCCGATTTTGGCGCCGAAGGTGTCGTCTGCGGTCTTGACGGCGATGTGGAGCGCGGGCGGAGATAGGCCGTGCGTGGCTGCTTCGGCGCTGTCGAAGGCGTCGGTCACGTAGTCGTCGGCCTCGAGGTTCTTGGTGATGCGCACCAAAAACAATCCGACGATCCCGTCGTCGGCGCGCTGTCGGGTGTCGTCCTGGCCCACCAAAGTCCCCCCGTTGTCTTCGCGGGACAGCGAGTACTTGGGCTCACCGGCGCCGTCGGTGACGCGGACTTCGGTCACCCGGTCGGGGATGGTCGCGAACACCTGCT
>JANQQN010000096.1 GCA_028289325.1 Myxococcota bacterium | reverse complement strand
CCAGGGGTGACCACGTCGTGGTCCCCAGGCCGATATCCTCGTACAGACGCGCGTACTCCTGCTCGACCCGCTCGCGGTGAAGCAAGTGATATTGCGGCTGCTCCATGACCGGCTTGTGCAGGTGATGGCGCTCGGCGATCTCCCACGCGGCCCGGATTTCGTCGGCGGACCACTCCGAGGTGCCCCAGTACAGCGCCTTGCCCGACGCGACGATGTCCGACATCGCCCAGACGGTCTCTTCGATCGGCGTGTTGGGATCCGACCGGTGGCAAAAAACGAGATCGACGAACGACAGCTGAAGCCGTTCGAGGGACCGGTCGATCGCCTGCAGAAGGTACTTTCGGTTGAGGGTGTTGCGGGTGTTGGGTCCGTTTCGGATCCCCCAGTAGAACTTCGTGGAGACCAGGTAGCTCTCGCGCGGCCAGGCCAGGCGGGCCAAGGCGCGGCCCATGATGGCCTCTGATTCTCCGCCCGCGTACACCTCGGCGTTGTCGAAGAAGTTGCAGCCTCGCTCCCAGGCCGCCTGCATGCAGGCGAGGGCGGTGTCGTCCGCGTCCTTCAACTGCGGGCCGAAGGTGACCCACGATCCGAACGACAGCGCGCTGACTTTCAGCCCCGAGCGGCCGAGGCGGCGGTATTCCATCTCTGTCATGGGTGGGAGCTTACTTCAGCCGGGGCAGAGGCGAACGGCTTAGGGAAGCGGTTCGGGGGAAACGAAGGCTTTTCGCTCGACCGGGATGACCACCGCGGTCGGAAGCGGCGGTTCAGTACTTCTGCGGTACGTAGAGGGCCTCGGGGAGCGTGGCCCGCTCATAGTTGGCGTCGAATACCCGGTTGGGCAGCGTGACGTCTTCGTGGGGCACTTCCGCGTAGGGGATCAAAGAGAGGAGATGGTCGATGCAGTTGAGGCGGGCCCGCTTCTTGTCGTTGGCTTTGACGATGAACCACGGCGCTTCTTTGATGTTGGTGCGCTGGAACATGGCTTCTTTGGCTTTGGTGTAGTCCTCCCAGCGAATCCGAGACTGCAGGTCCATGGGGCTCAGTTTCCATTGTTTCAGCGGATCGTGGATCCGCATCAAAAACCGTAGCTGCTGCTCCTGGTCGGTGATCGAGAACCAGTACTTGATCAGGATGATGCCGGACCGAACGAGCATGCGCTCGAACTCGGGGACGTCTTCGAAGAACTGCTCCACCTGGGCTTCGCTGGCAAAGCCCATCACCCGCTCGACGCCGGCCCGGTTGTACCAAGACCGGTCGAAGAGCACGATCTCGCCTCCGGCCGGCAGGTGGGGCACATATCGCTGAAAGTACCACTGGGTCTTCTCGCGCTCGGTGGGGGCGGGGAGGGCCACCACGCGGCAGGTCCGGGGATTCAGGCGCTGCGTGATGCGTTTGATGATGCTGCCTTTGCCCGCCGCGTCTCGACCCTCGAAGAGGACCACGATCTTGGCTTCGGTAGCCTCCGCCCAGCTCTGCAGCTTGATGAGCTCCGCCTGGAGCCTCAGCAGCTCTCGGAAGTACACGGCGCGGGGAACGGTCGCCGGTCGGTTCTTTCGGTAGATCTTGCGGATCTCCATCGACAGCGCGGGCTCGGACAGCTCCATTTCGTAGTCCTCGTCGAGCGCGTCGGCGAGCTCGGCCTCGAGCCAGTCCATGTTTTCACCGTCGTTGCGATCGTTCATCGTTCCTCCTCGCCCCCTGGATGATTTACCGCGTCGTCTGTGGTGAGGGCCAGGGGTTCGGTTGGTGTTGTGGGTTGGGCGTTGGGTGGCTTCGTTGCCGGCCGTCGTCGCCGGGGGCTCCTCTCCGGAGTACCAGCGCCTGTGGGGCGACACCGCCGGCCTGCGCTGACGCCAACTCGAAACTACGATGGTGTCTGTACTGCCGGACGCCACGAGTCTTCGTACGACGAACGCGGGGTCGGGGGTGATGGGGTCTGTGCTCAGGCAGTATGCGACCGCTAGCACCGTAGACGTGTTGCGCTGGCCGAGGCGGGCGCGGGTATTACAAGGGCGTTGGGGCCCGGGCTTCTACGTCGCGGGGAGGCCAGGGCGCGCTGGGGAGCGGGGCGGGGGCTGGAGGTGCGGGCGGTTGGTCGGGGTCATGGCGGAACATGATCGAGATGCGGGGGTCGGCGTGGGCGACCTTGGGCACGGCGTGTTCCCAGTCTCGCTGCGCGGTTCCGCCCATGACCAACAGGTCGCCCCAGCCTAACCGGTAGGCGACCGATCGCCGGGGTCGGGCGGACGGCGGGCGGTCAGGATCGAAGCTTCGATACGGACGAACGAGGAAGGGGCGTGGTGCGCCTACGGATACGATCGCGACGACCGAGGTCGCCCGGTCCCGGTATTCGCGGTCGCGATGCCACGCGACGCTGTCGCGGCCGCTCCGGTAACAAGCGGCGCTGGTCCGGTCAAAGCGGACGCCATAACGGGCCGACAGCGCCGCCGCCATCGAGTGGACGACCTCGGGAGGATCGCCGTCAGCGGGAAACGTCGCCACCTGACGGGGCGTCTGCACGGTTTGCTCGAACAGCTGCTGGGTGGTCATCCGCCAGCGAACCGAGGTGTGAAGCGAACGCAGGAGGTCGGCTTGGCCCGCCAGCCACTGCGGCGCGTAGTCGAGCCACGCGCGATCATCGAGCGCCCGCCGGACGAGGGCCCCGTAGCGGGTATCGATCGCCATCGAAGACCGGCTATCGAAGAGCGCGAGCTGCATGTTTCCCAGAGTACTGAACGTTTCATCAGTTGTCCATGGTGTTCTGTCGACACGCGATCCTTCTCGACCGGGTTGCTAAGGCGTCGGTCGAGCTGCCCCTCGAGTAACGGTACCGTCCGGCTGTGAGCAGCGAGTGGACGTGGGTCCTGGGGGCGGCGGGGGCCGCGGCGGGGGCTTGGGTCGGGTACTTTCGGTGGAAAGATCGTCGGCGACCGGAGCCGAAGGCGTGGATCGTCGTCGCCGGATTGTCCGGTGCCCTGTCGGTAGTGGTGGCCCTGGCCGGTTTCGACCTCCTCGACGGCATGCGGTGGGCGCCGTCGTGGGCGGATCTCTCCGGGACGTGGTCGACGGCCATCCCCAGCGCTCTTCTGATCGGATTGATCGAAGAGCTCGCGAAGTTCCTGCCCGTCTTCTTCATCGCCCTCGCCACCCATCACTTCGACGAACTGTGGGATGGCCCGGTGTACGCGGGCGTCGCCAGCGTCGGCTTCGCCCTCGCCGAGACCGTCGCCCTCGCCGTCGGCGGCGAGCTCGCCCTCGTCGACGGGCTGGGCCGCGCCCTTGCCGCCCCCATCAGCCACGCTGCGCTCGCCGCCCCCGCGGGCCTGGGGCTCGCTTACGGGGTATTGCGGGGCCGATACTGGGCGCTAGGTCTGGGGTTGACGGTCAGCGTGGTCGCCCACGGCATCTACAACCTGGCCCTGGCTCAGCCGGGGTGGCGGCCGGTCGGGGCGGCGGTGGTCCTGATCCTCTGGCTGTGGATGATCTGGGCCGGTCGAGACCTGGCCCATCGCGCGCCTATCGCCCGTGGGTCGCTGACGCCTCGGGCGCGGTGACGGGGCCCGCGAACCGCTGCCAGGCCTCATACACCTCCTGGCTCAGCCTTCGCACCGCGACGTGAAAGTCCGCCTCGTGGGCGTCGACGAGGCTCAGGAGCGCCTGCCGAAGCTGGTCGTCGAGGGGGGCGGCGATCTGGCTCGGGTGGCCGCGACCCAGCTGGACCCCGACGTCGTACACGATCTCCGCCAGCTCCTGCGGGCTATCCACGGTCTTGCCCAGCTTCAGCTCGCGGTAGTTGTCGACCCACGCGTGGATCCAAAACGGGCGCCCGTCGAGGCGAATGTAGCCGAGGAAACGGTAGGGTCGATAGGCGATCCGGGACTGCGCGACGAGGATGCGAAAAGGGTCCTGCCCC
>JANQQN010000089.1 GCA_028289325.1 Myxococcota bacterium | reverse complement strand
CCCTGCTCACCGATTCGCCGCCGAGCCTTCCCCTCGACGGCCTGCGACCGGATCGGTTCGCTTGAGCTCAGCTCGGCGTCACGGTCGGACCCACGAGCGCGATCGCGCGGTGGACGTGGTCCGCGCGCTGAGCCTCCGATAGACGCTCGTCCTCGATGAGAAGGTCGCGGTACACCGGCCGGAAGTCTCGCTCGAACGTCGATCCCAGCGCCTCGGGGGCAAGGCCGGTGACCCGCAAGGCGTCGGCGTGTGCAGTCAGGGCGTCGGCGGATGGCCGATCATCGAGGTAGACCTTCGAGAAGGTCGACCATGCGTCCGCATACGCGGGTCTCGAAACGACGGGGCGGGCCGCCAGTCGTTCGCGCAGCGCGACGATGCCGCGCCACTGGGCCGTCAGCCAACGTGGCGCTGTCGACCACCATCGGGTCCACAGGGTGGGCGCCGTGCGGGCGCGGCGCCGCAACGAAACCTCGTCGAGAGGCAGCGCCGCCCATTCGCCGAACATCGTGAGGACGTTGCCGCGAAACTCGGGCACCGCTTCGTACCGCCAGATTCGCTCTTGCTCGGCGGAGGAGAACGGCGACTCGAGCAGCGTGAGCGCGACGGCCGGAAACGCCCATCGCGTCTCGGTATCCAAGAAGACCTCGGACAACGCGGCCCACACCCGACGACGGCTAGACCAGTCCTGCTCCATGGCGGCGGTCAGCGATGGGTTGGTCCCGATGATCGCCCGCGAAAACGGGCCCGTCGCTTCGGGCGCTGGCCCGCAGATATCACCGCCGCGTAGCCCACGATGGCGATGCCCGTGAGCTCGAGAAGCCAGTTCACCCGCAGCCCGAGGAAGTCTTGCCCGAGGAACAGATCCACGTGGTGAAAAGAGAGCGCGCGAACGAAGACGAAGGTCAGCGTCACGCCGATCCCCAACAACGCCCGCCACACTTTCGACACCGAGTCGCGCAGCAGCTGGACGAAGCCGTACACGACCACGACCGAGGTCACGGCCAGGACCGCGATGAAGATCAGCTGAAAGACTCGGCGCTGGCCGTACAGTCCGGTGGCGTGAAAGGTGATGCGCCCGATCTCGGTGAACAAAGACTGAAGGTCGAGCTGCTTGTTGATCCCCAAGAAGACGAACATCGCGGCCACGATCAGCCAAAACATCGCGATGCGAGCGCGGGCGGGGACCTCGGCGATCGGACGCCGAAACCCTTTGAAGGTCCGCCACAAGGACCGCACGGCGTCGACGTAGCGGTCGAAGCCCGCGCTGGCGTCTTTGGTGGTTTTTTGGCCTTTGAAGGCCCGCAAGCACAGATACGCGACGCAGAAGTAAGCGAAGACCGTCAGCCACCCGACCAAGGTTGGGTCACCGATGGTCGGTGACCAGGTACCGACCCAGCCTTGTTCGCCTGTCACGCTCGGCATCCTTCCATCGGAGGGACAAGGTAACGCTTACCTAGGGTAACGAAAAGAGGATTCGCGCCGGCGGGTCACCGGTGCCGGCGCCGTGATCGGGCGCAAGAAGTTTTGCGTAGCGAAGTCGCCGATCTTCGCCCCCAGCCGGTTACCCTGGATCGAGTCGTATCGAAAGTGGATGCCCAGGTAGACCCTGGACATCGCACACTCCCACGCCGCGTCGGCCGGGGTATCGAACCGACGAAACGGCGGATCCATTCGCATCTTCTCGGACATCGGACCGGCTCGGTCGACGACGGGGGTGTCCATCGTGAATGGCGTCGCGGCCCCAAAGACATCGGCCACCACCTTCATCGCCGCCGCGCACGCGCAACCGTGCGCCGACGGATACGATGGAAAGGCGTACGTATGGTGATGGGTATTCGTCCACGCGGGGTCGGGGACGGTGTCGGGATTGCCGTCCTTGGCCGCCCATCGGATCGCGGTGTACGGGCGCCAGTGATTGAAGTGAAACTTGTTGTAGAAAACGCTCACGTAGGCATCGAACACCGACATGTTGAGGAGGGCGAACAGCCGCGATGCGTCCCACAGGTCGAGTCGCTCCGCTCTCGCGAGCTTGCGGGCGAGGCGGTTGTGGGAGTTCTCGGCGAAGTCTTTCCACCATAGCGCGAGATGGGTTTGGTCGGGCGTGCGGGTCGGGCTGTCGTGGGCGCCGACCGACTTCACTTCGTTGAACGCCCGGGTGTACGCCTGGCTCTCGATCGGCGGCGGTGCGGGCGAGCGAAACCGATCTGGCCGTCCGAGCATGAACGGCGACGCTTTGGCCCAGCCCGCGCCGAACACGAACCCTTCGGGGGTCCCGCTGTGTTCGCGGAACTCGGCGTAGACCCCGGGCGCCATCGGGTGCCACGTGTAGCTGGCCTGGCCATCCCAGCCGTCGTCCTTGCGCTTGGCGATCACCGCCCGGGCCACCGCCTCCCCGAGCCGTAACGACGCCGCCTCTACCTCCGGGCTAAGGCCGGCGCGGCGTCCGTCGAACGGCGCGACGCCCGCGGGCACTCGATCGCCGAACTGAGCTCGGGCCACCGTCGCCGCGGCATGGATCGCCGCCACGACAGGATCCGCGTCCGGAACCTCATCGAAGAAGGCATAGCGCTGGTATCGCGGCGCGACGGCGTTAAGCGCGTCGTGCATCGCGAGATGCATCATCGCGGCGGCGCGTACCCCTTTGAGGGTAAGGAATCCGTCCTCGGCCTCGGCCATCGAAAGGAGGGCCCGATTGAGGGTGATCGCAGGTTCAGCCCCGGCGACCGCGCTTGTGGGCGATGAGGGCTCGAAGTGGCTGCATGCCACGAGAAACATCCAGGGGATCAGTCCGCGGGTCATCATGGATCGACGTTCTTCGAGGTCCGGCCGGCCGACAATCTCACGGCCCCGGGAACCACCGTCGGAGGCCGGGTCCGGGCTGGGGCTCGCTGCGACTTCTGATGGTTCTGATGCCCCCCATCCCTGCGCTCGGCGGCGCCTGCACCGGCCTCATCGCCGAACCGCCTCTTCCGTCGTCGTCGAGCATCCGACTTATGAGGATTTTATGAAGCCTTCCGGCGGGCTCGGCGGACCCCGCTCATCAACAAAGTGAGCGGTCACGTCATCGACGGTTGACACAACGCGTCATACATGCTCTCGCTGCCGTAGACACGGTACTGGACTACGGTACCGCGCCGGAAAGGGGACGTAACAAGTGTCACCTCATCCTGAGCATCGATCCGAATCAACGCCCAGCGTAGCCATTGAAGAGACTTCAAAGTCGGATCGGTGGCGCTCTTTTCAACAGGCCATCGACGAGATTCGAGATCGTACCGAGGCCAAGGTCGGCCCCGAAGACCTCGAATACATTCGCAAGGTCGCCAAAGTGTCCAAGGCCATGGAAGTGACCGGCCGCGGCTTGATCTTCTTGAGCCCGGAGCCCGTGTCCTTCTTCGCCGGCGTCACCGCGCTTTGGATTCACAAGCAGTTAGAGGCGACGGAGATCGGCCATACTGCCTTGCACGGGGCTTATGATCGCATCGAGGGGGCCGGACGTTTCCGGGCCGACGAGTTTCGGTGGGAAACACCGATCGACGAAGAGTCGTGGCGATACGGGCACAACATCCGGCACCACCAATACACGAATATCGCGGGCAAAGATCCGGACATTCACTTTGGCCACGTCCGGCTCACCGAGCACACCCCCCACAGCAAGCCCAATTCCTTCCAGCTACCATTCGCGATCGCGCTCATCTGGCCCAACTTCCTCTTCACGATGAATGCCCACTTCACGGGACTCATCGATGTTTACTTCGGCAATGGCCGGACAGAGAAGTTTGACTTCATAAAAGACCGCTCGCCAGCCACGGTCATCAAGGCTCACCGCAAGGCTTTCCGTAAGTACATTCCGTACTATGCAAAGAACTACATATTCTACCCTGCCCTCGCCGGTCCGCTCTTCGGCAAAGTCTTGCTGGGCAATTGGATGGCGGACACGGTTCGAAACGTCTACACCGCCGCTACGATCTTCTGCGGGCATGTCGGGGATGAGGTCCGCACCTTCCCGGCCGGAAGCAAAGCCCGGGGTCGGGGCGAATGGTACGCCATGCAGGTAGAGGCGACTCAAAACTTTGACGTCTCTTGGCCGCTGTCCGTATTGTGCGGGGCCCTCGACCTCCAGATCGAGCACCACCTGTTCCCGAGGCTACCGCCCAACCGTCTGCGCGAGATATCGCCGGACGTTGAGGCCGCTTGCGCTGCCCACGGCGTCCGGTACCGGAAGCGATCGTGGCCACGCACCCTGCTGAGCGCGCTCCAACGCATCCAAGACCTTAGCCACAAGGTGCCAAGGCCGCTTCCCCAGCCGTAAGCCCATCGAGGGGCTCGATCTCGGAGCCCCAGGTAAACCCGTTTGCGACTTCAACTCGACCCACGGTCCACGCTGGCCCGCACTGGGATCCGTCCCGGACCGACGAAGGCCAACAATTATTCTGAGGTTCAGTGACGCGAATCGCGGGGCCCTCGCCTCCATACGAGCGATGCCGCCTATGCCACATACGCCCCCTGTCCGGGGGGTATTAGGCCAAACCCGAACCCGAGCCCTGTGGTCGATCGCCGCCTGTGCCTTCCTCACCGCAGGGTGCGTCGGCGCGATCATTGAGCCCGACCCGTCGGCCAACGAGGATCCGACGAACGCGGACCCCACCAATCCGGACCCTACGAATCCGGCCCCCACGGACCCCGAGGTGCTGACGGGTCTGGAGCACTGGACCGCGCAGTGCTCGACCTGCCACGGCGTCTTCGTCGGCGACGGCGGCATCAGCACCGGCAACAACAACGGCGACTTCCGACTCGACGCCGCGTCGACCATCGCGCAGCACGGCGACGGCCTCGCCGCGTACATCAACGACACGATGCCCAAGCAGTCGCCTTCGACCTGCCAAGGGACGTGCGCGGATTCGACGGCGGCGTACATTCGGTCGCGTGAACGGACCGTGGCGACCCTGGAATGCTCGCAGCCGAATGATCTCGTCTACGGCATTCGGGAGCTCAAGCTCCTGACCAGCCTCGAGTACCAGCGTTCCCTCGAAGACCTGCTCGGCGTCGACACGGAGTTCGGCGCTAGCCTCGCCAACAGCGACACGACCTTGGGTGGTTTTCTCAACATGCGAGGGCGTGGCCTCAACGGCACCACCCTCGAGTCCTACAAGAACAACGCAGAGGCGATCGCGACCTGGGCCGCCGCCAATCAACGGCCGTTCGCGTGTACCGACGCCGCCGCGTGCGGACAACGGTTCGTCGACGAGTTCCTCCCGCGAGCGTTCCGCGGTCCGGTCCCCGACGAGCAGCGGCAGCTCTATCTCGCCCTTTTCCAGAGCTATCCGGACAGCGGGATGCAGCTCGCGCTCGAGGCCGCGCTCACCTCGCCCCTGTTCCTCTACCGCATCGAGACGGGGGTCGACCTGCAGACCGCGATCGACCGCGGCTACTACACCAACACCAGCGACAGCGGTCCTCCCGCCGGCGACCCCGTGGAGACGATCTTTGCGGCCAGCTTCCCGCCCGGAAGCGGGCGGCTCGACGGCGACGCGTGGTTCTTCGCCGAAAACGGCGCCGTCGAGGTGACGTTCTCCACCCCGTTCACGGCCTCCGTGGTCATCGAGGTCGAAGCCCGGGGCACCAACTACGGAGACATCTGGCCTGAACTCACCGTCCGGGTCGGCGGAACCCAGATTGGCGTCCAGACCGTCGATGACCCGGTCATGAAGACGTATCGCTTCGAAGTCACCGGGCAGACCGGTACCCCTTCGGTGCGGCTGGAGTTCAATAACGACGCCGGCACGCCGCCCTTCGGCGCCGGCCAAGACGCCAATCTTTATCTGGCCCGGGTGAGCCTGGTCGTGCCGTCGGCCACCCCGCCGCCGCCTTCCGACCCCGCACCGACCGAGAACCCCTTGGCCGGCGTCGACGCCAGCGCGTTCGTCCTCACGCCGTACGAGCTGGCGTCGACGCTCAGCTTCATGCTCACCGGCTCCACGCCCGATGCGGCGCTGCTCGCCGCCGCCCAGGCGGATCAGCTCACCACCGAAGCCCAGCTTCGGGCCCAGGTCACCCGCCTCATCGATAGTCCACGCGGCCGCCAACACATCGGTGAGTTCGTGAGTCAGTGGTTCGAGCTCGACAAGGTCAAGAGCGCGTCGCGACCGGAGGTCCCGGACTTCACCCCCGAGGTCAAGGAATCGATGGTGCGGGAGGTCCAGGAGCACTTCTTTCACGTGTTCTACGACGACGCCGTCCCGTTCAGCGAGTTCTTTGGCGGGGACTACACGTTCCTGAACCGAGCCCTCGCCGACTTCTATGGAGTCGCCGGCAACTTCGGTGATGCCTTCGTCCAGACCGAGGTCCCCGGCCGCGGCGGCCCCATCGCGAGCGGAGCGTTCATGGCCGGCCACGCCCACGTCGAGCGGACGGCACCGATCCTTCGCGCGGTCCACACTCGACAGAACGCGCTGTGCCACTACATCGATCCGCCGAATTCTCCGATCGCTGGCGACAACATCGACGCGCAGCGCGCGGCGGCCCAGATGCGAGTCGAGGAGCGGGAACAGCAGGAAGGCGCGCTGAGTAGCCGAGACTTCTATTACCTGTACACCGACGAGATCGATGCGTGCGCCGGATGCCACGAGCAGATCATCAACCCCATGTTCGGCATGGAAGACTTCGACAACGTTGGACGCCTGCGCCCGTCGGCGGGTGCGGACTCGGTCATCGAAACGATCGGCGGCACCCAAAAGACCGTTTCGCTATCGGGCACTCTTTACGGTGTCGACTCGACGAGCGATGAAGCGACGATCACCTTCGCTGGCGCCAAGGACCTATCGAACAAGATCGCGTCCACCACCGCCGTCAAGACGTGTTTGGTACGGCGCAGCTTCAGGTTCTTGACCGGCCTCGCGTTTTACGACCGCGACGTGGATCTCGCCAACCGCGAGACCCTTACCGATGAGCAGCGCGACGCCTACAACTGTTCCGCGTCCCGAATGATGGCCGCGCTGGAACGAAACCAGAGTCCCCGCGACATGTTCATCGAGCTCGCGACGGAGAGCCTGCTGCGCCTTCGGCGCTGATCGACAACGGACGGGAATCGAACACCATGAAAGACACGAACGCCATCGTTCATCGGAACCGCCGCGACTTCCTTCGCCTGGCCGCCCAGGCGGGGGTCACCGGCGCGCTGTATCGCGCCTCTCCCCTCGTCGCCGGTCTGCTCGCCACCCGGTCCGCCCACGCGCAAAGCGCGACTAAACGCGTCGTCTTCGTTTACGCGTCGAACGGGGCGCCGAACGGCATGTGGCTGCCCAACGGAACAACGCTCAACGCGGCGACCGCGGCCTACGAAGGGCTGCAGTCGGTGTGCAACTTCCGGGAGGTCGAGGTCGTGGCCAGCGGCCACGGCAACCCCCGCAAGAGCATGGGTGAGCTGCGGTGGGGACAAGACTGGACCGGAGACACCATCGATCAGCAGATCGCCAGCGTCTTGAGCGCCAACACCCCGTACGGGGCGATCACCCTTGGGGTCCAGACCAACACGCAAGATACGATCTCCCGAAAATCCGGCGACCGGGTGCCGTTTCAGAACAGCCCCGCCGCCGCTTACGAGCAGCTATTCGGGAGCCGACCTCCCGTCGGCGACTCGTCCGGCTTCCTCGCCCGTAAGCAGAGCGTCATGGACGTCAACCGGGCCGCGCTGGCCCAGCTGAAGAACCGTCTCGGCGCCTTCGAGCGCGCGACCCTGGAAAAGCACGAGACCGCCCTGCAGGAGGTCGAGCAGCGCCTTGTCGACGCCGTCTCGTTCACCCCCGCCGAGGAGTGCACCTCTCCGCCCTGGAATGCCAACGGTTATCCAACCACCGGGCCCATCCCCGGCGGTGACGTCGGCGTGTTCGCGCATCAGTCCGACCTCCAGTCCGACGTGATCGTCGCCGCGATGAAATGCGGGTTGACGAACGTGGCGACGCTTCAGCTCGGGTGGCACCAAGGCGTGTGGTACGCCCACGACACCGCCTATCGAGGCGACCACCACGGGTCCTGTCACTCCGCGCCCGCCGAAGCCAACGCCGAGATGACCAACTATATGAGTCGGTGCATCGCGTATCTGGTGAACCGCCTGATGGCCGAAGACGATCCCGCGGTCCCCGGGAGCAAGCTCATCGACAATACGGTGGTGGTGCAGGTGACAGACATGGGCGACGGTCGCGACCACTCCGGCGGCGATGGGCCGAACATGATCGCCACTCGGATGCCGAGCTTCAAGCAAGGCACGGTGACCCGCGGCGGGAACAATCTCCAGGTCCTGGAGGCGGTGGTGGAAGGCCTGGGCCTGGGTCAGTACAAAGGAAGCAATCCCGACCTTCACAAGATTTGGCCCTGCGCCGGTGGTCAGGTCACCGGCGACCTCCTCGCCTGACGACGCCGCGCCCCGCGGGCGATCCGGATCGCCCCGCCCTTCTTCTGTCGGTGGCTTCGCGATAGTCGTGCCCCGGTGATCGAAATCGAAGATCTCGAGACCTTCGACCGACTGGCGGCCAACGACGCGCTCGCGGGCGCGGTCTGCCAGGGGCTCGACCTGACCCCCAGAACCGACATCCTCTTGCGGGCGAGTCTCGACGGGACGGTGTTCCTCGGGTGCGAGCTGGCCCCCGCCGTCAAACACGCGGCCCTCGACCGGGGGGCGCTGGTCTTCCCCCGCCTGCCTGGTCTGCCCTATCACCCCTATCGGGCTCGGCTGTACACCGTCGATGAGCTGTACGACGGGTTCGAACCCCAGCGCCCCGAATCTTACGCTCGAACGTTGGACGCTCGGGTCTACGACCATTGGCAGCAGACAGGCCGCAGCCAGCCGCCGTCGATCCTCGAAACCCTCGCCCGGCGGCTGCACGATCACGCGATCACCGATGCCCTCGAGGAGCGGATCGCCGGGCGGCGGGTGGTCGCGATCATGGGCGGCCACGCCCTCGCTCGAGGGGACCGCGCCTATCGGACCGTCGCCCAGCTCGGGCGACGACTGGCCCGCGAAGGTCTGTTGTTGGCGACGGGAGGCGGTCCCGGCGCCATGGAGGCGACCCATCTCGGCGCCTATCTCGCTTCGCGGCCCGATGAAGCGCTGATCGCCGCGGTGGAGCAGCTCTCGTCGGCGCCAAAATACACGGATCGGGAATGGCTGGCGGCGGGGATGCGCGTGCGCGAACGTTACCCGCCCGCCGCGAACGGGCCGATCAGCGTCGGGATTCCGACCTGGCACTACGGCCACGAGCCGCCGAACCCGTTCGCGTCCGACATCGCCAAGTACTTCGCCAACAGCGTCCGAGAAGACGGACTGCTGACGATCGCCGACTGTGGCGTCATCTTCTCTCCCGGTAGCGCGGGCACCATTCAAGAGATTTTCCAGGATGCCTGCCAGAATCACTACATGACCACCGGCGTCGCCAGCCCCATGGTGTTCCTAGGTGAGCGCTACTGGACGGTGGACAAGCCGGTCTATCCGCTCCTTCGGCAGCTTGCCCGGGACGAGCCCTATGGCGAGCTGTTGGCGATTACCGACGATCCCGACGTCGCGGCGGCCAAGATCCTGGACTTCGCCGCTCAGCGACGACCAACCGGCCCCAAAAAGACGTGACCGGCCCCCGTTCGCGGCGGATTTGGCTCCCCGCGGCCGACCTGATTAAATCCGGGTTCGAGGCTCATGTCAGACCCCAAGCTCCACCCTGAAACCCGCTTCTCCAATCACCACCGAGCGTATCCCGACCTGGAAACGTCGTTGAGCGCCCTGCACGCGCCATCGGGCCGGTCCCCGTCGGCGGTCACCCATCTCGGCCCCAACGGCTCGGATGCGGTCGATTGGACGGTGACCGTCGTCGACGCGGCTGGTCAGCCGATGGTCGGGATCGAGGTTCGGTTCGACGTACACGCGGTGTACCCGCTCGGCGAGTGGCGGAGCCTCGACGCGATCAAGGCGCGGTTCGGTCGCAGCCAAGGCTGGCGCGATAAGCGACTGCTCGGAACCGTCTCCCCGGTGTCCGTGATCACTGACACCAACGGCGAGGCCACGACCCGCTACACCGCGTCCCATGTCGCGGGCGACGATCCCCGCCGAAAGGGCGAAGAACAGGTGGTGGCCCGGATCGCCAACGGGGGCACCACATCGGCCACGGTTCATCTCGGCTACACGCACCTTCGCGAGGTCAAGGCGATCCGCGGCGGGCTGGTGTTCGCGCCGAACACTCGGGGGCGGTGGGCCCACCGTCAGCTCGCCGGCTTTCTGGAAGAGGTCGGCCACGCGATCCGTCGCCAAGGCTGGCCGCAACCGCTGGTGCTGACCAATCTCTCTTATCCGTGGGGGGGATTGATGCCGCCCCACAGCGGTCACCTCCACGGGCTGTCGATCGATGCGCGGCCCATGTCGACCAACGGTGGGCCGACCTGGGCGGGGCAAGCTTCGTGTCCCAAGACCTCGGATCGCGCCGCGAACTACGACCGGCAGCGGATGCAAACGCTCGCTCGCGCGTTGGTGGAGTCGGGGGCGACCCGGTTCTTCTTTAATGACCAGGAGATCCCGGAGGCGAGCTGCGCCCCGTTTCATCACCATCATCTGCACGTCAGCTGGTTGTCTCCGTTGGCCGCGGACGCCGAGTACGAATGCTTCGAGCCGGTCGAGGAGACCCCGGACGCCGATCTGGCCCTCGAGGCGGCGCCGATCGGCGCAGCCCCCGCGTTGGTCGAAGATATCGTCTCCACGGTGGACACGCCGATCCAGCGGGATACGCCGCGGTTCCGGTTGGGCACCGAGCTCGTCGAGGTCGTCGCGCTGGTGAAGGCCGCCGAGGCCCGGGCCCGCTTCAACGTGAACGGCGAGAGCCTCACCGTGGCCGTCCTCGACACCGGACTCAACACCGCCCACGTGGATTTTCTGGGCCGCATCCCGACCCAACGCAACTACACGGCCGACAACAACGGCGACCCTGAAAACGCGTGGGACGGCAACGGACACGGGACGAACGTGGCGGGGATCATCGTGGCCAACGAGGACCACATCGGCATCGCACCCCAGGCTCGGGTGGTACCGATCAAGGTGCTCTCCAACGCCGGCGGCGGGTCGTTCACCGCGATTCTCGATGCGCTGCGCTGGGTCCACGACAACCACCAAACGTACGACATCAGCACGGTGTGCATGTCGCTGGGGGGACAGGACAACTATCAGACCGACGAGCTGCTCGGGGACAACGAGGTCTCACGGGCCATCGCCGCCCTCAAGAAGAAGCGCATCGCGGTGGTCATCGCGGCCGGAAACGACTTTTATCGCCACGATAGCCAAGAAGGCATGTCATTTCCGGCCATCATCCGCGACTGCATCAGCGTGGGCGCGGTCTACGATAACAACGAAGGGGGCTTCAGCTATCAGTCGGGCGCCGTCGCCTTTTCGACGGACACCGACCGGATCACGCCGTTTTCACAGCGGCTACATCCTACGACCAACTCTTTCTGCTACACGGACATCTTCGCGCCCGGAGCCCCGGTGACATCGTCGGGGATCAACGGCCCGAACGGCGAATCGGTGCAACAAGGTACCAGTCAGGCGACCCCTGTCACCTGCGGCGTGGTGCTGCTGGCCCAAGAGTTCTATCAGCGAGCCACGGGCGAGCTTCCGGAAATCGACGATCTCATCGACTGGATCCGCTCGAGCGGCGTGGCGATCTTCGACGGCGATGACGAGGACGATAATGTCATCAACACTCAAAAGGAGTACCTGCGCATCGATGCCGTCCGGTTGCTCTCCCAGATCAAGAGCCGCATCGAAGTGCAAGATCTCCTTCGCCAAAAGGCCTTGCTGCCCTGTCCTCGCTGAATCGCCCTGACCCTGGCCTTTTCGGGGTAAGGTCTTTTCCGCGGACAAACAAGCCTCCCAGTGTACGTGTCCGAACATTGGCGCCTGTGACCAAGTATTTTGATCGTGTTGGGACTACACGACACGGTGCGGCTTACCGCAGATTCGTCAGAAAATATTCATGTCCTGCTTTGCGGAGTGACGAAGTCCACAGCTAGATTCCCGCTCCATGTCGGGACGGAAACTTGGCCGATGGTCAGCATGTTTGGTCTTCGCCTTCGCCATCAGTGCGGAGACGTCGGCGTTCGCGGATTTCACGTCATCCGCGGCGGGCGCCAACAGCGGCCTTTGCATCGACGTCGAAGGCGCGAGCACGAGCGACGGCGCCAACATCATTCAGTGGACGTGCCACGGTGGCACCAACCAGCAAATGGACTTCCGCCTTGCGGTGCCGTCGCTGGATACGTACGCGATCTCTTTTCGCCACAGCAATAAATGCGTGGAGATCGCCGGGGGCAGCATCGCCGTCGGCGCCAACATCCAGCAGGCGACGTGCAACGGAAGCCCGGCCCAGCAGTTTCGGCTGGTCGAGCGGGGCGCCAACTTCGCGCTGGTGAACGTGCAGTCCAACCTGGTGGTGGAGGTCGCGGACGATTCCCTCAGCAATCTTGCCTCCATTCAGCAGAATACGGACGATGGAGGCCTGCACCAGCAGTTCGCGATCCCCAACTTCGCGCCTCCGGGGCCCAGCGCCGGCCCGAACGTGGTCGGACAATGGGGGCCGGTGATCAGCTGGCCGCTCATCCCGGTCTCGATCGCCAACCTTCCCGACGGACGGATCCTCTCCTGGTCGGGCTCGGAGCGTGAGACCTGGCCGCGCCCCGAGCAGAACTACAGCACGGTGTGGGATCCGGCCGACGGCTCGTTCACCGATCTGTTCACGATCGGGCACAACATGTTCTGCGCCCACCTGGCGATGATGGCCGACGGTCGGGTCTTCGTGAACGGCGGTCGCAACCAGGCCAACACGCCCTTCGTCAGCTTGTTCGACTGGCGCAGCACCTCGTGGACCCAGATCGAAGATATGGCCAGCGGCGGTCGCTGGTACCCGACCACCGTCGCCCTCGCCGACGGGGACATCTTCACCGCCATGGGGTCCGCGTCGCTTCCCCGCATCCCGGAGCGCTGGGACGAGCGAGATGGCTGGACGATCCAGAACAACATCAACTTCGGGACCATGGTCCTCGATCCCTATCCTGGCGGTCAGTACGGTGAACGCAACTGGTGGCCGCTGCTTCACGTCGCGCCCAACGGAAAGCTGTTCCACTCCGGCCCCACGCCCGACATGCACTGGATCAACACCACGGGCCAAGGGAGCTTCGAACAGACCGGTCCTCAGATGACCGACTTCTACCACAAGCACGGCGCCACGGTGATGTACGACCGAGGCCGCCTGCTCACCGCCGGTGGCTGGCAATCAGGCGGCAACATCGCCAGCGTCAACAACGCGTTCACTGTCGATATCAACGGTCCCGCGCCGCTGGTGCAGACGACGAGCCCCATGAACTTCCCGCGCAAATTCCACGTCGGAGTCATGCTCCCCACCGGCCAGGTCATCGTGCTCGGCGGCAACACGTCCGGTCGCAAGTTCTCGGACGACGGCGGCGTCTTGGAGCCGGAGTGGTGGGATCCGACCACCGGCCAGTGGACGGTCGGCGCCCCCATGACCATCCCCCGTGGCTACCACTCGACGGGCATCCTCCTCACCGACGGCCGGGTGCTGGCGGCCGGCGGCGGGTACTGCTCAGGCAGCCGAACCTGCAACGGGTCCAGCCACCCCGACGGACAGATCTTCTCACCGCCCTACTTGTTCGATGACGCCGGGGAGCTTGCGCCCCGCCCCAGCATCACCACCGCCCCCTCGGCCATCGTACCTGGCGTTCCGTTCCAGGTGCAGACCGCCGGTCCCGTGTCGTACTTCAGTCTGATCAAGATGTCGTCGAACACTCACGGCCTCAACTCGGACCTTCGATACCTACGCCCGCAGATCACCGCTGCCGCCGGCAACGTCTACGACATCACCGCCGACCCGAATCCGAACGTGCTCACCCCGGGCTACTGGATGCTGTTCGCGGTCGACGAAGACGGGGTGCCGTCGGTCGCGGCCGTGCTCCGCGCCGCCACCCCCGAGAGCGAGTTCCGCAACCTCGCCGACGGCGGTATCGCCTCTCAGTCGTCGGCCGAAGCCCCTAACCTCGGTCCCGATCGTGCGCTCGACGGCGACATGACGGGAACCCCCGAGACCTCCCTCGCCCGCACTCAGAACGAGGTCTCCCCGTGGTGGCAAGTCGACCTGCGTTCGACGGCCACGATCCGCTCGGTGAGGGTCTGGAATCGGACCGACACCGCGACCGACGAGCTTCAGAACTTCTACGTGTTCGTGTCGGACGCCCCCTTCGCCTCCGGAGACCTCGCGGAGGTACGGAGCCAGCCCGGCGTGTTCGAGGTTCACGTTCCGGGCGGCGTAGACGGACTCGCGGACATCAGCATCGACCGGGCCGGGCGCTACGTCCGCATTCAGCTCGCAGGAACCAACCCCCTCAACCTCGCCGAGGTCCAGGTCTTCGGCGAGGACAACCTCGCCCTGCAAGGGGTCGCTACTCAGTCCTCGCAGCAACCGCCGGAATCCGAGTTCGGACCCAGCAACGCGATCGACGGTCGTCGTAGCGGAGACGTGGCATCGCACTCCCTCGCCCACACCCTCGAGGAAACCGAGGCGTGGTGGCAACTCGACCTGCAAGGGGTGGCCCAGATCGAGGACATCACGATCTGGAACCGCACCGACTGCTGCCAGACTCGGCTCAGCGACTTCTCGGTGTTCGTCTCCGACGTGCCCTTCACATCGACGACGATCGCCGGCACCCGCGCGCAGTCCGGGGTCGATGAGTACTACGTCGACACCCTCACCGGCGATTCGATCACCATCCCCATTGCCCGCAGCGGGCAGTTCGTCCGAGTACAGCTGCGAGGGACCAACTTCCTGACCCTCGCCGAAGTCGAGGTTCGAGGAACCCAGGCCGGCCTATCGATCGGCGCCAACCCATCGCTGCCCCAGCTCGTGAACACCACGGTGAGCTTCGGGGCCACCGGAACCGGTACTCACCCCGTCGAGTACTCGTGGAACTTCGGCGACGGCACGAGCACTCCGTATTCGACCACCCCCACCGCGAACCATATCTACGGGACCGCGGGTCGTTATGTCGTAACCCTCCTCGCCCGCGACGGGGCCGGCAACTCGACCCAGACCTCCTTCATTCAGATCATCCACAACCCGCTGACCGCGAACCGCCCCACGTCCTCCGGCACCATCCTCTTCGAGGGTTCCGGCGCCAACGAACGGGTCTGGAACGTCAACCCTGACAACGACACGGTCACCGTGCACACCGCCGATGGGGCCTTCTTGGCCGAGATACCCGTCGGCGACGCACCGTGGTCGATCGCCCGCGCACCGAGTCAGGCCGAGATCTGGGTCGTGAACAAGAAAGACGCGACGATCTCGGTCATCGACTCCGCAACCTTGGCGGTGGTGGCGTCGGTCGAGCTGCCGCTGGCGTCCCAACCCCACGGCATCGCCTTTTCGCCGACCGACTCGAGCGCGTTCGTGGCCTTGGAAGGCACGGGCGAAGTGTGGAAGTTCAACGCGGCGACCCGGGCCACCGAAGGCGCGGTCGTGCTGGGCGGAGCGTTACGCCACGTCTCGGTCAGCGGCGACGGCAGCACCGTTTTCGTCACCCGGTTCATCACCCCGCCCCTTCCCGGGGAGCACACTGCCAACCCCATCGTGAATGACGCTAACGGCAGCTACGGTGGCCAGGTCATCGCGATGACCAGCGACCTGGGGTCGCCGCAGACGGTCGTACTGCAGCACTCCAACCGCGCTGCGTCGGAGCACTCGGGCCCCGGGGTCCCCAACTACCTGGGGCCGGCGGTCATCTCTCCCGACGGGGAGACGGCGTGGGTCGCCTCGAAGCAGGACAACGTCCTCGCCGGCGACCTGCGGGGCGGCATCGGCATCACCTTCGATCAGACCGTTCGCGCGGTATCGTCGGTCTTCGACATCGCCGCGGGTCAGGAAGATCTGGGCCGCCGCGTCGACCACGACAATGCGAGCGTGGCCAATGACGCCGCCTTCGGGCCCTACGGGGCGTACATGTTTACGACGCTGGAAGGAAACCGCGAGATCGCGGTGACCGACACTTTCGACGGAAACGAGCTGTTCCGGTTCGACGTCGGTCGCGCGCCGCAGTCGGTCAGCATGTCCTCCGATGGTCGGCGGCTCGCCGTCCATAACTTCATGGACCGGACGATCGGGATCTACGACATCAGCCAGATCGTCGAAGACCACAACCAGACCGCGGTCGAGATCGCCGTCCGCCCCACGGTGGGGACCGAGGTCCTGGCCTCGAGCGTTCTTCTCGGCAAGCAGCTGTTTTACGACGCGCGGGACGATCGGCTGGCCCTCGACGACTACATGGCTTGCGCGTCTTGCCACAATGACGGCGGCCAAGACGGCCGCATCTGGGACTTCACAGGCCTCGGGGAAGGGCTCCGCAATACCATCGACCTCAACGGTCGAGGCGGCATCACCCACGGCATCCTGCACTGGACGGGCAACTTCGATGAGGTCCAAGACTTTGAGAACCAGATCCGAGACTTCGCCGGCGGTCTGGGGTTGATGACCGATGCGGACTTCGCGGTCACCTCGGATCTCCTCGGTGCCCCCAAGGCCGGCCTCAGCGCCGACCTCGACGCCCTCGCGGCGTACGTATCGTCGCTGACGGACATCGCGCCCAGCCCCTTCCGGAGCCCCGATGGGTTGACGCCCGCCGCAGGGTCCGGTCGCGACCTGTTCTTCCAACACGGATGCGATGGATGCCACGCCGGAACGTTGGCCACCGACTCCGACACCGGGAGCCGGCACGACGTGGGGACCATCACCGTGGCCAGCGGCGGTCGCCTCGGCGGCCCGTTGGATGGATTCGATACTCCGACCCTGCTCGACGTGTGGGCCACGGCCCCGTATCTACACGACGGCTCAGCCGACACCATCGAGGCTGCGATCGTCGCCCACACCAACGTCAGCTTGACCGGCGGGGAGGTCGGAGACCTGGCCGCCTTCCTCAACGAGATCGAAGCCAGCGATCTCGTCGTGTCCGGCGGTCCGCCGACGACGCTGCAGGCGGCGCCGGTGCAGGTCGATCACGTGGCTCGGTCCGTCGCGCTCACGGGGTTCAGCGACCCGATCGTCATCCTCGGTCCGCCGTCGTACCTCGGCGGAAATCCGTCGACGATGCGGGTCTTCGACGCCTCCGCCGCCCACTTCGACTTCGCGCTCGTTGAATGGATGTACCTCGACGGCTGGCACGTGGTCGAAGACCTCGGCTACGCCGCGGTGGAACGCAACGTCACCAGCCTCGGCGACCTCCCTGCCCGAGCCGGGTCCGCGGACATCACCAGCGCGTGGACCACGGTCTCCTTCGGGACCACGTTTTCTGCGCCCCCGGTGGTGATGGCGCAAGTCGCGTCCAACAACGAAGCGGATCCGGTGGCGGTGCGGATCCGCAACGTGACCACCACCGGCTTCCAGATCTTCTTGGAAGAGGAGGAGAGCTCGAGCGGCGCCCATATCGCGGAACGCGTGGACTGGTTGGCGGTGGCGCCCGGTACGACCACGGTCGATGGACGGCCGGTGGTGGTCGGTCGAACCGGCAACGACCGAACCCACGCCTTCTCCACGATCAACTTCGGGACCACGCTGTCCGGCCCGGTGTTCCTCGCCGCCATGCAAACCCACGACGGGGGCGATACGTCCGCGCTCCGCATGCGGAACCTGGGCGCCACCAGCGTTCAGATCAAGGTCGAGGAAGAGAGATCGAGAGACTCGGAGACCAACCACACCACCGAAGTGATCGGATACATCGTCATCGGGCAGTGACTGCCTTCATGTGCCGCTGCCGGCGCCGCCCGCGCCGGCGGCGGCGCCCCCAGCGCCGCTACAGCTCCCGAAGCGCAGCGAGCAAGGTCAGCGTCAGCGTGGTCAAGAAGATCAGCATGTAGATCACCGTCACCGCCAACCACTTGCCCGCCGTGGCCAGCCGCGAATCCCCGTACACGGTTCGCATCGACCCCAGCAGATAGCCCCCGCTCGCAACCCCAAACACGATGGCGCCGACGGCCCCTCCGACCGTGGACACCAAAACCAACACCAAGGTCAGCAGCACGAAGACGTAGCTGTGAAAGTGAAGCGCGAAGAAGATGTGGTGGGCCAAGAACCAGCCGCGACGCCAGTAGAAGAGCCGAAGGACCAGCGCGAAGACCGGGACCAAGATGAACATCATCCTCGGCAGCCACACATTGAGGCTCGCGTTGAACGCCTGGGGGTCGGTCACCGCGTGTTGAAACCCGACGATCAGTCGACGAGCGAGCTTTGGTATCTGCGGGTTCCGTTCCAGCAGCTCGTCGAGCGCCTCGGCAGGAATCTCTGAAATCACGGGATCGTCGGCGCGAGGAAACATCGTCAGTTTGGCCTGATATCCCGCCTGGGAGCTGGTGGTGGTCGTCGCCGTCCGCCCGTTGGGGGCTTCGTCATCCACCTCCTCGTCGAACGACAGCAGGAACGCCGGACCTCGGTCCACGATCTCGATGTTGGGCACCGCCGTGAGGCGCAGCAAGTGGCGCCCGCTCAAGCCCACCGCGGCGAAGAACACGAGCGAACACACCAAGAACAGCCGGATCGGCGGAAGATAGCGGGCGCGTTGACCATCGAAGTAGGCCCGGGTCAGCCGCCCCGGCGACGCGATGAGCAGACCGATGGTCCGCCACGCCCGAGAGTCCAGCGAAAACATCCCGTCGAACAGATCGCCGAGCAAGGTCGCGAGCGGCCGCGCAACCTCAGCGTCTTTCTGTCCGCACACCGAGCAATAAGGGCCCGAAAGCGGCGCGGCGCAGTTCTTACATAGAGGCGACCTGTCCGCTTCGGTGGCCATGGCCCACCTATACCATGACCGGGCATGGGGCCGAGCCCACGCCCCCTACCCGTTACTCCTGATCGGCGACCGGAAGCACCAGGCGCGACACGACGCCCTCGCGGACATCGACGGATCGCGACTCCGCCCGGCGCCCGAAGATCCGAAGCTCGACCTGATGGCGTCCGACCGGAACATCGATTCGGATCGGCGTTCGACCCTGCCGGGCGCCATCGACGTACACATCGGCCCAGCCGCCCGGGGTGCTCACGTTGAGTCGCCCTTGGGCGACGGGTCGCGCGACCTCGGCCTTCCTGCGCGCTCCGACGGTCCGGCCTGCGTGGCGGTCGGACCGCGCGTCGTCGCTTCGACGACCCAGGCTTCGTCCGCTCCGCCGCGGCAGAGCCGCGAGGTGACGAGGGCGCCGACCGAACAGCGGGCGTCGTCGCGCTCGCATCCGGCGGCCGAGCCGACGGGGGGACCGATGGACGGGTCCGCGAAGACGAGGACTCCGCCAACCGAGCCGCCGACGGCGAGGGCTCGGCGGCTCGGGAGCGGTCGGGGGTCGACGGCGGTTGCGTCCATAGACCTCCGGTAGCCACGGCGATGAGGCCCACGAAGGCGGCGACGATGGCCGCCCCGACCGCAGTATTGAAGCGCGACGAGGGCCCACGGTTCTCTTGCCGGGCGAACGGTGCGTCGACCTGCCGCCAGCTGGGCGGTCACGCTGGATTGGGGACCGACGGGTCGAGCGACCGCCGACCGCAGCGTCTTTGCCGCCTCTGCATAACCCAACATCTCGGCGTGTTCCCGGGAGAAGCGAGCCTTCATGAAGGCACCGCGCTGCTCACGGCGCATGCTCGCCAGTCCCGTCGCTTCGATGCCTTCGACCAGTGCGTGTACAGTATCGAACCTCCGGTCCGGCTCGCGCTCGAGCGCGCGAAGGATGACCGAGTCGAGCGATCGCAGGCGCGGCTCGGTGGCCCCCGCCGACGGGGGATCGATGGTTTGCTTCAGCACCGCCTCCAGGGTTGCCGCCTCGGTAGACCGCCGAAACAACCGTCGGCCGGTCATCAGCTCCCAGGCCACGACCCCCAGCGACCACACGTCGGCCCGGCGATCGATCGGCTCTGAGCGCAGCTGCTCTGGCGCCATGTAAGAGAACTTGCCAAGGACGGTCCGAGTCCGAGTCAAGTGCAGCTGGTCGCTGGCTTTGGCCACGCCGAAGTCAATGAGCTTGATGTCCCCTTGCGCGATCGCCGAGAAGAGATCCGACCTCTCGTGCAACTCTTCCTGCGCAAGGCCGCGGGAGCGGGCGGCACGGGCCGATACTTTTCCGATTCTACGCTCGACGCGCTCGAGCGCCACGGGTAGCCGGGCAACGTCCGCGAGCTACGAAACGTCGTCGACCGGGCGGTGATTATGGCGCTGCGGGACGTGATCGACGTGGGCGACCTTCCCGAGTCGATAGGGGCCCCGTCAACCGTATCGCCGGCGTCCCACGAACCGAGCGCCCGTGGCGATCTGCGTGCGCAGCTGCGCGCCTTCGAGTCTCGACTGATCCTCGACGCGCTCGCCCACTGTGGGAACAACAAGACGCGGGCCGCCGAACACCTCGGAATACCCGTTCGGACCCTGTCTCACAAGATCCAGTCGCTGGGGCTGAAGGACCAGATCAAGGCCCGCGGACCCAACGACCGATCCTGACGTCTCGGCCGCGGCACATCGTTGCCCCGCACTCGATGTTCGTCAGGACCACCGCCGCGGCGAAGGATTGACGACGATCGACGCCAAGATCGACGTGGCCAGGATCAGCGTGATCACCGCCAACGAGACGCTGGTCGGAACATGGATGACCGAGGCCAGCGCCATCTTGAGGCCAACGAATGTCAGGACTGCGGCCAGACCAGGCTTCAAGTACGCAAATTCGTCCAGCAAGCTGGCCAGCAAAAAGTACATCGAACGAAGCCCGAGAATGGCGAAGATATTTGAAGTCAGGACGATGAACGGATCTTTGGTGACGGCGAAGATCGCGGGCACCGAGTCGAGCGCGAAGATGACGTCACTGACCTCGACCACCACGAGGGCGACGAGAAGAGGCGTCGCCATCCATCGGCCGTTTGACTTGGCCACGAAGCGTCCGCCCTCCACCGAGTCGGTCACGGGAATGAGGTCCTTGATCCAGCCGACCCACCACGGCGTCTTGTTCTCCTTGGTCTCCGATGTCGACTGGCTCATGAACTTCAGTCCGGTGATGATCAGCAGAACGCCGAACACCTGCGCCGCCCACTCGAAGCGGCTGAACACCGCGCTCCCGAGCCCAATCATCACTGCCCGCAGCGCGACGGCGCCGATGATCCCCCAGAACAACACCCGGTGTTGATAGATGTCGGGGATGCGGAGGGCGGCGAAGATGATCGCGAAGACGAAGATGTTGTCGACGGCCAGCGCTTTTTCGATGAGATAACCGGTCGTGAACTCCAGCGCGGGCCCCGAGCCGAAGTACACGTAGATGCCCACGTTGAACGCTACGGCGAGCAGAACCCACAGCACGCTCCAGGCCGCTGCCTCTCGAGTCCCGATGCGATGGGCGTTTCGCCGCATGACCCCCAGGTCGAGGGCGAGCATGGCGGCGATGAACAGGGCGAAGGCGACCCAAAGAAGCGTAGGCGCGATGGTTGTCGGCATGTCGTCGTCAGGACGGCACCCACGAGCGCCGTAATGTCGAAAATAGGCACTGGGCCGGTCAGGACTAGAACGATATCTCTACAACAGGTGTCGAGCTCACCGACACAGGTCAGCCGTCCAGTCCGCGCCGAAGCTTCTCCAAGCTCGCTTCGATCTGCGATAGCTCGCTGAGAATCTGCTGGCGCTGATCGTCGGCAGCGGCCCTTTGAACGGCCAAGGTCTCCTGTTGGACCTTCTGCACCGCGTTGACGATGACCGCGATGAACAGATTCAGAAGCGTAAAGGTCGCGATGAGGATGAAAGGAATGAAGAACACCCAGGCGAGGGGATGCTCGTTCATGATCGGCCGCACGATGCCCATCGACCAGCTCTCGAGGGTCATGACCTGAAACAGCGTATAGGCCGATCGCCCGAGGCTTCCGAACCATTCGGGAAACGTGGCGCCATACAGACCGGTCGCGATCACCGCGCTGACGTAGAAGATGATGGCCATGATGCCCATGATGGACATCAACCCCGGCACGGCGGCCAGCAGTCCATTGACGACCCGCCGCATCGTGGGGGCAACGGACAGCAACCGAAGCACGCGCAGGACCCGCAAAGTACGCAGAACCGACAGGGGGCCGGTGCTCGGTACGAGGGCGACGCTGACCACCACGGCATCGAATACGCTCCACGGATCTCGGAGGAATCCGCCTCCGAAGGCATAGGCGCGGACCAACAACTCGACCACGAAGAACGCCAGACACAGGTCGTCGATCATCTGCAGGGTCGCACGAGCTTCCGATGACAGCCCGCTACTGGTCTCGAGCCCGAGAACGATCGCGTTCAACACGATCACCGCCGACACCCCGATGGTGACGGCGGGCGACTCGATGAGCCGAGCTAGATCCGCTCTTCGACCGCGCGGCGGGCGGGATGATGCAGGTTCGTCCACTGGACCGTCGCTTGCGTGAATCATGGCCCGCCCCTTACCCAAGCCGACCGCATTTTTCATCAGGTTTCAGTACTTCGCTAACAATGTCTGGAAAAGGATCTGTCGGTGATACCTCCATGTAGGTGTCGACATTTCGGATCTAGCGAACTGAAGCCGAAGCGTTCACTTTGAAAATATGAGGATCGCTGCGACGCCCAAATCCGATGGACGCTTCCGGCTCGGCCGAATCGGACGTACGGCGTTGCTCGTCGGGGCGGGGGTCGCACTCGCCGCATGCGCGTCGGCGCCGACGGTGGGACATAACGCGGATCCTCTCCTCCAATCGGCGACCTATAAGACCTACCGAGTCGTATCGGAGGCGGTGGACAGTCCCACCTCGTCCAGTCCTGAGGCGGCGACCGTGGTCAATCACGCCATCCATCGGGTCATGCGCGCTCGTGGCTTCGTTCGAAGCGAAGCTGAGACCGCCGACCTGCTTGTGACCTTCGCCGTCGCAGCGGCGCCGGTCGGCGTTCCGGCGGGACCCACGGTTGCGGAGCAGGTCGCGATGATTCCATCGGCCGGAGACGGCGCCATCTTCGGCGACCTCATTCCGTTCGACGTTGCACCCCCGCGACAGGTCGACAAGCAGATCGTGGTCCGGCTTCAAGACGCCAAAACGATGCAGGTGGTGTGGTCAGGATGGGCACGACATCGGATCAACGCCGACCGCGTCATCACCGGCACTTCGGACATCGTGCTGCGCATTCTGACCCGGCTTCCTCACCGGTCCTAAGCGTTGTCTACAGACGTTGCGCCACGTCTTCGTCTTCGCTCATGGTGCTTCTCGCCGCGGCGCAGATGGCCACGACCGCAGGATTGCGAAGCCGACGCTCCGGCGAGATCGCGTAGAAGCGTTCACGAATATCCTTGGTTCGGCCGAGGACGCGGACCCGATACTGTTTCGTCACTTCATCCTCGACGACCGTCGGCAAGCAGAACACGCCGATGCCTTCGTGGCCCAATGCCTTGATCAGCGCGCTGTCCTGAATTTCGGCGACGGTCTCCGGCCGCGCGTCGAGCTCTTCGAACCAGTGGGTGAGCGCGCGACCGAGTGTCGTGTTCGGCAACGGGGCCAGAAAAGGCGCCGACCGCAGGCAAGACGGGAACGGGCCCCGCAGCTTCTTCTTGAGCTCGGGAGCGGCGAAGAACGTGATCCCGGACTCTCCGAGAACGTGGTTGAAGGCTTTGATGCCGCTGCTCGCGGCGACCGGGGAGTCCGAGAACACGACATCGAGCTCATGGGTGGCCAACATCGCGAGCAGCCGCTCGTGCTCGTCTTCCCGGCAGGTCAATCGCACGCGCTGTTCGAGACCGAAGACCGGGGCGAGGAGCTGGCGAACGACGACCTTTGGCAACGCCCCGGTGGCGCCGACGGTCAACCGGAGCGGCCGGTAGACATTGGGCCCGTTCTGCACAACCTCGAGAAACTCTTGGCCCAGCGAGAAGATCTCGTCGGCGTACTGGTACGCGAGCCGACCGGTCTCCGTGAGCTCCAGGCTACGACCCGACCGGTCGAAGAGGTCTTCGCCGAGGGAAGCCTCCAGCTGTTTGAGCTGGGCGCTGATGGTCGGGTGGGTGAGCCGCAGCCTTCGCGCCGCCGGCTGAATCCCGCCTTCGCGCACGACGGTCCAGAAGTAGAGCAGGTGGTGGTAGTTCAGCCACTTCATGGCGCCTTGGTCGGACCCGACAGAGGTCCGGTCGCGCTGGCGCGACCCCGCCTCACGATACTACCGCATCTTGGGGCGCCGCCAGCGCGGGCCCACCTCCGATGGCGAAGGCCGCGAAGATACGAGCGAAGTCCCGAAGCGTCAGAAGGCCGAGCAGTCCCGAAGCGTCGTCGACGATCGGAAGGCAGCCCACCTGCTTGTGCAACATGAATTGAGCCGAAGCGATGGCTGAACCCCGAGGGTGAGCGGTGAACGGTCGCCGGATACAGACGGACATCACGCTCGTGTCGTCGATCAGGCATCCGTCGTCGGCCGACCCACTCCACCGGCCGAGCGGCCGACGGAGCCGCGAAGGCAAGGCGAGCCGGAGATCACGATCGCAGACCAACCCCACGAATGCCTCCTCGGAAATGACGGCGGCGTACCGCTCTCGCCGGCCGCTCATCTGCTCGATGGCGTCGCGCAGCGAATGTTCGGGAGACAGTCGAACGAAGTCGACGTTCATGAGCGCGGCGTTACACAGTTGTCGAGCGCTATGTAGACCGGTCATGATGGAAGCGTAGTGCTGTCCTCACTTGAAGAGAATCTAGAAAAAGTGATTCTTCGTGTTGGTTCAGCCGACATTTAGCCAACCCCGATATCACCCTCGGAACATCTTTGGCGAAAGTACTTACGACGAGAGCTGGAGCCGACCCTCGGCCTCCATTGACCGAAATGACGCCAGAATCCATTGCCACACCGCGTCCACTCTCGGCACCGGTCGCAAGGCGCGGTGGGCGACCAGCCAGATGTCGCCTTGCGGCATTGGGGGGATCGGAACATTCACCCGCACCAGCCCCTGACAGACCGCAGCCACCGGTTCGGCCACGACCAGCGCCCCCACCCCCGCGCGCGCCGCTTCGATCAGGGTCTCGAGCCCCGACGCCCGCAGGACAACCTTCGCGTCGGCGACGTGGCGCGACTGCCATCGCGCCTCCGGGGGCTGGGGCTCGGTGCTCGACCACGCGACCCACGGGAGGTCGTCGAGGCAGCGGGGATTTCGTTCGGCGAGGAGCGTCGGCGACGCGACGACGCTCAGGGGAAAGCGGCCGAGGCGCTGAACCACCAGGTCGCCCACTTGAGGCCGGACCGTGCGCACGGCGATGTCCGCCTCCCGCCGGACGAGATCTACGACGGCGCTGCTGGCGACCAGCTCCAGCGCGATATCGGGGTATCGGGCCCGAAGGGCGGGAATGGCCGGGACGACGAACCGACTCGCAACCACCGGAAGAAGGGCGAGCCGAACCTTGCCTTCCGGCGCCGACTCATGGCCCTGGACTTCGCGCTGAAGGCCGATGGCCGCCGACTCGACCTGCTCCGCCCAGGGCAACACCAGCTCCAACGCCGCGGTGGGCAAAAGCCCATTGGGCGTCCGGTCGAACAGGCGGGCCCCAAGAGCGGACTCCAGCCCGCCGATGCGCCGAATAACGGTGGCCGTCGTGGTCCCCATTGCCTCGGCCGCCGCCGTCGCGCTGCCCCGCCGAGCCGCAGCCAGAACCACTGGCACTGCGGATAACCATGACATATCCGTATCGCTCACGATATACCTACTCGCGTCGGTGGATATAGCATATCGAAAGCAACACGCCTGATCATTCGTCGCATGTTGAGCGCGACGACGCTGACCCTGCTCCTCACCGCCTTCGCCGGCCAGCCGACCGAGGGCCTCGATGCGCGCCCGTCCACGGCGCCGACCCACCGGTGGGCGGTGGAGGTTGAGCTCATCCAGCCGTTCCTGCCGGAGGTCGGCATCATCAGCATCCGAGGTTCGCGAACTTTGTGGGGCGAGTCGGGGGGAGTGAGAGGCGACCTACTCCTGGGCGCGTTCATCCGGCCCAACGTCAAACACGACGTCGTCGAAACGATCGACGAGTACCTGCTCGCGGTGGGATACCGGCAATACATCTGGCGAGGACTACACGCGGAGGTGGCCCTCCTCGGCGGATGGGTGTGGGGCCAAAACAACAAGCTCGACGGCGAAGACTACAGCAACCCGACTTTACTCGGCGAAGCGCTGGTCGGCTACCGATTCGGCTTTTGGGAGCCGGGGGGGTTTTACGCCGACGGAAGCACGACCGGTGTTTACGTAAGTCCGCAGTTCGGGGTCATTCAAGGCCTGGTCACGGACATCGGGCCCCGCGGGGGCAAGTCGGACACTTTTCTGCAGGCCAAACTGCTCGTCGGAGTCTCCTTCTAGTTCGATACCCTCTTCAGCGCCCCGGCCAGAATCGGAGTCGAGGCCCTCAACGCGTTCGACAACGGGAACAGTCGTACGAACGCGCGGTGGTGGCTGGCTACCCGGCCGTGACCGCACCACCGCCGTCGTCAGTCCAGCGGCCGCAGCTGCTTGACCAGGGTCGGATAGAATTCAGAGACGGTGGGGTGGATGGGCAGCATCGTTTCGAGCACCCGATAACTTGCCCCGGCGTGTATCAAAGCGCCGACGATCTGAACGATCTCGTCGCCGTGAAGCCCGAGACACGTCGCGCCCAGGATTTGCTCGGACTCCGCGTCGACGAGCAGCTTGATGAGGCCGTTCGTCTCCCCATCCAGCACCCCTTTGGTCAGCTTGGCCATAGGATAGACCGATCGCAGCACCTTGCGTCCGGATTCGCGAGCCCCCCGGTCGTTCATGCCGACCCGCCCCAGCGGCGGGTCCGTGAATAGAGCGTAGGTGGGGACCCGGCCGTCCGCGGTCCGTCGCCCCCCCTGCAGATGGTCCACGTAGATCTCACCGTCCTGATAGGCCGTATGGGTAAACGCGCCGCGGCCGTTGATGTCGCCGACCGCGACGATGCCGTCGACTTCGGTGTGGAAGGTGCCGTCGGTGCGCAGGAAGCCACGCCGATCCGGAGCCAGGCCCACTCGGTCGAGGTCGAGTCGATCCGTGTTGGGCACGCGGCCGGTCGCCACCAGAAGATGCGACCCCACCCGCGACGTTCCGTCCTGCAGCGACACTTCGATGCCTCCGTCAACCTGGCCCACCCGCGCGACGGGGGCGCTGGTGTAAACATCGATGCCTTCGTCGGTCAGAAACCGCTCGATCTCCTGGCTGACGTCTTCATCCTCCTGCGCGATGACGTGGGGCGAAGCTTCGATCACCGTCACCCGGCTTCCGAATCGCCTGAAGATCTGCGCGAACTCCAACCCGATGTATGATCCGCCCACCACGATCAGGTGATCCGGAACCTCCTGGAGGCGGAGGATCGATTCGTTGGTGAGCGGTTCGATCGTATCGAGGCCCGGAATGTCGGGGATGCGAGCCCGGCCGCCGACATTCAAAACGACGTGCTTCGAAGCCAGCGCCCGATCCCCGACCACCAGTCGGTGCACGCCGTCGTCGGTCCCGGTGAACCGAGCGTGGCCCAAGACGATCTCCAGGCCCTTGTTCGCACGCAGGGAACCCTCGAACCCTTCCCGCCACCGGTCGATCATATTCCTCATCCGGGCCATGGCCTGGCGAATGTCGAACCGCACCGCGTCCGCCGTCACTCCGTGAACCGCGCTGTTACGGGCGACGAACGCCGCTCTCGCGCTGGCCCGCAGGGCTTTGGTCGGTCGACACCCCTCGTTCAGGCACGTGCCGCCGAACTTATCTCGCTCGATGAGCGCGACGCGCTGTCCTTGACTCGCGAGGTGAGTGGCGATCATCGGCCCGGCCTGCCCGGTGCCGACGACGATCGCGTCGAACTGTTGTGGGGTCGATGGTGAGTTTTTCATACCGTCTCCAAACCGCGCGCCGGCGGGCGCGACGCCGGTGACCCTGTCAGATCGCCGAGGGTCGAGTATTGAACGATCGCCGCATTCGGCCCGCTCGACTCGAGCCGCCGCCGCGGTGAGAGACTCGCCTCACGGCGGCAAGAATGCGGCAATGCGGTCGAAGTACGACCGCTGAAACTCGGCCAGCGAGACACCGAACTGGTCGGCAAACGCGGCGCGGAAGCTCCGCCCCCTCCCCAGCTCGTCATAGAGCGCAACGACGTCGCTCGGCGTTCCGCCCAAGCCCTCGGGGCTCATGACGTAGTCGACCGCGAGCGCGAAGTGGGCGTAGTAGGAGAACGTGTCGGCGGCCTCGAGCACCGAGGACGGAAAGTCGGACCAAACATGGACCGCCACCGGGTTGCCACCGCCTTTGAGATCGCCCCGCGTTTGTCGCCACTGCTCGACCTGCGCGACGGTCCGAACGGATCGCTCATTCTGTCCTGTGACCCAGGTCGCGAAGCCTTCGCGCCACCATACATCGGACGCCTGCTGGTGGACCGGATCTCCGATGAGCAGGAACTCGACCACATGCATCGTTTCGTGCTTGATGAGCCGCTTGTACCGCGCGCCATCGAACCCGAATCGCCGGTAGTTTCGGTTGTCGCGGGAGATGACGATGATGCCGTCGCGGTAGGCGATGCCGGTGTTGTTTTCGAAGTCCTGAGACCCCACCGCGAAGATATGAATCTTGTCTTCGTCGTAGCGGGGCAAGAAGTCATAGTCGTTCGCGCCGACGGCGAGGAGCGCCTCGAGCTCGGTCAAACTCTCCTCCGCGACATCCGCCGCGTATCGACGCGCGCTGGTGGTCGCATCGCCGCTGTAGACGATGAACCGTTCGCTCCTCAGCGGATTTTGATCGTGGCCGAAGGGGCCGCCGAAATTACGGGACGCCGAGGACCACGAGCCGCCAAAACTGAGCTCGTCGTCACCGCAGCCCAGCGAGGCGAGGGCCAAGAGGATACCGGCGATCAACGGGCCTCGACGCATCGTCCAGAAGTACCGCGATCATCAGGAGATGAACAGCGCCGGCCGGCGGCGCCGCCCCGCCGTGCTAAACTCAAGGGATGGAGCCACGTCGGGGCGAGAGTTCGAAAAGCGCCATGAAATCGCCACCACCCATTTCGTCTCGTTCCCCGGGCATCAAGCTCCTTGCCGTCGGCATCTTGGGCGTGCTGCTCGGCATTCCCTTGGCCCTCGTCGGCGTCCTCCACTGGGAGCGGATGCAGCGCGCACAGGAGGTCATCGACGACGTCGCCAAGCGGGCGGGCGGTCGTCAGACGCTTCAGGCGCCTCAGCTGGCCATCCCGTATACGTACGAAGAGCGCGTGCTCCGTCGCACCGAGACCGGCTCGGAAGTGGAGACCACGCCCCGACAAGGCCTGATCTTCGTCTCCCCGGCCCAGCTCGAACTCGACGTTCGGCAGGCGACCCGTCTGCTCCATCGCGCTATTTATGAAGTCCCGGTATTGACCAGCGAGATCGGCTTCATCGCCGAGTTCGACGGCTTCCGACTCCCGGAGCTCCCCGACGGTGCGGTCGTCGACTGGCCCAGCGCGCACTGGATCATGGGCGTGACCGACCCCCGCGGGCTCGGACAACTCGAGGTCGAGCGGGTCGATGGGGCTCGGATCCGCTTCGAGCCCGCGGCCGACCGCTTCCGAAGCCATGCCCCGCTGTCGTCGCCGGCCAAGATCGATGGGCCCGACCATTCCATCACCCTGAAGGGCCGGATTCTGTTGAGTGGCGTGGAGGCGGTGGCGTTCACCGCGAGCGGCGTGCAAACGAAGGTCGCCCTTCACTCCGACTGGCCCCACCCGAGCTTCGACGGCGAGTTCGTGCCCGCGGAGCGCACGATTCGCGCCGACGGATTCGATGCCCAGTGGTGGGTCTCGAACGTCGCTCGCGGCGTCCCGGAAGTCACCATCGACCACCTTCAGACCGCCGGCACGTGGTTCGGAGTCCGCCTGGTTCAGCCGGGCGATGGCTACGCGCAGGTGAGGCGGTCGCTCAAGTACGGTCTGTTGTTCGTTGCCCTCGTGCTCGGCGCGTTCCTGGTCGTCGAGCTGTCGTCGAGGATTCCCGTGCATCCCGCGCAATACGGCATGATCGGGCTGGCCCAGGTCAGCTTCTACCTGCTGCTCCTCGCCCTATCGGAGCATACCGTGGTCCCCATCGCGTACGTCGTGGCCGGGGGCGCAACCACCGCGTTGACGGGGATGTACGCGCTGTGGACGTTCGGGTCAGCCCGGTTCGCGGCCTCTATTTTTGTCAGCACGGGCATCTCCTACGGATTTCAGTACACGCTGGTGCAGCTCGAGGATCACGCGCTGCTGGTCGGGGCCACGATCGTGTTCGCCGGTCTCGCCGTCCTGATGTACGCGACCCGAAAAATCCAGTGGTATCGGCCAGAACCCATCGATCCCGCGATCGACGCTGAGCTCGATCGTCTGGAGTAACGGCCGGGTTCGGGGCAAGCTTCGTCCGTGAACCTCGACTGCAAGCAGTGCGGCGCTCAGCTGGAGGTCTTGGACGATACCGCCGTCCTGCGCTGCGAATACTGCGGCGCGTCGCGGTTGTTGGTCCGCCCCGGCGGCCGGTGGCGTCGAGGCCTGCTCGGGGTCGGCGTCGTGGCGGGGATCGTGGGCGGGGCCGTGGTCCTCGGAACCGTCTCCGTCACTACCAACGCAGATGACCGGCCGGGTCCCCGCGCCGCGCCTTCGGCCGACGCGGTCCCACCGACCCCGCCCCGCAATTCTCGGCCTGGCCCGCCGGCCGTGGCCTCCCCACCCCCGTCCCTCGCGCCGCCTCCCGCGCCTCGACAACCGCGTCCGCCCGAACAGCCGCCTGCGCCGGTGATGAGCCCCGATGACGCCAAGGCGACGCTGACGCCGGAGCTGCTGACCTGCCTCCAGACCCACGAGGTCCACGCCGTCGTCGTGCGCCTGGGGCAAGGATACGCGGCGACCGACCGCCTGTACGCGCCGCTACGCACCGTCCACGCGACGTACGTCGATGGCTTCCCGATCTCGGATTTCGAGGACACCCCCCTCGGCCGGTGCGTCATCGCCGCCGCGAATGAAGTATGGGCGCCCGCGGCGGGCGGCGCTTATCTGTATTTTGATCTTCGCAACTCATCGGTTCCGGATCCGCTCGCGGGCGCAGATCAGGACCTCGATCGAGCCAAAGCCAACGAGGCGTTGATCGCGCAGGATGGCGCCGCCCGAGAGTGTGGCCACCGCCAGCTGGAGGGTTTTCGTGCGACCCGATCCGTCGCGCTGCACGTTCGTTTCCAGGGCGCCGACGGCCGCGTTACTCAGATTCGGCCCCTGTATGTCGATCCGCGATCTCCATACGGACAGTGCGTCGCCGAGGCGTTCGCCGGCGTCGTCGTCCCCCGCTTCCGGCGCCTGTGGCGAGAGCATGTCCATCGGTTTGATACGTATTGAGCTCGAGACGGCATCCGATCCCGTCCTGTCGGCCAGGTGGCCGAAGAAAGGTCGTTCTCCGGGCTGAAAGCGCTTCTCGACCCGCCGAACCGATGAACGATGGTCCGTGGCTCCAGCCCCGAGGAGACATCTGGCATACGGGTGCCGTGGCCCGTGCTGGAGGATGTCCTCGCCGTGGCCAAAGTTGGCCTCTTCGAATGGGACGTCGCCGCCGACCAGGTCACCATCGACGAATCGGCCCTACGGCTCATGGGCCGCGCACCGGATCTTGGCGCCGATCGGCTTTCGGGCGCGGAGTGGTTGGCCCAATTTCACCCTGATGACCGTTCACCGGTCGCGGCGCTATTCGCGCGCGAGAATGCGGTGGCAAGGGCATCGCTGCACGCTCGGGTTCATCATCACGGGGACGACGCGTGGTTGTGGGTCCGGTGCGCCGTCACCGCCGAGGCGCGCCCGACCGAGGGTTCGCTCATCATCCGCGGGGCGCTGATCGACGTGGGGGAGGAAAAAGCTCCCGGCCACCGCCTCGGTGCGCTCTTCGACGGGACGGGGACCGGGACATGGGACTGGCTCGTGGCGAGCAACGACCTGGTCACCAACCGCGCCTACCACACCATGCTCGGGGAAGAGCGGCCGGATACCCCGATCGACGGGGCCTACTTCTTCGATCGGATCCATCCGGGCGATGCCCAACGCATCCAGGCCGAGGTCGAAAGGGCGTTGGTCACAGAAGAACCCTATGACGTCGAGCTTCGGCTTCGCTGCCACGACGGTGATTATCGTTGGACCCGAAGCACGGGGGCGGTCGTGGAGCGAACCCCCGGGGGCGCGCCGATTCGAATGGTCGGCTACCACGTCGATGTCCACGACCACGTGATCCGCCGGCAGCGCCTGGCCGCGCTCGAGCAGCGCCTGCGGCTATTCGTAGAGCACACCCCGGCCGCGGTGGCGATGTTCGACCGAGAGATCCGGTACATGACCGTCAGCCGCGGCTGGTACGAGGAGTACGGCCTAACCGAAAGAAACATCGAAGGCCGGTCCCACTACGACGTGTTCCCGACCTTGCCCGAGCGCTGGAAGACACTGCATCAGCGCGCGGTCGCTGGCGAGTCGCTATCTCGCGACCGCGACCCGTTCGTTCGAGAAGACGGCAAAACGACCTGGGTTCGGTGGGCCCTGCACCCGTGGCGAAATGAACAGGGAGATATCGGCGGCATCATCATGTTCACCGAGGTCATCACCCACCAGGTCGAGCACGAGATCGCGCTCCGCAACGCGTGCCAGGAGGCCAAAGCTGCCAACCGAGCCAAGAGCGCGTTCCTGGCCAACATGAGTCACGAGATCCGGACGCCGATGAACGGCATCATCGGGATGACGGACCTCTTGCTGGACACGGAGCTGACCGAGCCCCAGCGACAGCTCGGACACGTGGTTCGTCGATCGGCCAACGCGCTACTGACCATCATCAATGACATCCTGGACTTCTCGAAGGTCGAAGCAGGCAAGCTGGAGCTCGAAGAACACCCGCTGTCGATCCCCCGATTGGTCAGCGATGTGGTGGGGCTGCTGCAGCACAAAGCGGAAGAACGAGGCCTTCAGCTCACGTCGATGGTCGGCGCCGAGATGCCGACGGTTCTGCTCGGCGACGAAGGCCGGCTCCGCCAAATCCTGGTGAATCTTCTCGGCAACGCGATCAAGTTCACGGAGACGGGCTCCGTGAACGTCGCCTGTCGCTACGACAAACCGACCTCGGTGCTCGAGGTCGAAGTCCGAGACACCGGCATCGGTATCCCCGCCGAAAAGCTGGCCTCGTTGTTCGAATCGTTTTCTCAGGTCGACGCGTCGATAACTCGACGATTCGGGGGCACGGGGCTAGGCCTGGCCATCTCCCGCCGACTCGCCCGGCTGATGAAGGGCGATATCACCGTCGACAGTGTGGTCGGCGAAGGCTCTCGGTTCACGGTGCGGGTGCCGCTCGCGGCCGCGCCCGACCGGTGCCGATCTCCGGCATCGCCGGACCACCGGTTCGTGCCCGAGCTACCCCGGCTGCGGGTCCTGCTCGCCGACGACAATGCCGTCAACCGCCAGGTGGGTATCGGGCTCCTAAGACGGCTGGGTCACGACGTCGAGACCGCAAACGACGGCACCGAGGTCCTCAGCCGCCTGAAGCGTGGCGGGAACTACGATGTCATTCTGATGGATGTTCAGATGCCCGAACTCGACGGAATCTCCGCCACCCGGGCCATCCGTCAAAGCTCCGGCCTCATGTCGTCCATCCCGATCATCGCCCTCACCGCCCACGCGCTCAAGAGCGACGAGCAGGCGTGCTTGGAGGCCGGGATGAACGGCTACCTGACCAAGCCCGTGCGGAGCGCAGATCTGCAAGCCATCCTCCATCGCCTCCTTACCCACCTGCACGAAGCTGCGACCCGAGAGCTGGCGCAAGGCTGAGCGGCCATCATCAGGCCACGAGGGTTGTTAGTCACGTCTCTAGGGCGTCGGGTCCGCCTTTGCCGTTTTGTCGTCGGGACACGGCATTCCCGCCGCGCCCCACGTCAGGATGTCTTTGATGTGGGCCGTCAAGCTGTGTGGAGCCGGTTCGCGGCCGCCACCGGGGTTCCATGCCCAGTGAAGGATCACGTCGTGATCGAGATGCTGGGCGAGCTGCTGGTAGGTTCGATTGCCGTTGCGGGCGGGATCTCTCAGCTGCTGACAGATCGCCGGCGAGCTCTTGCCGAACCAGTCCGCCTCTTTGGGCGCCAACCGCCACGCACCGGCGACCCGAGGCGCCGCGTGGGGGATCGGATTGCCCCGCTCGCCGTTCGACGTGACGTGGCAGGTGCTGCAGAGCAGATACTCAGCGCCGATGCGACTCTCGCCCGCGTAGACGTTCATCCCGTGGGGGCGGGTCTCGCCGTAGCTCGGACCCGACCACATCGGCCGCTCGCTCGGCCCAACATGACAGTTTGCGCACCGCGGATGCGACGCGACTTCATAGACGCGCTGCCAGGCCTCGAGCCCTTCGGTCTTCGAGACCGTTCCTGGGGCCGGCGCCTCGACCTTCGTCGCCGTGGGCTCAGCCGACGCGGACGAAACGCTCGCGCCGACGATGGTTATGCAGAGCAGACCCTTACTCATTTTCGATTTCCTCAAACGAACTTCACGTGTTTGTTGAAAGGCATCTCCCGCAGCCGCTTGCCGGTTGCTGCGAAGATCGCTCCCGCCAGCGCCGGCGCGGCCGGAGGCAGGCTCGGCTCCCCAACCCCTCGAAGCTTGGGGTTGTTGCTCAACACCTTCACCGAAATCTCCGGCGCCTGGTACAGGCGCATGGCCTCATAGGCGTAGTAATTGGTCTGCACTGGCTTGTAGTCGTCGTAGGTCAACTCGCAGTTGATCGCGTGGCCGAGACCGAAGTTGATCGCCCCCATGACTTGGTTCTCGAAGTTGACCGGGTCGAGCACCCGCTGGACGTCGAGCGCCACGTAGACCCGATCGATGCGGATGCCGGCGTCGGTGTCGGTGACGTCGACGACCTCCGCGACCGGAACGCCGTGCGAATGCGCGAACGCGAGGCCCCGGCCCTGCTTCGGCCCCAGTTTGGGCCCCTTCCAGCTCGCGAGGGCGCCGACGGCCTCCAGAACCTGCTTGGAAACCGGGTCCGAACACAGTCGCAGCCTCTCCTGCAGCGGGTCCGCGCCGGCGGCGACGATCAACTCGTCGAGGAAGGCCTGAAAGAAGAACGCGTTGCTGTTCGCACCCGGCGCCCGCCACGAGCTGATCGAGACCCCGTTCGGAACGTCGTAGGCCCGCACCCGCAGGTTCGGAATGCCGAACGGCTGGTCCCACGATCCGTTGGCGATCCAGATATCGGGCCCCGGAGGCGCCGTTATTCCCCACCGGCTCGCCGAGTCGCGAGTCGGAGACTTACCGGCGGTCTGCATATCCAGGCTGTCAACCCGACCGTCCTTGACCGTGCCTTTGAACCGCGCCAGCTGCATGGGGCGCGGAAAGTCGTGGCTCATGTCCTCTTCCCGACTCCAGGTCATCTTGACCGGCGTGCCTTTCATCAGCATCGCGACCTCGACCGCCTGCAGCGCATATTCGAGCTCCAACCGGCGGCCGAAACTTCCTCCCATCGGCTGGGCATGGACGTAGACCGACGAGGGGTCGACGCCGGCGACCTTGGCCGCCCGGTCCCGCATGAAGGCAGGAACCTGGGTGCCGGTCCAGATGTCGACCTGCCCTTCGCGCACGAGCACCGTCGCGTTCATGGGCTCCATGGGGGCGTGAGCCAGATACGGCGCCCGGTACTCGGCTTCGACGACAGTCGCGCCCTGCTGGGCCGCCTCGACGTCGCCGTCGTCGCGCGGGGTCCCGTCGACGGGACCGGTATCGATCGCCGCCGCGTGCAGCGCCCATAGCTCGGCCGAAGTCGCCGGGTACGGGCCCGGGCCCCATTCCACTTCGACGACGTCCGCAGCCTTGAACGCGCGCCAGGTATTGTCGGCGATGATCGCGACCCCATTGGAGATCGGCGCGATCTTCTTCACCCCGCGCATCTTCTCCGCCTTGCGGGCGTCGTACCGCTTCATCGGACCGCCGATGCCCGGGTTGGTGCGGACGGTCGCGAACAGCATCCCCTCGAAGCGGACGTCGATCCCGTACTGCTGGGTGCCCGTCGATTTGGCCACGATGTCCGTGCGACGCATCTGCTTGCCGAGATACTTCCACCGCTCAGGCGGCCGCAGCGCCACATCGCTCACCGGCCGCAGCTTGGCTGCGTCCGCCGCGAGCTCGACGTACGTCAGGCGCTTGCCGTCAGGGAGCACCACCGCTCCGTTGTCCGTCTTGAGCTGGGCGACGGGCGTGCCGGTCTTCTTCGACGCCGCAAGCTTGAGCGTCTCTCGGGCCACGGCCCCGGCCTCCCGGAGCTTGTCGAACATGTCGGGGGTGGTGGTCGACCCACCGGTGACCTGAAGCCCGAGAAGCTTGGCCGCGACCTGCATCGCGTCGCGCATGGTCTCCGCGCTCCACGACTGGACGAACTCGGGGAACGGCAACCCGGCTCCCCCTAGGACGCCGTTGTAGTAGGCCTGGTGCGGCAAGCCCGGATCGATGCGAACCGTCTGGGGATCGACGTCGAGCTCTTCGGCGATCATGTGGGCCTGTAGGGAGTAGACCCCCTGCCCGGAATCGGCCCGAGGCGTGATGAACGTGATGCCCTCCCCATCGATCTTGATGAACGGGGTGATCGCCGCCTCCCCCTCGCCGAGGCCATCGAGCAGGGGATTTGGAACCGCCTTGGTCGCGAAGTAATAACCGAAGGCCACACCGCCCGCGACGGCCGTAGACCCCACGAGAAACGTGCGTCGGACGATGGTCCCGATCCGGCCCTTCTTGGGCGCGTCCGCGCCGCCGCCTGATGCACTCATCGTGCCTCACCCTTGTTTTGAATCTTCTTCGCCGCGGTCTTCACCGCGGCCCGGATGCGCTGATACGTCGCGCACCGGCACAGGTTCGCGGACATCGCCCGGTCGATATCGACGTCGGTAGGGTTGGGCTTGATGTCGAGCAGGGAGGCCGCCTGCATCATTTGGCCGTTCTGGCAGTATCCGCACTGCGCCACCTGGTGCTCGACCCACGCCTCCTGGACGGGATGCATGACCTCCGGTGTGCCCAACCCCTCGATGGTGGTCACGGGGCCGGACACCTCGCTTATCGCGATCTGGCAAGACCGAACCGCGGTACCGTTGATGTGCACCGTGCACGCGCCACACTGCGCGACCCCGCAGCCGTACTTCGGCCCGGAAATGCCCAGCTCGTCGCGGAGCACCCACAGCAGCGGCATGTCCGGCTCCACATCGACCTCGTACACTCCCCCGTTGACCGTAACCTTCATGAACGTCTCCTTGGCGGGCCAAAAAGCATGACGGGACGAACCTAGCTCGCCGCGTCAGCCCCAGCCACTCGCGGATCAGCACATCGACCGGCAGAACCCGCCGATCCTTGCCGCGTCTTTTCTTGACCCTGGGCAGATCCCTAATACAGGTCGGGCCCACCCGCGAGAACAATGCCGACGACGGGTGGTTTGACTCGCGTCGAGGTGCGGCGCACAGCGAGAGGGTGGAACGGCTCAACCTCGAGGAGTTCGAACGCCAGGTCACCCTGCGCCCCGTCCAGCTCGACGACTTCGATCAGCTCGTCGCGCTCCAGTTGAAGTGTTTCCCCGGAATGAAGCCGTGGGTCAAAGACCAAGTTCAGAGTCAGCTGCACCACTTCCCGGAAGGCCAGATCTGCATCGAGTACGACGAACGGATCGTCGCCTCGTGCGCCACGCTCATCGTCGACGCCGCCGAGTACAAAGACTGGCACAACTGGTCAGCGGTGTCCGACGCCGGCTACATCCGCAACCACGACCCCGACGGCGACGTGTTGTACGGCATCGAGATCATGGTGCATCCGGAGTACCGGGGCATGCGCCTCGCCCGGCGCCTGTACAACGCCCGAAAGGAGATCGCTCGCCGCCACAACTGCCGAGCCATCATCATCGGCGGCCGGATCCCCGGCTACCACCGACACGCGGCCGCGATGAGCGCACGGGAGTACGTTCAGGCGGTCACCGACCGCAAGCTGTTCGACCCCGTGCTCACCACCCAGCTCGCCAACGGATTCGTGATCAAACGGCTCATCGCCGACTACCTCCCCGACGATCAGGAGTCGTGCGGATACGCGACGTTCCTCGAGTGGACGAATCTGGACTTCGTCCCCGAGAACCGACGGCGACTGGTTCGCACCGTGGAACCCGTTCGGCTCGGGATCGTCCAGTATGGCATGCGGCCGATCGACAGCTTCGACGCCCTCGCTCGCCAGGCCGAGTTCTTCGTCGACGCGGCGGCGGAGCAAAAGACCGACTTCCTGCTGTTCCCCGAAGTCTTCTTGACCCAGCTGTTGTCGCTGACCCCGGATCTTCGCGCCGCGGACCAGGCCCGGAAACTGGCCGAGCATACCCATAACTATCTCGAGTTGTTCACCACTCTCGCCGTCAAGTACGACGTCAACATCATCGGCGGGTCCCACATCACCGAAGAGGAGGACTCGCTGTTCAACATCGCGTACTTCTTTCGGCGAGACGGCACCCTCGAGAAGCAGTACAAAGTCCATATCACCCGCGAGGAGCGGCATTGGTGGGGCATCCAGCCCGGCCATCGAATCCGAGTCTTCGATAGTGACCACGGTCGGGTGGCCATTCTCGTCGGGTACGACGTGGAGTTCCCGGAGCTGGTGCGCATCGCCATCCAGCAAGGGGCCCGCATTCTGTTCGTCCCTTTCAACGTCAGCGATCGCTCCGGCTACCTGCGAGTGCGATACTGCGTGCAGGCCCGCTGCATCGAGAACCATGTCTACGCGGCCACGGCGGGGGTCATCGGCAATCTACCTTTCGTGCAGAGCGCCGATGTCCATTACGCCCAGTCGGGCATCTACACTCCCTGTGACGTTCAATTCGCTCGCGACGGCATCGCGGCCGAGTGCACGCCGAACATTGAAATGATCCTGGTCCAAGACCTCGACCTCGAGCTGCTGCGCCGACACCGCCAGACCGGGACCGAGCTCAACTGGCAAGACCGACGTCAAGACGTGTACTCGGTTCTGTACAAAGAAGCACCCGACGCCACCGCGAGGCGGGTCTAGCCCTCCGCCTCACTTCGACGGCGATCGCCCGGTGAATCCGTATGTGAACAGGTCTGGGCGGCGGTCCGCTCGCTGCCGCACCGAGCCCGCGTTGATCGATTCTCGTAGCGCCTCGAAATCGAGATCGGTAGTGATGATCGTCTCGGTGTTGGCACCCGCTTCGACTAGGATGCCGTCCCGCGCGAACGCGAAGTCCGACGGCGAGAAGACTGCGGACTGGGCGTATTGGATGTCCATATTCTCGGTGTCGGGGAGGTTGCCGACCGTCCCTGCGGTGGCTACGTAGAGCTGGTTTTCGACCGCGCGGGCCTGGGCGCAGTACCGGACCCGCAGGTAACCCTGCCGATCGTCAGTGCAGAACGGAACGAAGATGACCTCGGCGCCCTGATCGGCCAGATAACGCGCGGCCTCCGGGAACTCGACGTCGTAGCAGATCAGAATGCCGACCCTCGCCTTCGGCGTGTCGACAACACTCAGCGTATCGCCTCCGCTGACGCCCCACCAGCGGCGTTCGTTGGGCGTGATATGCAGCTTGGGTTGCCGAAACGTACTCCCGTCCGGTTGATACAGGGTCGCGATGTTGAGGATCTCTCCCTCGACCAAGACCGGGTGTGACCCGCCGATGATGCACACCTGAAAGTCGTGAGCGAGTTTGGTGAAGAGGCTGTCGAGCCGCTCGGTGAAATCCGTCAGCCGCCGGATCGCCTCCACCGGCGTCTTGACGTCGATGAATGACATCAGCTGGGCCGTCAGCAGCTCAGGAAACAGGACGAAGTCAGCGCCGTAACCGGCCGCCACATCGACGAAGTAGCCGACCTGCTGCGCGAACCCATCGAAGTCCGCGATCTTGCGCATGTGGTACTGGACGCAGGAGACCCGGACGGCCCGGTCCTGCTTCGGCCTGAATCGATAGCGGGGGTTGATCCACTCGAGGAACGTGCCGTGATCGAGGCTCAATGGATCTCGAATGTAGTGAGGCATGACCTTTCGCAGCGTGAAGCCGTTGTTCAGCTGCATGGTCAACACCGGATCGACGAACTCACCGCCCTCGACCCGTTTGGCGTACTCGGCCGCGGTCATCGCCGTCGAGCGTTCCCGATACCCAGCCAGGCGACCTCCGACCACCATCCGACGAACGTTGCGACGCTGACACAGCGCCTTTCGCGCTTCATACAGACGAGACGCCACGCCGCGACGCCGATGCTCGGGGTGCACGTTGATATCGACACCATACAATGTATCGCCAAAGGGATCGTGGTTGTGCAGCATCCCGTCGTCGGTGATCCCGACCCACGTGTGGTCGCGGTACGGGTCGCGGCCCAGGGAAGCCATCAGCGCGGTCGCCGAGCCTACGACGTGGCCGTCAAGCTCGGCCACGAACTGCCCTTCGGCGAACGCGCGCAGATGCGATTCGACGTGGCGTTGCCGCCAGACCGCGTCCGCCTCCGCAGGGTCTGGGTAACACCGCTCGTTGAGGGCAACGATGGCCTCAACGTCGTTGAAGGTCGCGTTTCGAACCGCGTACGTCATCGACGTCAGGCTACAGTCCGGCGAGCGGGAAAGCACGAGTGGGCCGGCGAATCGCCGCAATGGCCCCCGCGAAGCGACGGGCGGAGGTTGGGCGTGTTATATGACCCCATGCGGTCGAAAGCACGAAGTCAGCTCGTCGACGTGTCCGTCGATCACCCCGAGCCTCGACGCATCCAACAGGCGGTCGAACACATCGCCGCCGGCCGGGTGGTCGGCTACCCCACCGATACGCTGTACGCGCTTGCCGCCGACCCCAGCTCCCACCCGGGAACGGGGCGCCTGTATGGGCTCCGCGGGCTGCCGGCCAAGAAACCGCTGTCCCTCATCTGCGGGTCCCTGTCTCAGGTCTCGGAGTACACGCTGTTGGGCGACGACTGCTTCCGATTCATGAAACGGGTCCTGCCCGGCCCCTACACGTTCATCCTGCGCGCGTCGAAAGCGGCGCCCAAGCTCGGGGACAGCAAGCGCAAGGCAGTCGGGATCCGCATTCCCCAGGCCCCGGTCGCTTTGGCGCTGGTGGAGGCGCTGGGCCGACCGATCCTGTCCACCAGCGCTACTGGGCCCGGCGAGATCTCCGACCCTCGACAGGTGGTCGCCATGTTCGGCGGTCATGATGTGCCCGTGGTCCTGGATGCAGGATTGCTGCCCGGCACCCCATCCACGGTGATCGACTGGTCGGAGGACGAGCCGGAGGTCATCAGGGCTGGCGCGGGCCCCCTACACGAGTTGGCGTAACGCCCTGCACGGCCGAACCGTATTCACCCGCGATCATTCGGGCAGGGGGATCCGCTCCTGGTCATCCCCAGGTATGGTCGGAAATCGCCCCGCCGCCCAGTCGGCTTTCGCGGTCTCGATGCGCTGGGGCCGACTCGACACGAAATTCCAGAACAGGGTGCGTTCCCCCAGTGGCGAGCCACCGATCAGCGCGAACCGGGTGGCTTCGGCGGCGCGGACCTTGACCGGCGCGCTACCGGCCAGCACCACCATCGTGCCGGCCGAGAACCGCGCCCCGTCCAGCTCGATCGCCCCGCTGACCACGTACAGGCCGCGCTCGGACGCGTCGGGGAGCTCGGCCTCACTGTTCGGCGGCATCTGCATCACGAGGTACAGGGTCTCGGAGAACATGCGCACCGGAGATTGCCGACCTCCGACCCGCCCCACCAACAGACGTGTTTGCACGCCGCTATCGACCCAGATCGGAAGGTCCGAGGTGGGGTAGTGATGAAACGCGGGTTCCGTCTCTTCATCGGCAGCGGGCAGCGCGATCCACATCTGCAGACCGTGAAGGCCGGCCACGACCGGGCGCGCCGACGCTGGGCTGCGCTCGGAATGCACAATTCCCCGGCCCGCGACCATCAGGTTGACGGCGCCGGGGGTGATGGTCCGACTGGTGCCCAAGCTGTCGCGGTGGTGGATCTCACCGTCGAAGAGGTAGGTGAGGGTCGCGAGATTGATGTGGGGGTGAGGACGTACGTCCATGCCCGCTCCGGGAGCCAAGACCGCCGGCCCCATCTCGTCGAAGAATACGAAGGGGCCGATCGAGCGTCGGTCGGCTGAGGGCAGACACCGTCGAACCTCGAACGCGCCGATGTCTTTCGGCTTCGGTTGGATCACCGTCTCAACGGACGGTGGGTTCCGTTCGCCACGGCACTGCGGATGCTCGGCTGCGCTCCAGCTCACGCCCGTACGCTTAGCACGACCGGCCGGCGGCGGCCTGCATCTCAGAGCGCGGGCGGGTGACGGCGTCGGTAAACGCGGACACCGCGTCGGGCGTGGTGAGCACGTGAACGCGAACCCGGGCCGGGAGCTCGCCCGCCAGCCGCCGGCGACGCGCCGACTTTTCAGCGTGGGTGCGGACCGCATACCACCACAGGGACTGCCGGGGGGAGAAGAGCTGCGTCCACAGCCGTTCCCGCGGGCCACCCGGAATGTACAGCGCATCGCCGGACCAGACTCGGGTCAGGGTCCGTCGGACCAACCGGGGTAACGTCATGTGAAGGGGCAGATCGAGCAGAATCAACGTATCGATGCGCGGCAGCAGGACGCGGTGGACTCGTGAGTAGTTCCCTTCGACCACCCACCCGTCCCCCGCCTCGTCGAGCCGGTGGGCGAGCGTCGCGCGCATCTCGTCGAATCCGACGCTGTCCCATCCTCGCGCGTGGCGCAGAGCATCGAGCTCGACACGAGTGAGATCGAGCTCGTGAGCCAAACGGCGGGCCAGCGTGCTCTTGCCGGCGCCCGTCGGCCCCCAAATGACGATCCGTCGGCCGACGACCGGTCCCGCGCGGCCCCCCCGGTCATGGCCATCGAAACCCGCGTCGTCGGCGTCGCCTCCGTCATGGCTCATCGCGCCGATGAGAATCTATCGAAGGGACGCTGCGGTCCAGAGACGGAGGTCACCACCGGCGCACGGTTAGCCGTTGGGTCCGACGCCTATCCGCGTTAGCGTCCGGGTGTGGTTAGCCCTGCTCAGCCTCCCCACGAACCCCTGTCCTTCTCCACGTTGGGCGGGACGCACACCGTCGACCTGTGGACCGCGAGCGCAAGCGACGCGCCAACGATGGTCGTCGCCCCGGCCCTCGGCGTCCGCGCCTCGTACTACGCCGATCTCTGCCAGAGCTTCGCCCAGGCCGGCGTCTCGACGTGCGCCGTGGACCTGCTCGGGGCGGGACTGAGCCCCGTCCGGGCGGCCAGGGACCGCGACTGGGGCTACGCGGAGCTGATCGAGCACTACCGGTCGGCCCTGATCGCGGCCGGAAACCGAAACCCGAAATCCGCCCTCTACCTCCTCGGGCATTCGATCGGCGGACACGTCGGGTTGATGGCCGCGGGGCGAGAGCTGCCTGGTCTTCGTGGGGTCGCCCTGGTCGCGGCGGGCACCCCATGGTGGACATGCTGGCCTGGTCTGGCTGGACTTCGGATCCGGCTCGCCGCCAACGCATTCCGTCTCATCACACGGACGTTGGGCTACTTCCCCGGGCCGCAGATCGGCTTCGCGGGCAAGGAGGCCAAGACCCTCATGACTCAATGGTCCAGCGTCGCCCTCACCGGCCGCTTCGAAGAAATGGGATGGTCGGGCGAGGCCCTGTTCAACGAGCCGGGGCCACCGACCTTGTCGATCAGCATCAAGGGCGATGATCTCGCACCGGCAGCGGCGGTCGATGCGCTCGTCGGCAAGCTGACGTCGCGGGCGGTGACGCGTGCCCACTGGACGTCGCCCCCGGACAACATGAACCACATCCGGTGGGCCAAGGATTCGAGCTTCGTGCTGAGCGAGATCCTGGCGTTCATCGACGCAACGAAGGGATAGAGACGTGACCGGCCCCGATAGCCCATGCAGTGGTTCTCGGGGCGGCGAGGTTCGACGGTCGAAAGCTGAGCGCGTGAGCTGCGGAGCCCGGTCGATGTTCGACGGACGCCTTTCGACCGCCCGACCAGTCTTGGTCGAAGTCTTGGCGCGCGTACTCAGTTGCACGCGCTGGCGTCGCACTTCATCGCCGAAGCCGCCGTCAGGCAAGCGTCGCGCCACGTGAGTCCCGATTCGTTTCGTTTGACCGCACACAACCCAGCGCACGCAAAAGCCGCGGCCTCCGCGCCCCGATTGTCGCTCTCGACCCCCAGTCGCACGAGCTCCTCACGCACCCCGTCACCATAGGTTTTACCGAGCTTGCCGCAGCTTTGAATTCGCGCCAGCAGGGCCGTGGCCTTCTGCCAGCAGGGCTTCATGTTCTTCAGTAGGCCGCAAACGTTGAGGGACTTGACCACCGGCGGGGGCGGGGGCGGCGGCGGCTCCACGACCGGCGCTGCCGCGACCTCCCCGGGCGACGCCGGTTCTTCGGCCGGCGGCGGAGGCACGGACGAAGAGGGCGGCGT
>JANQQN010000061.1 GCA_028289325.1 Myxococcota bacterium | reverse complement strand
CACCGTGAAATTCAGAGACGGAGACAAGACCGTCCGGGAGGGTGAGCTTCTCGTCATCCCCGCCGGCGTCGAGCACTGCCCCGTCGCCGACGAAGAGGTTCATCTGTTGAATGTAACCAAGGCCGAGACCACTCACACCGGCAACGTGGTCTCCGATGTCACGGTCCCCCTTTCGGACTTCGAGCGCGTCTAGTTCGTCGAGCGCATCAAGTCGCTGGATCGTCACAGTCCGGGGCGCAATACCACTCCCTATGAAGCCATGCGCCAAACTCACCCCCACATCACGGTGGTTCTGCTGCACCTCGGACTCCTCATGAACGGGGTGGCCTGCGGAAGCGAAGACCGCGGCTCCACGGCGATCGATGCCGGGACCGCGGGCACCGACGCGAGCGCCGACGGGGGTACTGCGCTTTTTGTCCTCGAAGGAACTTGGCGGCGTGCGGTCAGTTCGAGCCCCGCCCTTGATGGCATGGTGGTCGAGGTGAGTGACGACGGAACCCGGGCGGAGATCATTTCGACCCCTGACAACCCGTTCATGTTCCAGGCGGGAGACATCAAGTGGCGGAATATCGATCGCCAGTCGAACCGCGTCTTTGCCTTCGAAGACCTCATTCGGGAGACGACGTCCGGCGCCATGTCCTACGTAGCCGGATTCATCGAGGCTGAGGAAGGCAACGACGACGAGGTCCAGATGACGTTTCCGACCACCGGCACTCAGCAGCGCTGGGAGCGCCAATAGCGCCTCGCTAGCGACGTCGGTCGTCTTCAGTCGTTGAGATCCGTCGCGGCGTCTTGGATGAACGCGAACGCCTGGGCGCGCATCCGTGCCTCTCGTTCGGCGGGCAAGCCCCATTCTCCCATGAAGTGACAGCCGGCGGCGGCGACGTACACGCGCCATAGCGCGAAGCGACGACGGTCGATTGTTGATTGTTCTTCGTACCGGCGAACGAATCGCTCGGCCGCGTCCTGCCCGTAGGCGTACAGGACCTCCAAGCAACCGCTGGCCAGATCGGACAGAGGGTCACCGACCGCCGCGTCCTCCCAGTCGAGGATGGCGACGAGACGGCCATCTCGCCACAGAAGATTGCCGGGCCAAAAGTCGCCGTGCAGCAAGGTGGGGGGCGAATCGAAGCGCGGCGCGGTTATGCGCTCCAAGGCCGTCCGGATCGGCTGCCACCGCGCCTCATCCGGCACATAGTCGAACACCTCGGGCAGCGGGTCCGCGCGAGTTGGCAATTTCGGCAGCTGGTCGAGCGGGAGTGAATGCACGCGTACGAGGGCGTCCGCCGCGATCGAGACGCGGTCCGACACCGGCTGTTCCCCGAGCTCGGTGCTCCCTTCGACGAACTCGATCACGAGATATGGCCCCGGCAACGTAGCCGCCCCAACACCGAGCGACAGCGGCCGCGGAACCGGCACGCCCGCCTGGTGCAGAAACTCGAGAAGCCGATACTCACGGGTCGCGATGTCTGCGGGGCCAGACTTCCAGGACTTGGCGCGATGTTGCCGAACGACGACCGTCTGCATCCGCCCGTCGCGATCCTCGAGATCGATCGCGTGAACGTCGGTCGACACACCTCCCGTGAGGGCTCGGGCGCCCACGAAGCGAGCCCCAGCCACCGCCTGACGGCCGACGGTGGCGAACGCGTCGACGTCGATCAACACACGACCTCCGCATCGCAATCAGACAGCACCCCAGTGACTCCTCGTCGGGAGGCCGGCAACACCGGCCCCCCAAGCCTCGGCCGGATCCATGATCGGAGGCGTAATCCCCGCCAGCCCGGCCGGCTGATATCCGCTAGTCGAAGCTATATCGAGTGTCGGCTGCACTCATCACCGCGTCGAGCCCATCCAGTTTTCGACAGACTTCTTCGATGTTGGCATTCGGCGCGGCCGCCAAGATTCCCCACATGAAATCGCGAGCCGACACGATACCCACCGGTTCATTGTCATCATTGCGAATCGGAAGGTGGCGAAACCCCTGCTCGCGCAGAAGGCGATAGCAGGTCTCGACCGGCTCATCGGCTTTCACGGTGACAGGATCCTTCGTACAAACCTCGGATACCTTCGTACCGTCCGCATCGCGCCCCGCAGCGACGAGACGATTCAAGACATCGCGCTCCGTTAGAACCCCGTGGATCCGGCCGTCGTCTTGCACGACGACCAGGGCGCCAAGGTTGTGCGCGCGCATTGAAGACGCCGCTTCCCGTACCGTGGCATTCAGCCCGATGCGGACGACCTCTCGGCTCATGATCGATTCGATTCCCGACATGTTGTCTCTCCCTCGTTCATGTGAAACGACCCTTGCGTCTGCTTACGCTGAGGCTCGTCCCATACGCGCATCATGCGCTCGACGACCCGGGCTCGGCAATCGGACTCAGGCCGACGCGTTTCGGATCGTCGCTCGACTACGCCTCGAACATTCGCCACGGAAACAAGAATACAGAACGACGCTCTCAACGGATGGAATGGAACCTCGACGTCCAACTCATCCGCGGACTGGTCAAGCGCGCCGGCATACAGCCAGTCGAACGTCGGTTGCTGGACGATCACAACGTCCAACGATGGGGACTTTACCGGCAGCATCAGCCCGTGCGAGCGGGCGGCCAAGCGGTCTCGACTTTTGCGCCTCCGAGCGGGGACGTGGCGATGACCAGCGTTCCCTCGTGCCGGCGCACGATGTGACTCACGATGGCGAGACCGAGGCCTACACCGCCCGTCTTGCGGGCGCGGTCGGCGTGCAAACGCACGAATGGGACCATGACCTTGTCCGGCAGCGGTCCCGGGATTCCCGGTCCATCGTCGTGAACGGCGACGCGGATGTGGGCGTCGTCGCCCTCGTTTCGACGCCTGGCTGGTGTCGCGCCGCCGAAGCTGGGCCCGGATCCTTGCCATCAGGACGCGAGGCTCGAGCGGTTTGATGACGAAGTCGTCTGCGCCGAGCTCAAGACCGGCCACATAAACCTCACCGGCCAGTTGGACGCGCACTCCGCCCACAGCACCTTCAAAAGAATCAAGCCGTGGGCAGACGAATGGTGAACGTCGAACCCTAGCCGAGCACACTCTGCTCATGGATCGTCCCGCCGTGCCGGTAGACGATGCTCTGGGCCGCCGGTAGCCCAAAGCCCGCCGCGACCCGTTCACCGCGCCGCTTGGGCGACACCTCGAACAACCGGGCTCGAAGATCTTCGCTCATCCCGCAGCCCGTATCGATGATCTCGATCCGCGCCCACTCCGCCTGCCGCTGGGCGCGAGCGGTCACCATACCGGAGCCATTGGTCGCTTCGTACGCGTTGCGGACGATGGTCATGAACGCTTGGTTTAGCGCCCGCGCATCGCACGCAACGACGAGATCGATGTCGACGTCGACGCGGGTCTGCGTATCTCGACGAACCTCAGGAGGAATGAGACCGAGGACCACTTCCAACTCCCGACCGACCTTCACCCGCTGCAGGTCCGCCTCGTCAAGATGGGCGAAGGTTCGGAGCGAAGCGCTGGTCTCTTCAATGCGCGCCGCGGCTTCATCGATCGTTCGGCTCATGGCGCTCGCTACTCGAAGCAGCTTCTTCCGATTCGGGAGAACCACTCCCGCTCTCTCGGGTGAGCGCCCGCGGCATTTCCCGAACCCCGTCGAATCGACGAATCGCCCGCACCACCTCGAATTGTCTCGCCGGTGCCGCTAAGAACACCGTGTGACAGACGTGATCGTCATTGGCGCTGGCTTCGCCGGCTTATCGGCTGCCTGTCATCTCGCCGCCGGGGGGGCGCGGGTCCGCGTGTTGGACCGCCATAACCAGGCCGGCGGCCGCGCTCGGACCTGGTCGCAGGACGGCTTTCGTTTCGACATGGGCCCGAGCTGGTACTGGATGCCCGACGTCTTCGAGCGATTCTTTCGATCTTTCGGACGAGAGGTGACCAATCTCTATTCGCTTCAGCGCCTCGATCCGAGCTATCGAGTCGTCTGGCCCGGCGGCGACAACTGGGATATTCCCGCCGGGATCGAGCCCCTACGCGCGATGTTCGAGACGCGCAGGGCGGGGGCCGGCCTAGCCTTCGATGAATTCATCGCCCAGACGCGCTACATCTATGAATCCGCCTACGCAGACTACCTCTTTCGGCCGTGCCTGTCGTTCTTCGAATTCGTGGACGTACGGTTGGTCCGGGAGATGTTTCGACTCAAGATGCTCCGCTCGATGCATAGCTACGCCCGGAGTTTCTTCGCCGATGAGCGACTGGCCCGCCTCGTCGAGTGGCCCGTCTTGTTCCTGGGCGCCTCCGCCCGTGAGACGTCCGCGATGTACAGCCTGATGAGCTACGCAGACATGGCCCTCGGCACCTGGTACCCCGCCGGCGGAATGCACCGGATCATCGAGGCCATCGTAAGCATCGCCAAGGAGCTGGGGGTGATCTTTCAGCTGGGCGAACGGGTGAACCGCATCAACGTCGAGCAAGGACGGGCAGTGGGGGTTTCGACTCCCGGCGGCACCCTCGCCGCCGACGCGGTGCTGGCATCGGCTGACTATCACCACGTGGAGCAACGCCTACTGGGGCCCGAGCATCGGCAGTACAGCGAACGATACTGGCAGTCCCGCGCCATGAGTCCGTCTAGCCTTCTGTATTATCTCGGCATTGACGGCGACGTCGGGGATCTTCCACATCACACCCTGTTCTTCGACGAGAACTTCGACGCGCACATGAACGCCGTGTACGGCCAACCGGCCTGGCCCGAGGCGCCGCTGTTCTATGTCTGCGCGCCGTCGGTCACCGACCCGAGCGTCGCACCGGAAGGTTGCTCAAACCTGTTCTTGCTCATCCCGCTCGCCCCGGGGCTGGCGGACGACGACCAGGCGAGGGAACGCGTATACCACAACGTCATGACCCGGCTCGAGGCGCACGTGGGCCGACCCCTTCGGTCAAACGTCCGCGTGAAGCGTTCGTTCGCGATGCGCGACTTCGAGACCGAGTACCACGCTCTGCGGGGCAACGCGTACGGGATGGCCAACACCCTTCGCCAAACCGGGCCGCTGAAACCCAGGTTGCGCTCTACGAAGGTCGGCGGCCTGTACTTTGCAGGTCAGCTGACGGTGCCCGGGCCCGGAATGCCACCGAGTCTGATCTCCGGCGAACTGAGCGCGAAGGTCTTGCTCCGCGATCTCGCCTAGCGCGAAACCGAGCATGGACGGGGGCTACCAAAACTCACCCGCCGCTAGACGTCGGGGGCCCGGTTAGCGATGCACCACCTTGCCGATGATCTCATGCACTTCTTTTTCGAGCTCCGGCGAATCGGTGACGATGACGTCTCGGTCCTTCACTTTGGCGCAGAACCGGTTCGCGTCCGCGCTGTGTTCGTAGGCCTCCCGAAGTTGACCCACGACCCTCGCCATCGCGGTGGGCGCGAGGCCGTGCTCCTCGACGAGCGTGTTCAGACCGCTGATCTTATCGTCATGAATCCACGCGAGACCAAACTTCTTGGGTGGCTTGCCGATGAAGACGTAGGCGGCATGCTCAGACGGAATGACCTCGAGCGGCTCTCGCACTCGGTGCGCAAGCTCGTCGATCTGCGGCTCCACCTCAGCCAGCCGCGAGGCAGCCGTGCTGTTTGGATCTATTGGCGGATAGTCGACCTTTTTGCTGAATAGCTTCCCGAAGATTCCCATGATCCCTCCTTTCGGCGACTAAGTCGCGAGCGACCCGAGTAAAAACGGTAGAAGCATGTCTGGGACCCCGTCAATGCGACGCTGACCAGAATCCCGGTGCCTGAATTCTGTCGAAAGGATTTGCTGCACCGCCGCGGCGTATGCTGTCCGGCGTTCTCAACTATCTCGCGCCCAACTCAGAAGTCTCGCACCAAGCGCCGGCGGCCCTCGATGGGCCTGACCCCGCTCTCTGCAGCATGGCTTCGTCGTGAATCACACGACGAACCAGGTGTATGGCGTCACACCGGCGAGATGCCTTTCGCTTCTCGAGCCAGTCGGTCAGTCGCGCGCCGGAGGGCGGCAGCAATCGGGGGCTCGCTATCCGAATGGCCGGCCGCCTCAACGAACTCCAGCGTGACATTGTCGGCCGCGCCTTCGGCGCGCAGTGCCTCGACGAGTCGCCACGCCGCCCGCGGCAAGCAGACGGAATCGTTGCGCCCGTGCACCACATGAATCCTGTGGTCCTTGAGCACGCCGACCTCGTCGAGCAGCTGCCCCCGACGAAGAAAGCCTTGATGCAGCATGTAGTGCACTTCGAGCGCAGCAAAAGGAACCAGACGCTCGGGGGCTTGCAGCACCGACTCGATGCGCGCGCGATTCTCGTGCACGTGGGAGATCGACAGCTCGTACGTCGCGAACGCGGCTGCCGCCTCCATACGCTGGTCGGCATCAAGCAGGCGCTGGCGGTAGGCGGCGATCAGGTTTTGGCTCTCCCGCGCCCAGTCTTTACTCGTGTTTTTGATATAATCAGTATAGGCCGACCAGGCCTCAGGGTAATGATTGGCGCTCTGGCCCGACTGGAATAGATAGTCGACCTCGTCGGGAAGAAAAGTGAAAACACCTCGCAGTATGAGCTGAGCGACCCGTTGCGGATAGGCCTCGGCGTACGCGAGCGTCAGCGTCGAGCCCCAGCTTCCGCCGAGGATAAGCTGCCAGCGTGAGATACCCAAACGTTCCCGGAGCGCTTCAATGTCGCCCACGAGATGGGGCGTCGTATTGTTGTTCATGGCGCCGTCGTAGTCACTGCTGACGTTAGGTCGACTCTGACCGGCCCCTCGCTGGTCGAGCAACACGATGCGGTAGTGAGCCGGGTCGAAGAACTGGCGCACCCGGGGCGACGTCCCGCTGCCCGGACCGCCATGCAGAAAGAGCGCGGTGGGTCCGTCGGCGTTGCCGCTCAGCTCGTAATGAAGGGCGTGACCATCGCGCTCGAGAGAGGCGGTTTCGTACGGTTCGACCGGCGGATATAGGCCATCTGTCTCGTCTGGTGCCTGCATATCAACCCTGACTCGTTGCACACTCGGGAGAGGCAGCCAATCGGGGATCGCGAATCGAGGGCAAGACCCGACGAGGTCGAAGCTACGGTTGCTGATCTCGACGAGGCTCAGCGACGATGGCCCAAGACCGTACCGTACCAGAGCCAAGGCCCTCGCTCGTCGAGGGGACGGATGTAGCGACGCAAAATGAAGGCAGCAGAACTCGTCTCGATCAGATTGAAGGCACGAAATAGATCACCATCGACGGTGCGTTCGAATCGCATCTCCAGTCCGTAGGTCTGAGTGGTTGCATCGTGCCGACATCGCCACTCGACGTCGAGCTCGAAGCGGCGCGTCTGTCCGTCGGCGCGCAGCTCCATCGCCAGACCCTTGGGAATGAGCCTCTCGATCACGCTCCGTCGCGGCCGTTTGGCGTGGGGGCTCTCGTAATGATGTATGCCCAGCTCATCGGGGTCGCGCCAGGTGTTGCGGAAGACCAGCGCCTCGAATTTCACGCGGAGCGGAGTCCGCGAAACGACCGACGTCGTCATCGTCGACCAATCACCACGAATGGCGCGCTGGGCGCCGACCACGCACGGATCGAGCGACGGCTTCGAGGTGACACCCTCGAGCCCCAGCCGATCGCTCGACGGGCGCCCCGCTGTGGCGGAGCCCGAACAAGCCCCGCCAGCGGCCGTGACGAGTGCGACCGCCGCGACGAGCCCTCGACCCATGGATTCAGACGAACAGGGGCGAGATCGGTGTTGCGGTACCAGCAAGCTCATGCACCGGTCATGACATAGAGGGACGGCGCCCGATAGGGGGCCGGGGGTCGCGACCATAGAGCTATGGTTAGGAACCCGTGCATGGCGTGGTTCGTCGTCATCGGCCGGCCACCTCCGGTGTTATCATCGCCGCGTGAAGTATCGAGTGTTCTCGTGGCTGCTGTTGCCGAGCGTGATTGGGTGCGCGACGGCGACCACTCGCTCACCACTCCCGGCCAGCGCCGCTTCGTCGTCCGCCCCGTCCCGCGAAATCACGCCCCCAGCCTGGATCGACGCCGTGCCAAGCTCCGGTGACGCGCTGTTCGCAGTGGGGCGCAAACGCGGGATCCGTAACCGGGCGCTACGCGCCATGTCGGCCCAAAACGCCGCCGCGGCCCACCTCGCCGGCCGCAATGGTTCTTGCGCCTCTCGAATCGTCTCTGCATGGTTCGATGCACGACCGGCAGCGCCGGACCGGGAGCTGTTGGTCGGGATGGCCGTCAAGGCGCTCGCGCAGGCGTTCGATGCGCGGTCGTGGTCGACCAAGAGTACGACGATGAGACCACGAGTTGTCGACTAGCCCGAGTCGACCGCTCGCGCATGCGGGTCGCGGTGGGCGTGGCCGCCAAGCCGCTCGAGACGACCCCCGAGGCGCTGAAGGCAGCGTTCGACGCGGCCTGGCCCGGCTGCGCTCAGGCCCCAAAGAGCCAACCCGGGGCTGAAGATGGTCGCAGCAGCGTCCATCCGGCTCGACGGCCACGCGTGGGTTACGCACCACTGACGCCCCACCCCCTCGTCTGGCCGATCGCACCGCGGGCCCAGCTCGGCTTTGTTACAGCGATCAGGGCCCGGCACCGTTGGACGTCCAGCCCGGCTTAAGAACGGTCGCCGCTCCTTCGCGGCCGTCGAGATATGCGGTGAGCGGCTCGGAGAAGCGAAGGTGGCGCACGGTCGACGTCTCGGTCACCGCCGGCTGCGCATCCAGCCAATCGACATCCAAGTCGGCCATTCCTCGGCCTGCGCACTGCGCCGACGTCGAAAGCGTAATGTAACCGAGCTGCATGGACAGGACGTTATGAAAGAAGTGGCTCCCCTGGGACGGTTCTACGGCGCGGCCTTCGAACCGCGTCTCGACGATGATCTGGGCCCCCGAGATCTGCGACCATACCACCGGAATACCGAGATGCGGATCGGACGAGCCCCACCGCCCCGGTCCGATGAGAAGGTACGGACGCCCCTCCAGCGATGTATTGATGTCACCGAGCTCGGCCGCCGCCAACCGGACACCACCGGTCTCGAGAAAATCGCGCTTGACGTAGACGATGTCGTGGATGCGGTTGTAGAGCCCATTGCCCAGCGAAACGTCGGTGCGAGTTAGGACCGCTTGCGGTGGCACATCGTCCGGGAGAGAAACGACGTCTCGATGGGTGCCGGCCTGTGGTCGGACCTGCAAGACACTCAAGACCGCGGCGCCCGTCTTTGGCTGGTCGACGGCAAACTCCATCTCGACCCCGTGACCAAAACCCGCTCGCAGCGTAGACAGCAGTTCGTCCATCGACTCGGCGAGGGGCAAGGTCTGCCAGCGCAGGATATTGCTAAAGGTGACGACCCTTCGCCCCGGCAGTCGAAGGTTGTCGCGGATGGCGTCGTCCTCCGCTGAATAGACGCTGGCCACCTGCCCTAGCGTCCCGTCCGCGTCCGCGTCCGACAGCGGAGACAGCAAGAGGTTCGAGCGCCCCGATACGAAGTCGGTTATCGGCGACTCGAGATCTATGGCGTAAAAGACGGTTTGGCCGAGGTCCAGGAAGTCCTTTGCGTTACCGAACTGCGGGAGAATGCGAGGCCGACGGGGACTGAACTGAAGAGAGCGCCCTCCTTCCACCACGGTTTTGCCGAGCCCGACCGCGACCGAGACCACGCCTTCTTCGGCCGCCTGGCCGGCCACCGGATAGAAGTTGTACGAATGAGCGACCCCGGAGAACGTCGGATAGAAGCGACGGCCGTAGCTTTGGCCAACGACCGGTTGGATCACCACGCCCATTCGCTCCTCCTCGACGGTGTAGGGCGTGTTGGCGATGTATGACCGAGCGTCTTCGCAATAGACAGAGGCGTAGACCGCCTTGACCGCGCGAAGAAGCTCCTCGAGTCGAGTCTCGGGGTCCGGGTGATTGTTGGGCAGCATGTAGGTCGAATAGACGCCCGCGAACGGCTGCAGTCTCGAGTCCTCGAGGATGCTGGAGGATCGAACGGCAAGGGGGCCCGTCATATCGCCGCATGCGAGCCACAAGCGCCGTCTCAGCTCCGGCGACAACGACGCCTCGAGGAACCGCTGGCGAATGACTTCGTCGGGCGCGGATTCCTCGAGCGTCGACGGGAGCCAGTTACGGTCCATAAACCGCTCGAACTCATCGGTCCCGATGGCCACCGTGCGAGGGACCACGATCCGCAGATCTTCGAAGCGGTCCGCCAGCCGCTGCGGGCGAAGGATCGAATTGACGAACGCGATCGCCCTGCCCTTGCCACCGATCGATCCCGAGCCCAGGCGAACGAAAGCCCGGTCGGACTCCTGCCTGGCCGAGAAGTCGGAGATCGCGCCCATCTGCTCCTGCCGCCGGGCCTTTCGGAGCACCGACACGAGGTGTTGGCGGAGGGCATCCACTGACTCGAAGCCCTCCACCTTTCGCGGCCGGAGCTCTCGCGCGAGCCGGAACATCCCGCGAGCCATCAGCCACGTTGAAAAGTGATTATGCCGGGCGTGGTACGCGATGGACTCGTCGGGGATTCGTGGCAGGAGCTTCTCCATATCGTACATGTCATCGGCCCGCCCTAATGCGTCTCGATTGGGCAGCCTAAACACGAACGCGCCGAAACCCAGGTCCTCGCGAAGGAACTGCTGAATGTCCCGCATGAGGTGGGCGGAGTTCTTGTCACCGAACTTGGCTCCGATCGCCTCGGCGCGGTCGGAGGCGATCGGATCGGCAGACTGGATGAGGACCGGAATGTGGCGATCGATGGCCTTTACCTTCTCCGCGAAGGCGAAGCCGGCCTCGGGATCGACCTTCCCCTCCCTCGGATATCGGACATCGGTAATGAGGGCGAGCACGTTGTGTCGATACTCTTCGAAGTACTCGGCGGCCTGCTCGTAACACGTCGCCAACAAAACCTTCGGCCGGCTTCGCATCCGCATCGTCTTATGAAGGTTGTTGATACCTTCGGCGATCAGGGAAGAGGCCTGCCTCAGCAGCTCCACATAGAGCAGGCTGACGAAGTGCGTATAGTAGCGAATCGAATCTTCAACGACCAGAATCACGCGCACGCCCGATGCCGCATCGTGAACGATGTTCAGCCTATCTTCGATCAACTTCGTAGCCGCGAGGAGCACGTTCGCATCACCCGTCCACAGGAAGACTTGATCGAGGCTCTCGACATCCATTTCCGCGCGGCGTTCCGTCGTCGCGTTAGGACCGTCCGTAAACGCGAACATGATGATGGGAAGATCCGGGAACGCCGATTTCACCTTTCGGGTGAAGTCAGGCACCTCCATATCCGCCAGGTTCTCCATGGTGATGACCAGGTCGACCCGCCGGCTGTTCAAAATCCGAAGAGCCTCCGCGCTGTCATACGCGCGGATGAGCGTCGGGAGGTCCGACATGTTGAGTTCGGAGTACCCGTGGAAGAGGCGGGTCATCAGATGACCTTCCTCCTCCATCGTGAACGCATCGTAGGGAGACGAGACGAGAAGAATGACGCGGATTCGATAGGGCATCAGCCCGTGAAACCGCAGGTACCAGCTATCTTCGAAGCGCCTGTTCATACTCGACCCGTGGCGGGTCGAGTCGCGCAACTCAGACCACGCCCTGGTCGAGCATAGCGTCGGCGACCTTCATGAAGCCAGCGATGTTGGCGCCCTTGACGTAATTGACATAGCCGTTCTCGTTCCCGTGCTCGACGCACGCCCGGTGGATCGCGTGCATGATGTTCTTGAGGCGAGCGTCGACCTCTTCGCGGGGCCACGACATATGCGCGGCGTTCTGCGACATCTCCAGGGACGACGTCGCCACTCCGCCCGCGTTGGCCGCCTTGCCCGGCCCGAACAGTATCTTGGCGTTGAGGAACGCGTCGACGCCTTGAGGCACCGTCGGCATGTTGGCGCCTTCCGCTACGCATCGACAGCCGTTTGCGATCAGCGTCTTCGCCTCCTCGAGCGAGACCTCGTTCTGGGTCGCGCAGGGAAACGCAACGTCGCAGGGTACGGACCACGGTCGCTGACCCTCGAGGTATTCGACCCCCTTGAAGTGCTCCGCGTACTCGCGAATGCGGCCTCGCCGGACGTTCTTGAGCTCCTCGACCCACGCAAGCTTTTCGGCATCGATCCCGCTCTTGTCGACGATCGTACCGGTGGAGTCGGACAACGTGATGACCTTGGCCCCGAGTTCGTTGGCCTTCTCGACGGCAAACTGCGCGACGTTACCCGAGCCCGAGATCGCAACCCGCTTGCCGGCGAGCCCGTCGCCCTGCGTTTCCATCATCTCGTTCGCGAAGTACACGGTGCCATACCCTGTCGCCTCCGGACGAATGAGCGAGCCTCCCCAGCCGAGTCCCTTACCGGTCAGCACGCCGGTGAACTCGTTGCGAAGCTTCTTGTACATGCCGAAGAGGAAACCGATCTCACGTCCGCCGACGCCAATGTCGCCGGCCGGGACGTCGGTGTTCGGGCCGATGTGGCGGAACAACTCGCGCATGAAGGCCTGACAGAACCGCATGACTTCATCGTCACTTTTGCCCTTCGGGTCGAAGTCGGATCCGCCTTTGCCACCCCCGATGGGCAGCGTGGTCAGCGCGTTTTTGAATATCTGCTCGAAGGCGAGGAACTTGAGCGTCCCCAGGGTCACGCTGGGGTGAAAGCGCAATCCGCCCTTAAACGGGCCGATGGCGTTGTTCATTTCGATTCGGTAGCCCCGGTTGACATGGACGGCGCCGCTATCGTCCATCCACGGCACTCGAAAGATGATCACCCGCTCGGGCTCCACCATTCGCTCGAGGATCTTTGCGTGTCGATACGCAGGCGTCGCATCGACGATGGGCATGACGGACTCGACGACCTCGTGCACCGCTTGGTGGAACTCGAGCTCCCCCGGGTTCCGTTCGATCATTTGGCTCATGAATCGCTCGACATGGCTCGGCATAACCGTCGAGTGGCCATTGCTCGAGGATCATGTCAACTGACACCTGGGCGCCGGAAGGTCGGTATACGGCCGCTCTACGCAGTGCGTCCAAGCCCAACGTATTCCCATCCTGGTGTTCGCCTCAGTACTTTGACCACTGCGGCCTTTCTCGACGTCGGCCGGAACGATGCCATGATCGCTGTTGCGGCGTTCCGACGAAACCGGAGCGTAAATACGCCACCTGTCGTCCGAGTAAACCATGCGCGAAAATAGCTCCGTTCGCCCATCGAAGGAGCACTGCGTTAACCGGAGTCCGCGCTCACACGACGCCGGACGAACCGCCCCTTTTCCGCATCGAAGCGAACGTCGTGGCTGTCGAACGCTTCGGCGATCGCACCGTTTTTCGCGAGCTCGTCGGGACGACCGGCAAGGAGCTTGCCGTTGTTCACGATCCATAGCTCACCTGCGAGCTCGAGACTCAGCTCCAGATCGTGACTGGACAACAACACGATCCGTCCTGCCTCGCTCGCGTTTCGGCGAAGGAGGGCCATGACTTCCACTCGTCCCGGCAGATCCAAAAACGCGGTGATTTCGTCGAGCACGAGCACCTTCGACGATTGGGCGAGCGCCCGGGCGATCATCACTCGTTGCCGTTCACCATCAGACAAGCTGTCGACGAACGACGACGCGAACGGCGCGGCGCCCGCACGCCGCATCGCGTCGGCGACGATCGTTCGGTCGCTTGCGGACAGCGTCCCTCGCCAGTTCGTATAGGGTAGCCGGCCAAGCTCGACGACATCTCGAGCCCGTAGCCCCGGGCTCGACACTCGATCCGTAGTGACGACGGCGATCGCTCGCGCTCGGTCGCCCGAGCTCATCTCATCAATGGACTGTCCGTCGAGTTTCGCCGCGCCGGAGATGGGTGACTGCAGCCCGGAGATCGTACGCATGATCGTCGACTTGCCGGCGCCATTACGCCCCACCAAGCACACGAACGAACCCGGCTCCACCGACAGGGTCGCCGTGTCCACGACAACCCCGCGTGCTCCGGAGTACCCACAGGCGAGCGCTTCGAGCTGCAACATCAGGTGCTCCGGCGCAGCATGGGGCTGAAAACGAGCATGGTTATGACGATCGGGCCGCCGATCAACGCCAGGATGGCATTCAGGTGCAAGAAGTGTTGCTCCCACGGAAGGTGGACGATGGCGTCCGCGCACAGCGCGAGAAGCGCTCCGCTCAGGGCAGCGAGCGGAATCAAGGGCAGGATCCGCGAGGTCTTGGCGATGCCTCGTGCAAAATGCGGTACGATCAAGCCGACGAACGACACCGGACCGCAGTATGCGGTGACCGGAGCGACCAACAGGACCACCGCGGCCAAGGTGAGCATCCGCAGCCGCCGTACGTTGGTCCCCAAGCTGCGCGCGTACGTTTCTCCCAACAGCAAAGCACTCAGTCCCTTGGCGCTGGCGACGGCCAGCCCGAACCCAACAACGACCGGCGGCGCCAGGAAGAGGAGATCGGGGAACGTCGTCGAGGCGAACGTGCCGTCGTTCCAACCCGAGAACACGCGCCCGCCGACCCGATTAGCGAAGTGAATGATGACGCTGACCAGGCCTCTCACCGCGAAGCCCAGCATCAATCCCACGACGAGCAGGGTCACGTTACCGACGCGGCGAGACAGCGTGGCCATCGCGAACGCGAAGGCGGCCACGCCGAAGAGCGCTCCCACAGTGAGTCCGATTCCTTGGAACGCGGTCAGGAACGCAATAGCGCCCGGACCCGCGAAGGCGGCGGCGGTCACGACCAGCGCGACCCCCAGTTGTCCTCCCGCTACGAGCCCGAGCGACCACGCATCCGCCAGTGGATTGCGAAACAAGCCCTGCATCAGGACCCCGGACACACCGAGGGCCGATCCCGCGACGAGACCTGTCACCACCCGCGGGAGCCGAATGCTCCGGACGATCTGGGCGGCGATGGGATCGGTTGACGGTGCGAAAAGGGCGGCGAAGAGACGCTCGAGACCGAGCGAAACCTGACCGTATGACAACGCGAACAGACTGACGCCGACCAATGCTGCGATGAAAGCCGGCACGGCTACGCTCGAACGGGGTCGGAGGCTGGGGGATATGACGGATTCGCTCATCGGCGTGGCGTCTTGTTGTCCGGCAAGATGTACACCGGCGTTTCGTCGATCAGCTCGGGATGCATCATGCCAATGAGGTCGCGCAGCAATAGATCCGGCCGGATCGGCCCTCGTTCGTAGTAGTCAAAGGCGTCCGATTCGGGTTTGCGGGCGCCGTCGGAGGCAAACAGGCATCCATCGCGCCAGGCCTTGAAGTTGGCGAGGTAATCGACGTCCTCGAAGGGCCGAGAGTGAGAGTCCCTGATAATCCAGCAGTCGGCCTGCCTGGCCTGGTCCAAGAGCTGTTCCGAACCCATTCGAACGAAGCTGTCCAACCTGATGTCGTCCGCGGCCGCCATGACGTTGATACCGCCCGCGTCTTCAAGAAGCTGATTCTCGGTGTTTCGAACGGTGACCATCCACCGCCCGCCGCCAGAAAACCACGCGCTCAACACCTTCTTCTTGGGGCGATTCGCCACGAGCTTCTTCAGGGCGGCCACGCGGCTTTCGACGTCGGTCACATATCGTTCGGCCTTCTCCTCTCGCCCGACGAACATCCCTAGGAGGCGAACGTAGTCGACCGCCCCCATGTAGGTTGGTTCCCGATCCAAGAAGACGGGGACCACCGGGATCCCTAACCCTTTGATCCGCTCGTAGTGCTCGGCGTGTCCGAGGTCGCCGAGCACCATGAAGAAGACATCGGGTTTCGAGGCCACCAGGGGATCCAAGGACGGCGGAGAGTGCCAACCATATCCTATCTGGGCGACCTGACCCGAGCGCGCTCGCTTGCGGATGGCGTCGTTGTAGCTCTTGACGCCACCTACGGCCACGATTCGTTCCTCCACCCCGAGCGCGGTCGAGATCGCTTCCAGGTAGCTGTAGTTGACCGCGATGCGCTCGACCGGCGTCCGCACCAACACAGCGCCCAAGAGGTCGCCGCTCAGCGCGGGGGGCTCGCGCGTTCGTGGAACCAGCACCACGCGCGCCCGTTGATCGGGCCCTTTCGCTCCGCCCCCCCAGCTGACGACAGGCGCCTTGACGTCGACGATTCGATAACCATCGCGCTCATAGACTTTGAACGTCTGCGCGTAAGGGATCTTCACGGGCTTCGCGTTCCGAGGTTGGTCAGCGCCATTGGCGCTATCGATCGGCAAGTCGGATTCGGCCGGCGCCGACGAACGCTGGCAGGCGTAGCTTGCGACCAAGAGCACCGCTGAGATGACCGCAAGACCGT
>JANQQN010000059.1 GCA_028289325.1 Myxococcota bacterium | reverse complement strand
CAGTTCTTCGCTGATTCCGTCGCTCAGGTACTCATTCTCGACCGATGCCGAACGGTTGACGAGGGGAAGAACAGCGATTCCTCGATCCCGAGCCTTCGTGGTCACTGACTCCGCGGCCCCCCGGGGCCAAGAACCGGAACGGACGGATATCGACGCTACCGCTCCCGTCAGGGCAGCAGCGAACGCTCCTGCCGTCGCGTATCGATGGTCGGGATCTCGGGACAACGCCGTCGCGACCACCCGCTCCACGTCTTGGGGCAAATCCGGCCGGAGGACGGTGACCAGTGGTGCGTCCTTCAGCAACCGCTGCGCGACCACGGACTCAACGGTGGTTCCGCTGAAAGGTGGGCTCCCGGTCAGCATCTCGTACAGGACGCACCCTGCAGCGTAGATGTCGGCGCGTCCGTCGATGTTCGAATCTCCGACCGCTTGCTCCGGACTCATGTACGCCGGTGTTCCGATGAGAGCTCCGGCCTCCGTCAGCGCCTCTTCGAGCAGGGCCCGCACGGCCTTGCCAACCCCGAAATCGGTCACGATGGCGGCGCCGTCGTGAAGAAGAATATTTCCGGGTTTGATATCGCGGTGGACGATTCCGTGGCGGTGGGCGTAGTCGAGCGCGGAGAGTACCGCCAACGTAATCTCAGCGGCTTCGTCGAGCTCGAACGCGCGGGTTCGAAGTATGCGGTCGGCCAGCGACTCTCCTTCCACCAGGGGCATGACATAGTAAAGCAACTCATCGGTATCCCCTGAGTCGTACACCGGCAAAATATGGGGATGGGTTAGCCCCGCCGCGAGTCGGATCTCTCGTTCGAAGCGCGTTCTGGTCTCGACGTCTTTCACGGATGTCCGAGGCACCTTGATGGCTACTTCGCGTTCGTGTTTCGTGTCGAAAGCCTCGAAGACGATCGCGGAGCCGCCCCGGCCGAGTTCGTTAAGCACTCGATACCTGGGCCCAAGCGCCCCCCGTACCTTTGTTAGCAGTTCGCTGGGATCTCGGCGGCCAATGCCCCCGAGGGCGTCGCCGGCCGCAGCGTCGATCACGCCTTCGATCCGGCGATCCGCTACGTCGGTCTCCACGAGCAGTCTCTCGACTTCGGCTCGAAGGCCGACGTCATCATCACACTCGCGCTCTAGGAAAGAAGCTCGTTCTTCTGCCGGAAGCTCGCTTGCCGAGTGAAAGAGCGTTTGAAGCCGCTCCCATCGGTCCGCGGTCATCGGATGGCCGTGCGACGCGACCGCTGGGAGGCATCCAGTTTGCCGGCGATAGACATCGCCGCAGGTAGGCACCGTCTCGGCTTCACACCCAAAGTTCTCCCCGGATTGGGGGGTGTGAGCAAGAGGACAACAAGAAGGTGGCATCGCCTAACGCCATTTATCTGCCCCTCGATGTCCTGACGGGTAGGACATCGACCTCTGCGCACCTATGTATACCGTCCAGATACCCCATACTTTTGAGCTGGACTTCGGGCCCGAGTCCTCGGCCGGCCGTGACTGTCGCCTGGCGACCTAGGCAGCTTTAAGTCTACAGACGAGCTTGCAGGCAAGATTCGGCCCCGGGAGTCCTCGGGCCCGGACGACGTGCTCGCGGTTACGAGCGGCGATGGTCGGCTTCACTGAAGCCGCGGTATGGCCCGGGGGTGCAGGCTCGACTGCGCCGTGAAGCACCGCAAGTCTCCCTGCAGATCTCGCTTCGGAGGTGTTCGAGGTTGGTCGAGGACTCGGATGGGCCTTACGCAGAAACCAGAGCAACTCGGCGGATACTACGTTATCGAGGTCACCGGGCGGGCGATCGAACGGGTCGCCCGCACCTCCTACGGCCGGCTGGTGGCCCTGATTGCCGCACGAAGCGGCGACATCGCTGGTGCGGAAGATGCGCTGTCCGGAGCCTTTCGGCGAGCGCTTTCGAAGTGGCGGCTGGACGGTGTGCCTGAGAATCCTCACTATCTGCACGCAAGATCCGGGTACCCGCCGACGCAGGACTCGAGGACGCGGTGCTCTCGATGCTGACCGGGTATCGGACCCGCCGGCCTTCGCCATCGCCGGTGCCGCCCGACGTCAGACTCGATCCGGAGTAGAACGACCGTCAAACCGGAACCTGTGGCGTCGCCGTCGCGACGCAAAACGTCGCGGTCGGCAGCAGCGTTCCGTTCGTCACCGCGCGGCTCGGCTCTTATCGACAAGGCGGTGAACACCGCGCCGACCTTGACCGTATCTGGCGGAGCGCGTTTGAGCTTACGCCTGCCGACAGCGGGGCTCGACGCCGACGTTTCGCCGGCCGATTCGCCGCGCTGAACCCTACGTGCGCCGCAGAGATGACCTCCCAATACGGCGTCAACGCTGCGACCGTTCTCGCTTGCGCTGAATGCTACTTCCATCAATGCGCCCAAGTACCGAGAGTTCGATCTCCAACGCTCGATTGCCTAACTCATCGTCGATGTACGCCACGACCACGGTGAATTGGTCGTGAGGCGGTCGCGAAACGGGTATAGGGGCGTCCTGCTGGCTGGCGCTTCAACCCGGGATTATTGACCCGCGGGAACGAGGCAGTGCAGCATGAGGGATGACCGAGACTCCACGCCCAGGCTCGATATGGCGAGATGCCCTGCTCTTGCAGGCGCGAAAGATCGGAGTCTTCGGACGCCTTCCCCTGCTTGTCGTCGCCTCATGTGCATCCGTTTCGGCACCGACTGCCGATGAGCTCAAAGACTACTCGGACCGACTCTCGAAGTTCGCCCCTCGTCCGAAGCCCAATAGTGAATCGACGGTCGACTACAAGGCCCTCGATGCGGCGCTCAGTCGGATCGTATTTCGAGCCGGACCTTCCTTGCGTCGCGTCGCCCCTCGGCCACGTCCATTCACGGGGAGCAGAATCGTATACGCCCACACCTCGCCGCTGCGCCTCGAGGGCAACAAGGTCATCTTCTCTCGGCTGAGCGCTGACGCGAAGGACATAATCCATCAGCTCCGGAGCAACCTGGTCGGCATCGGCAACCACGTTAACATTCCGACCCTCCCGCGCAACGAGCAGCTTGCCTACTGGTTCAATCTCCACAACATCATCGTCCTATCGGAACTTGCGAAGCAGTACCCGGTACTACGACCGCGTCGTCTTGAGATCGAACCGGACGACCGCCCCCTCCACGAAGCGCCGGTGGTGGAGATCGCCGGCGTCCCCTTGTCTCTGACGGACATCAGGATCGGCATCGTGTACCGGTACTGGGACGACCCTCGAGTCTTTTACGGCTTCTTTCATGGCGACCTCGCGAGCCCGAGCATCCGCGATGAGGCCTGGACGGGTGATTCGGTGTGGGCCAAGCTTCGTCTCAACGTCATCGAGTTCGTCAACTCCCTGCGAGGGGCGCGCCAGAGCGGCAACACGCTGCTCGTGTCACCCCTATACGAAGAAGCGCGAGGCACGCTATTCGTGAACTGGCCGACGGATCTCCGCACCCACCTGCGCGAGTTCGCGGATTCGGAAACCCAGACCGTTCTCGCCCAGACCACGGACGTCGGTTATTCGAGATACGAAGGACGGATTGCCGATATCATCGGCGGTCGTCCGCACACTCCTTTTTCGCAGATCGTTCCTGGGAAGTACGGCCCCACCGTGACCGACAGGTACGAGAGGACGACAGACCAGTTCGCGCCGTTCGGCAAACTGCTTCCGATCAGCAATCCCAACTACACGTATGCTCTCGAGGAGTATCAGAAAAAGTTTCATCAGCTCCGGCAGCTCGGAAAGCTGCCTGCCAACGGAGAGATCAGAATCATCGATCTACCGCGGGATGACGCGGACGAGAATGCCGACAAAGAATCAGCGGACTCGCAGGATGTCGAATGACGGTCGAGCTTCACGTCCCAACGTTGACCGCCCCACGAGATCACTTCAGGCCGAGCTCCCGGGCAAAGTACGTGTAAAGGAGCGCCGTTTGCTTGGCGCGCTGGTCCTGATTCGCCGCCGCACTGTGCCCGCCCTCGGTATTCTCGTAGTACAGGAACGGCTGCCCGTACT
>JANQQN010000216.1 GCA_028289325.1 Myxococcota bacterium | reverse complement strand
GGGGTGGGTGCGCATCATGCTGGTGGAGTGCAGGGCGGCCGCCGTGTACTCCCAGTCGCGGCGGTCGCGAATGATCATGTCCGGGAAGTTGTGTTGCGCATAAAACAGATACGCGCCCAATGCGCAGCTCACGGCGAGAGGAAATACGTACGCGCGAAACGCCAGCTCGGCGCCGCCTACGGCGGCCAGGGCGGCGACCACCCCGAAGTGGACGACCAATGATACCAGCGCGGCGTGATTGCGGCGCGGGTTGGTCAGCAGCGGCCGGATGCACATGCCGATCAGAAATACGAACACGTAGCCGAACAGCATGGTGATCCAGTGGCGCGAAAGCCGGTACTGAACCCGCTGCCATGGCGTCGCGGCTCGGTACATGCGGACGGTCATGATCGGGTACGAGCCGATGGCGGCGCCGACGATCTTGGACGTGTGGGCGTGATGGTAGTTGTGCGAGTCTTTCCACACGCGGTCCGGGGTCAAAATGAGCAGGCCGTACATCCTCATCATCGCCCGACCGAAGGGCGAGTTGCGAAAGATCGCGTAGTGCATGGTGTCGTGGTAGAAGATGAACAGCCGTACGTTGACCGCGCCGAGAACCGCCGCCGCCGCGTACTGGACGACCGGCGGAACCGGCGCCAACACCACCGCGAGAAGGGCCGCTGCCACGGCCAACGTGGTCGCGAACAGTCGCCAGGTGGTTCGCGGGCATTCGACCGAGTACGGTTTCGTGGCGCGTATCAGCTCCGGTCCAGCTCGCATGGCCGGGACGCATCCCACGGCTACCCGCGTCTGTGAAGCAGAGTTGCGCCGCGGGCCTGCGATTGCCTCGAGACGCGGTGCAATCGTAACTTGACGCCGATTCGTGTTACTTCCTGCGGAATCCGGACGCCTGGCCTGACCCCGTAAGGTCGGCATGGGTCTTGAAGGCGGGGGGGTCATGGTTTCGATTACGGAGGCCCATGGGCCGCTGACCCGCGACCCTCGGCCGTCCGATCCAGAGCGCTCCGACCCCGGCCGACCTCAATCTCGAGATGAATGGCCCCGGTTGACCGAGGCGCTGATCGCAAGGTTGGACGTTCCGGGGCCTCGGTACACCAGCTATCCGACAGTTCCGGAGTGGACCGACGACTTCGCCGAGGACCAGCTGTATGCGGCCCTCGACGAGGCGGGCGCCCGCCCGGCCGACCAGCCGATCGGCTTGTATGTGCATCTGCCCTTCTGCGAAGAGCGATGCACGTTCTGCGGCTGCAATGTGGTGGTGACCCGGGATCCGGCGCGTGCGGACCGCTACCTGGACTACCTGGTGCGAGAGCTGGACTTGATGGTCCCTCATCTCGGCGATCGGATTCGCCTCGGCCAGATTCATCTGGGCGGCGGCACCCCGACCTTCTTAACCGAGGCTCAGCTAACCCGGCTGTGGCGGGCGGTCACCGACCGGTTCGAGGTCTTGCCTGACGCCGAGGTCGCCCTCGAGGTCGACCCGGTGGTGACCACTTTCTCCCAGGTGAGTCTGCTCCGTTCGTTTGGCTTCAACCGCATCTCGATGGGGGTGCAGGACTTCGACCCCCAGGTTCAAGAGGCCGTCCACCGGGTGCAGTCGGTGGAGGAGACGGCGGATCTCGTGGCCCACGCCCGCGCCGAGGGCTTCAAGGGGGTCAATTTCGACCTGATCTACGGCCTGCCCCGGCAGACGCCGGAATCGTGGCGCCAGACCCTCGAGCGGGTGTTGGCGATAAGCCCCGACCGGGCCGCGGTCTACTCGTTCGCCTATCTGCCCGAGCTGCGGCCTCACCAAAAGCGTCTTCCGGTGGCGGATATCCCCACCGGCCCCGCGAAGTTGACCCTTCTTGGAACCGCGTTCGAAGCCTTCGTGGACGGCGGGCTGCAGCCGATCGGGATGGACCACTTCGCGAAGCCCGAAGACGAGCTGAGTCAGGCTTTGGCGGCCGGGCGATTGAACCGCAACTTCCAGGGCTACTCGGCGCGACCGGCGATCGACACGGTCTCGGTCGGGGTCACGGCGATCAGTGACGTCATGGGGCGCTACGCTCAAAACGTTCCGCAGCTCAACAAGTACTACAAGAGCCTCGACGACGGTCGGCTGCCTCTGGCCCGGGGGATGGTGTTGAGCGAGGACGATCTGCGACGGCGGTGGATCATCAACAGCCTGATGTGTAACGGCACCGTCGACCTCGGGGCCCACGCCACGGACTTCGCCGCGCAGATGCCCGCGCTGGCTCAGCTCGCCGACGACGGTCTCATCGAACAGCAGGGGAGTCGGATCGACACCACTCCCCTCGGGCGCATCTTTGTTCGTAACGTGGCGATGGTCTTCGACGCGTATCTCGAAAAGAATCAGCGACGCTTTTCGCGGACGGTGTAGCGGGGGTCGGCTCGCTGCTATATATCCGCGGCGTGGTGCTGCGAAACTTTTTGACCATGCTCAGCGACGACCTGCCCCGGTCTCGCGATTGGTACGTCGACCGGCTGGGGTACCAGGTCGATTTCGACAGCGACTGGTTCGTGCAGCTTCGGTCGACGTCTACCGCGGCGGTGGAGCTTGGTATACTCAAGCGAGACCACGAGCTGGTTCCGCCGGCCTTTCGCACCGCCCGCACGGGCGTGATGCTCACCGTGGTCGTCCCCGATGTCGACGAGGTCCATCGGCGAGCGGTCGATAAGGGCGATACGATCATCGAATCCCCGCGCGACCTTTTTTACGGGCAGCGGCGCTGCTTGATCCTCGACCCCGAGGGCATGCTGGTCGATGTTTCGAGCGAGTGCGAGCCGGATCCCGCGTGGCTGGCCAGCCTGCGCGGCTGACGGTGTCTCGAGGTTGGGTTCGGGCGGCGGTCAGTCGTGGCCGCTCGGGGGTCGCGGCCCGAACTTGGGCGCGAATCCGTTGACCCGAAGCGACCGGTCGCCCGCGTCGACGGTTTCGATGAACCCGCGAGCGGCGTAGTGGGGGTCGTTCAGGATGTCTTCGGCGTCGTACACCGGCCCAAAGGGCACCCCGGCTTCGTCGAGCCGGCGGGTGATCACCGCCGCGTCGTGGGCGCCGACCCAATCCGAGATGGCCTCATCGATCGCATCCGCGTGGGCCACGCGGCCGACGTTGGACTGCAGCGCGGGGGCTTCAGCGAGG
>JANQQN010000213.1 GCA_028289325.1 Myxococcota bacterium | reverse complement strand
TCCACGATGCCCGTGAGCTCCAGCTCGTAGGCGTGCGACAGGCCGAGGACGTCGAAATCGGCGACCGGTCGAAAACTCTCCATGGTGACCAGCGGGCTGCGGGTCCGCCGGTACCGGGCCCGCTCCTCGGGGTCGGGCAACATCGCGCGCTCGCACACGGTCCCCGAGCGGGCGTTGGCCAGCCGATGCAGCTGCAGGTACCCGAGGCTGGACATCGCCACGTGGTAGGGGCTGGGATACAGCAGGGCCATTCGGAGAGGGGCCTCCACGATCCGGGTCCCGAGGCCTCGCTCCTTGTCGCGCCGCGCTCTCAGCGCATCCTTGAGTCGTCCGTCCATGCTGCAGCGCCGGTCGCAAAGAGACGGCCGACGCCGGCGACGCTATGCATCCCGACCGAACGCATCAACGAACAACGGGCCAAGGATCGACGAAAGCCGGGTATACTCGTCGGGCCCGTGGCGCATGTGAAGCACATATTCCGCTGGGACCTCGATAAGACCTACCTGAAGACCGAGTTCGATACCCTCGGGGACATCGTTCGAACGGCGAGGATGACCGCCGAACAGCGCCAGAACATCCCGGGGTCGGCGGCGATGATCCGCGCCATTCGGGACGCCACCGACGCGCACCACCGCCACCTCATCTACTTCATCTCCGGCTCGCCCGAGCAGTTGCGACCGGTGATCGAACGAAAGTTCGCCCTCGACGGCTTCATCCCCGACGGGTTCGTGCTCAAGCCCACGGTAACCAACATCCTGCGAGGCCGGTTTCGCGCGGTCCGAGGCCACCTCGGCTACAAGCTTGCCCAGCTCCTTCAAATGCGCACCGAGGCCCCGGTGGGGACCGCCGAGACCCTGTTCGGGGACGACGCGGAAAGCGACGCCTTGGTCTATTCACTGTACGCAGACCTCATCGCGGGTCGGGTCAAGCGCCCTCGGCTGCGCACCTTGCTGAAGGCCAGCGGCGCTTATCAAAGCCAGATTCGCGAGATCGAGAGCCACCTGGAGAGCGTCGTTCGCGAAGACCCGGTTCGACGCATCGTCATCCATCTCGACAACCGCACGCCACCGGTCGCGTTTCAGCCGTTCTTTCCTCGCCTGGTACCGATCTACAACCATCTGCAGACGGCGCTGGTGCTGTATCTCGACCGCACCCTGCCCGTCGACGCGATTGCGGTCGTCACCCGCGAGCTGATCGGAACCTTCGACTTCGCCCGCGAGCGGCTGGTCAACCTCGCCGAGGACATCCTGCGCCGCCGGCGACCGTACATTCCGCCCGCTCAGCTCGAGGCGCTGGCCGCCGACCTACGGGCGGCTGCACCTGCCCTCGACGACACCGACGCGCCGGTCACCGCTCGTACCGTGCTACAGGACATCGCGGCGCGCGCAGAGCATCTGTTGGCCCGACCCCGCCCCGCGGGCATCGAACAAGCGCAACCCCGCACCGACTACGAAGCGCTGTGGCGGGAAGACAAGGTGCGTCAAGCCGAAGCCAAACGCGCTCGGCGGCTGGCGGCCAAGGTCAATCGACGACAGCGGCCGCCTTCGTCGCCACGGCAAGGCGCCAAGGGCTGATCGACGCCTGCATCGTTCTTCAGCCCGACATGTCCCTCAGCTCGTCGAGATTGATCGCCCCTCGCTGTCGGAACACCGCGATGATGATCGCGAGGCCGACCGCGACCTCCGCCGCCGCGACGGCCATCACGATCATGACGTAGACGTGGCCTGCGGCGTCGCCCCACTGGCGGGCGAAGGTCACCAGGGCCAGATTGCAGGCGTTGAGCATCAGCTCGATGCACATGAACACGACGATGGCGTTGCGCCGGATCAGCACCCCCGCCGCGCCGATAGCGAACAAGATCACCGACAGGTAGAGGTACGGCGCGACGGGAAGGCTTGGATCAGACATTCGGCTTGTCCTTGCCTCGCTTCGACACGATGACCGCGCCCACGATGCCTACCAAGAGCAGGATGCTGGTCATCTCGAAGTGAAAGAGGAAGTTGTCGAACAGCTCCCGACCCACGTGGGCCACGGTACCGAAGGCGTCGGGGAGTTCATCGGGGTACGAAGGGCGCGGGGTATCGATCGCGACGGAGCGGCTGATCACCGACAGGAGCGCGTAACCCACCATGCCTACGCCGATGATCTTGATCGGCACCGCGATCCGCTGCCCGAGGGCCGGTGTCAATATCGGTTGCTCCTTGTCTTCGACCAGCATGATGACAAAGACGAACAGCACCATGATCGCGCCCGCGTACACCAGCACCTCCAGGATCGCGATCATCTCCGCGTTCTGAAGCAGGAACAGACACGCGAGGCAAAAGAAGCAGGCGATGAGGGACATCGCGCCCTTCACCGGGTTACGAATGGCCACCACCCCCAGCGCCGCCACCACCGACGACACCGCGAACAGCGCAAACAGAAGGATCTCGGCGCTGGGCATCGTCCGCCTCAGACCGTCACCACGCCGGACATCGCGACCGGCGCGATGGGCATGGCGCCGAACGGACACCGCTGACCCTCGACGTGGGCCACGAACTCATCTCGGAACTTACGCACGTAGCTGCGCGCCGGCCACGCCAGCGCTTCTCCGAACGCGCAGATGGTATGGCCTTCGATCTTGGCGGCGATCAGTTCGATCTTCTCGATGTCGTCCATCGTCCCTCGTCCTTCCTCCAACCGAGTCAGGATCTTGAACAGCCAGTCGCCCCCTTCCCGGCACGGCGTGCACTGGCCGCAGCTTTCGTGGGCGTAGAATCGCTCGACCCTCTGCAGGAGACGAACCATGCACGTCCCCTCCTCGATGACCGTCGGACAGCCGGTGCCCATGAGGGAACCGACGGTCTTCATCGCGTCGAAGTCGAAGGGGACATCGATCTCGTCGGGGGTGAGAATCGGGCACGACGAACCACCCGGGATGACCGCTTTCAGCGGCCGATCATCCGACCGCATGCCGCCGGCGACGTCATAGATGATCTCTCGAAGGGTCAGGCCTCCGGGCACCTCATACACGCCGGGACGGAGGACGTGGCCCGACACGCCGACGAGCTTGGTTCCGCCTTCGGCCTCGGTATACGACAGGCTCTTCCACCACTCGGCGCCGTTCTGAATGATCGGCCCGACCGCGGCCAAGGTCTCCACGTTATTGACGATGGTGGGGCACGCCCACGCCCCTTCGACGGCGGGAAACGGCGGCTTCAGGCGAGGCTGGCCCTTCTTGCCCTCCAGCGAGTTGAGCAGCGCGGTCTCTTCGCCGCAGATGTACGCACCGGCGCCGCGGTGGAGAATCATGTCGAGCGCGAAGCCTGAGCCCATCGCGTCGGGGCCCAGGATGCCCGCCGCGTACGCTTCGTCGATGGCCGCGGCCAGCCGGCGCTCGGCGAGCCCGAACTCGCCGCGGACGTAGATGTAGGCGTGGTTCGCGTTGATGGCTCGGCAGCAGATCGCGGTCCCCTCGATGAGCATGTGAGGGTCCAGCTCCATGATGTACCGATCTTTGAAGGTCCCTGGTTCCGATTCGTCGGCGTTGACGGCGACGTATCTCGGCTTGTCGCCGTCTTTCGGCACGAAACCCCACTTGCGGCCGGTCGGAAAGCCCGCCCCCCCGCGGCCGCGAAGCTTGGCGTCGACCACCTCTTTGGTGATCGCGTCGCGGTCCATGGTCAGCGCCTTCTTGAGCCCTTCGTACCCCCCGGTGGCCCGATAGGTCTCCAGGGTCCAGCTTTCGGAGCGCCCCCAGTTCCGGGAGAAAACTTTTTCGCAATCGAACCTGCTCGTGTTCATGACGCTGGCCTTACTTGCCCTTCGGCCCCGGCACCTCGAAGCTGGGCAGCTTCTTCTTGGAGTCCGGCGGGGCGGGCATCGGTACGAAGCCCGGCACCGGTCCGACGTGGGGTTGGCCTTCGGCGCATACGTAGACTCTATCCTCATACGCCGGGGCCAGCGCACGAAGCCGTTCGATGAGTCCGTCGACGGCCTCGGGGGTGAGATACTCGTAGTAGTCGACCCCCACTTTGGCCACCGGACCCGACCCGCACGACGCCAGGCATTCGGCTTCCATCAGCGAAAACACGCCATCCTCGGTCTTCTGGCCCACCTGAATGCCCAACCGGTCCTCGATGTGGGCCATCAGCTCGCGGGCCCCAGCGAGATGGCAGGAGATGTTCGTACACAGCTCGATATGAAAGCGCCCCTCCGGCGCCTCATGAAACATCTCGTAGAAGGTGACCACCTCTTTGACTCGAGTCGGGGGGATATCCAGAGCCCTCGCGACGGCGAGCTGGGCTTCTGTCGGCAAATGCCCGAGACGGTCCTGGACGAGGTGGAGGACCGGCAGCACCGCCGCCCCGCGTTGGGGGTATTGGGCGCAGATCTCCTCGATTCGGGTCTTTTCCTCGTCGGTGAGCTCGAAGGGCATCCGTCCAAGCTCCTAGGCTGCCGGGAGTTGACCGTCAACCGCAGGCCTCGAGGTCACCGGACCGCCAACAGATCCAGCGCCCCGACCACGGTCAGGCGAGCGATGAGCGCGGCGACGAGGCCGCCAGAACCGAGCCCCATCAACGCGATGACCAGCAGCCGGCCCCGGGGATCGGGCCGGGTCCGGTCGACGGCCGCCGCCGCCGCGTGAGCGAGGGCCAAGACACCCCCGCCGGCCAGGGCGATGAGCGGCGCGGCCCTCGGAACCGAAGAACGGATGACCACGACCGCGGCCACCGCGGCCACCGCGGCCACCACCGAGGCCCGCCTCAGCCCTAGGAGCGCCCGCGCCCCCCCGATGCTGAGAAGGGCCAACGCGAACGCGAACATCCCCAACCCGGTTCGTTCGAGCCAGCGCCGGCGTTTGAGCCCATCCGCGGCCTGGTGGGCCGCGCGGGCGGTGGTCCGCCACCCCGGTCGGTCCGCGAGGCGCGCCGACCCTCGACGCAAGGCCCGCTCGTCCTCGAGCGCGACCAGGGCCCTTAGGGCCAGGCGCAATCGTCGGGGCGCGTCGTCGTCCGCCCCACTTCGCCGCAGAACGTCCAGAGCGGCTTGTCCGGACCGGCGATCCCCGAGCAGGACCAAGGTCTCCGCCGCAGCCAGGGCGTCTTCTTTCGGCGCAGCCATCGCCGCCTGATACGCGGCCATGGGATCCACGAGGAGCGCGGGCTGGGCTGGCATCCACGGGCAAACCGCCAGCGCCGCCGTCAAGATCACACTCACCCCCCGACCCTAGCCTACCTGCGACCCGCTGGCTTAGGTCGGTCCGCTCTGCTAGGTCTGAGGCGTGGCGAGGCGCCAAAAGGACCGCGCTTTGTTCGGGGGGGCCGGTCGAAGCCCTACCGTCGACACGAAGAACTCACCATCCGCGGATCAGGAGATCGAAGGTGAGATCGCCCAGGTCGAAAAAGACCTCCACGAGCTGCGCGCGACCTACGAGCTGTACTTCATGGGGGTCGAAAAGGTCGAGCCCGTCACTCAGCGAGACCTCGTCAAAGCGAAACTCCGCCGCTGGCAGGAGCTCAAACCACGAAACACCGCGCTCAAGTTTCGAGTCCAGCAGCTCAAGGCCCGGCTGATCTCCTTGGAGAACTACTGGGAACGAACCACTCGCCAGCGCGAAGCGGGTACCTACCGCCGCGATCGCGCTCGCATCGAGCGGCGCAACGCCGAGCTCGCCGCCCGCGAGCGCGCCCAAGCGGCGGCGGCCGCCGCCGCCGAGCAACCGCCGCCCGCGGTGTCGCTCACCGGCGACGCCGTCCCCGTTCCGAGCGCGGTTTTGCGCCCCGGCGCGCGCTCGAGCACCGGGTCCGACGCCGCGGGGACCGCGGCCGGGACCCATGTGGGCCGGCCGCGCGCATCTTCCGCCGAAGACCTGACCGAGCCGAAGCTGCGCCGGCTGTATCAGACCTACGTCGGCGCCCGAAAGCGGTGCGGAGAGCCCGCCGATCTACGATACGAAGACATGGCGGCTGCCCTGCGCAAGCAGGTCCCCAAGCTCATGAAGTCCACCGGCGCCAAGTCCGTCGAGTTCAAGGTGGTTATCCGCAAGGGCCAAGCGATCCTCAAGGCCCTACCCAAACACTGACATGCCCGCGACCGTGACCACCCAAGGCGATCTGGCCGGCGCGAGGCTGCAAACGGTCCTCGACGCCTTGGCGGGGATGACGAAGGACGATCGCCCGGTCACGCTGGACCTGAGCGACGCCGAGATCGAAGACGGCGCGGCCTGCGCGACCCTTACCCGCGCCCTGCGCCAGACGGCTCAGGCCCTCGGCGGCGAGCTGATCATCGTCGGCTGTCCACAGGTCTTGGCCCACACCCTCTACCGGGTTGGCGCCCTCGGGGCGGGCTCCATTCGTCTCGTAGAGCCGAGAGACGAAATCGGGACCGCCGGATAGCGTGACTTCGAACCAGCGTCGTTGTTCGTTTGAGTAGACGCCGCGATCGGAAACCGGCCCGCCGTCACCCGAAGGTGGTGGTCAGTGAAGACCAACGGGCAACGAGACGTCGAGGGGCCGGCGATCCGTGCAGCCTTCGTGCGCAAGGTGCCACTCGCTGATGTGGGTCTCGCCGTACTTCCAGCAGAAGAACCCATCTTCGCCGTTGATCCACGCGGGGATGTCGACGAGACCGTCGACCCGCCGAACCTCGACGCCAAGGTCGGTCACCGTTTGCAATCGCGCCTGCAGCAATCCGCTCAGGCGTCGAAATCGAAGCGCCGAGTCTTCTTCGGATACCAGCGTTCCGTCGGCGCTAGCGGACACCCCTTCGCGCCGACAGGTCAGAAGTTCTTCGACGATGATTCTCGCCTCCGCAAACAACTCGGTGAGAACCGGGACCAGGTCCTGCGCTTCAGCCTTCGTGAAAGTGCGAGCTACCACGTTCATCATTCGTCTGCGGAACCGAGTTTGATGTCAAACAGCTTCCCTAATCTTTTCGATGTACCGCTACGAACTACACCGCCTCCATCGTACACAAACGTGCATTCTGAAGGAGCGTTGACGAAGAACGTTAGAACTCGATGGGTGGCGCTTCAGGAAGGGTGCCGAACACCCATCTCACGGGAGCGAGAGTAAGCTCTGGCAGATACGTAATCAGCAGCACGGCGACGGCCAGAATGAGCAAGAAGGGAACCGCAGCCCCGTAGACTGTAAACAGCTTCTTCTTGAAGCGAACCGAAGACAGAAAGAGGTTCATGCCCACCGGCGGCGTGAGAAAGCCTAGCTCCAGATTCGCAAGAAAGATGATGCCCAGGTGAATCGGATCTACCCCAAAGTGCTTTCCGATCGGAAGAATCAGGGGCACGACGACGACGATCGCGCTGAAAATATCCATCAAACAACCGACGATGAGCAGGAACAGGTTGAGCGCGAGCAGGAAGACCCACTTCGACTCGATATCACCTTTCACCCACTCCAGCGCAGCTTCGGGCACCTCGGCATCCACCAGATACGAGGTGAAACCCATCGCGACCCCCAAGATGATGAGAACAGCGCCGACCAATGTGCTACAGTCGCGCGCTACGCGAGGCATGTCCTTCACGAGGGACAGGTCCCGGTAGATCAGCACCTCGACGACGATGGTGTAGACCGCGGTGACCGCAGCCGCCTCCACTAACGTCGTCAGCCCCGTGAAGATGCCGCCCACGACGATCAGGGGCAGCGCGAGCTCCCACTTGGCGGCGTTGGCGGCTCGAAACAGCTCCTGCGCATTGAACGGCGGGCGCGGCGCGCTGGCCTTCACCCCCGCTCGAACGCCGAGGAGGCTAACCGCGCCTACGAGCACGAAGCCCGGAATGATGCCCGCGATGAACATCTGATCGATCGGAACTCGAGCCGTAACGCCGTACAGAATGATGGGAAGCGAAGGCGGAAACAGCAGCCCGATGCTGCCGGACGCGGTCAACAGCCCCACCGAAAACGTCTCGGGATATCGGTCTTTGATCAGGACAGGATACAGAAGCCCGCCCAGAGCCAGGATCGTCACCCCCGACGCACCGGTGAAGGTCGTGAAGAACGCGCAAACGAGGGCGGTCATGAGGGCCATGCCCCCCGGCATCCAGCCCACCAGCGCCCGAAACACCCGCACCAGCCGCTCCGACGCGCGGGATTCCGCGAGCACGTACCCGGTGAACGTGAACAACGGAATGGTGGGCATCGTCGGATTCTTGATCTGCCGCACGGTTTCCGCCGCGACGGCGGCGATCGGCTCCTCTTCGGTCCAGAACAGCAACAGCGCCGCACCGCCCAGCGCGACATAGATCGGCGATCCCAACGCCGTCGACAGCAGGATGACCGCGATCCCCCCGAACCGCAGAAGATCCGTCGAGTCCATCTCTTCGATGTCGATCGATCGCAGCCACAGGATCACCGCCATCGCGATGAGGGTGGTGACGACTCGGTCGAGCCATCCACCACCTTTGACCCACACCAGTCGCATGGCGATGACCGCATAGCCGACGGGCATGATCAGCTGCGCGACCCAGGTCGGGATCCCGCCGGGCAAGGTCGCGGTGCTGATCTGCTCGGCTTGTACGGCGATCAACGCCCCGTAGGCCAAAAAGACGGTCACTACGACCGCGACGACGACCGTGAATCCGGTGAGCACCCGCCGGATTCCGGCGGGAAGGAAGCCGACCCCCGTCGATAGCGCGAGATGCTGGTCCCGGCGGGTGGCCAGCATTGCGCCGGCAAAACCGATCCACATCGTCAGCGCGGAGACGATCGGGATGGCGCCAGGGACGTTCGCATTGAGCTGTCGAAAGATGATCTCGAGGACGGGGAGGACGGCCATCAGGCCGAGGATCAACAGGCTCAGGGTGTCCTCAGCGCGACCGAGGGCGCCGAGGATCCGCCCCCCGGCGGTCGTGGGGGCGGGCCGATCTGTTTCCTCGGGGCCGGGGTCTTCCGATTTCACGGTCGCCTACTTTCCGCGGGACCGAAATTCCTCGGTCAACCGGAATACCTCGTCGAAGTACTTCTCGGGCACGACTTTGCCCCGGACGTTGGGGTACGACGCCTTGATCCGGTCCCGCCACTTCTCGACGATCTGAGGCGTCGCGGTGGTCACTTTCAGACCTCGGTCGACCATGGCCTTGATCGCCTTCTCGTCGAGGGCGCGCACGGCCGCTTTGGTCTTCTCGCCCTCCTCGGCCGCGATCCGCATCAGCTCTTGCCGAAGGTCCTCAGGCAGCTTGTCGAACGCTTTTTTGGTCATCACCGTCGCCCCGTTCAGCGCGGAGATCTTGACGTCGACCATGTAAGGGGTGAGACCGAACCACTGCGATGACAGCGCATACAACGGGGTGGTGACGTACCAGTCCACCAGTCCCGACTGCAGCGAGGCGAGGACTTCGGTCGCCGACAGCGGCACGGGCCGAAAGCCCGCCGCCTTCCACGCCGCTTCGCTGTCCGGGTCTTCGGACCACGTATAAAGCTTGAGCGCCTCGAAATCGCTCGGAACCTCGGCTCGCTGCTTCGAGAATGGATGTACCCACCCCGCATCGCCCCAGTGAAGGACCTTGAAGCCGACCGCTTCCAGCTCCTGTTTGACCATTGGGCCCATCTTCTCGCGGACGTAATCCAGTTCCTCGTAGCTGCGGATCGCGAGCGGGACCTGCCACGCCATGGTCGCCGGGGTCAGCCTCTGCAGACCGACACCGGTGATCGTCGCCGCCTGCAGCTGACCGATCTTCATTTTGCGGATGAGATCGCCTTCATCGCCGACCACCCCGCCCGCGTAGATCTTGAATCTGATGCGGCCGTCCGATGCCTTCTTCCAGCGCTCGCCGATACGCCGGAGGCCGTCGTACCAAGCCGACGCCTCAGGGGCGAGGGTGCCGAGCTTGATCTTGATCCGCCGTTTGGCCGCGGCCGGCGAGGGCGCGATGAGCAAGGCCGCCAGCGCGACGGCGCCGGCCGTGAGCCAGGACAATGCTTTCATGGGGTGGCCTCCTTCGTTGCCTCGTCTTCCACCACGAGGAACAGGTCGTCGATCCGAGCCAGCAGCCGCCGGGCGCGCCGCTGATTGATCACATTGGCGAGCCGATCATCACGATGGGCGTCGACATCCACGTTCAGTGCTTTGTCGATCAGCGACCGAAAAAGCTTCACGTCTTGCTGCTTTCTGGCCACGCCCTCGGCGTATCCGACATAGGTACCCGCCCTTCGTCCGCCATTGAGGGCCACCGCCCGCTCAAAATGGGTCTTGGCCGCGGCGAGATCCCCATCCGGCCGAGCGGCTTCGTACGACACCATGAAGTCGTGGAGGGCGCCGTCGTTCCAGTCTTCTTCGAGAACCAACGCCCGCTTGGCGAGGGCCCCCGCGAGGGGCAGATCCGCGACCATCGCGGGGTCGAGCCCCGCCGCGCTGATCGCCAACGACCACGCGGCCGCGGTCCAGTACAGAAGCGAAACGTCTTCCCCCGTCTTCTTAGCCAGCGCAGCGTCGGGATTTTTGCGCAGCCGCGCTGCAAAGCCCGGGTCGTCTACGGCCAGTCCCCGCAACCCGAAGTCCCGGGCCCGCAGATACAGCTTCTTGGCCCGCCGTTTCAGCGCCTGTGACCGATCGTAGTCATCGTCCTCGACCACGTGGGCCTTCTCGGCGACGAAGGCGTACGCATACTGAACGTAGCCCGCGCTCAGCGCCGTCAGGAGGGCGCGATGCTCGGGCTCCGACTCGAGGACGGTCTCCATCGTCTTCAGGCCGAAGGGTGCGGCGGCCTCGATGAGCTCGGGATCGTCGTCGCTCGCGTATCCAGATCCGGAGCCGGAGAGCGCATCAGCGGCCAGGCTAGTGGCGAGCCCTGAGCATCCTGCGGTCCCCAACGCGAGCCAGATCCCCAACGCGGGGAAGAACAATCGTCGTCTCACGACGCGGCGGACGCTAGGTTGGGCCGGATAAACCGTCAACCGAACTGTTGATGACGACCGCAGGCGGGTTGGTGAGGCCGATCACCGGGGCGGGCGCACGTCGTTGATGGTCACCGTCGGATACGTCTTGGCGAGCTCGCGCCGAACCCTCGACCACGCGTTGGGGTCGACGACCGTGACGATCAACACGATCGTATCCCGCTTTTCGATGAGCACCATCTCGCCGACCTCCCGCCCGGTGATCGCAAACCGCGTGGCGCGCTCACCCATGCTGGGGCGGATCCCCGGCAGCTTCAGAAGCTCCGGAGGTGACGGCGCCGCCGAAGGGTGTTTCTTCTTCAGCTCGTTCAGGTAGTAGCCCAGCTCCGAAGGATGCAGAGCGGCCGCGATCAACATCTGCCCCTCGCCTTCCGGTCCGTAGAGGCGAGCCGCGCGCCCCTGCGATTCGAGCTCGCCCGTCCAGCCTTGGGGCACGCCGAGCTTCACGACCCGGTTCACGGCCATCGTCTCTGCGGATCCGGCCCGGGAGATCACCAGCTGGACGAGGGCCAGCTCCGATGGCCGTCGATCCGGCTCGGCCCCCGGATCAGGGGCGGCCAGCGCCGAACCGACGCCCCCCTCCTCGAACCCGGACCCGAGGGTCACCATCAACCCGAATACGGCGAGTGAACGAGCGATGGCTCCCACTCGGGCACAGTAATACGCAATCGTGCCGCTGGCGATGGGATCCGCGCTTGTGATCCGACTCGTGCACCACCCTCGGGGCCACCCTTTGCCGCTGGCCCAGACCGTTGTAAGGGCGACAGGACGTGAGCACGCTCAAGGATATCGTCTGCGCACCAGACAACCGCGACAAGATCATCGACGACACCGTCAAGCTGGTGGCCAGCGAGGTGTCCAAAAAGGGTGGCATCTCCGGCCTCGCCATCAAGGCCGGATATAAGGTCGTCAACAGCCTGAAGCCGACCTTGGTCCGCGATGCCGTCAACAATCTTCTCGACCGGTTCGTCGACAAGCTCGAGCCGTTCTACGCGGACTGGGTCGCGAAAGACAAAAATCCGCCGTTCGATGCCTTCCTGTCGAACCAGGCCTCCGCGGTCGCCAATGCGCTGCTGTCGGTGACCGACGAACGGGCGCGCAAAGTCGACAACGCCACGGTCAAGAAGACCTACGAGAAGCTTCGACCTCAGGGCGAAAAGAACGTGATCGCGGCCGTGCCCGGCCTCGGCCAGCTGATGGGTCGCTACGTCAAGTGAACCGCGGCGCCGGCGCCGCCCCCTCGATCGCGCCGGGTGACTAGATCATCATGCCGATCACGCAGGCGGTCATGAACGCGGCCAGCGTTCCCCCGACCATGGCCCGCAGCCCGAGCTGGGCGAGATCTTGCCGACGCTCGGGAGCCAGTGGAGACAGCCCGCCGAGCTGGATCGCGATCGAGCTGAAGTTCGCGAAGCCGCACAGCGCGTAGGTGCAGATCACCAGGGAGCGGGTCGACACCAACGTGGAGGCTTGCTCGGACAGCAGCACGTACGCGTAGAACTCGTTGAGGACGGTCTTGATCCCCAGCAAGCTGCCGATCAGGCCCGCGTCGGCCCACGTAACCCCCATGCACCACGCGACGGGTTTGAGCGCTAACCCGAGAAGTAGTTGAAGGGTGATGGGCTCGGTGACCCCAAACCACGGCGTGACCAAAGACCCCACCGCCCCCACGATACCGTTGGCGAGCGCGATGAGCGCGATGAACGCGAGCAGCATCGCGCCGACGTTCAAGGCCAGGCGCAGGCCCTCCCCCGCCCCCCGCGCGGCCGCATCGATCACGTTGGCATCGGTCTTGGGCAGCACGATCTTGAGCTTGCCGTAGGTGGTGCTCTTCGTGGGGTCGGGTTCGGGCACGATGATCTTGGCCACCACCAGCGCCGCCGGCGCGCTCATGATCGAAGCGCACAACAGGTGGCCGGCAATGTCGGGAAAGACGGGTTGCAAAATGGCCACGAACGCGACCATGACCCCGCCCGCAACGGTCGCGAACCCCCCGGTCATGACCGCCATGAGCTCGCTCATGGTCATGTCTTTGACGAAGGGGCGCACCAACAGCGGCGCCTCGGTTTGGCCGACGAAGATGTTGCCGGCCGCGGAGAGGGTCTCCGCACCGGAGGTGTGCATCGTCCGCTGCATCAGCCACGCCAGCCCTCGAACGAGCTGCTGCATGAGACCCACGTGGTACAGGACGGACATCAACGCGGAGAAGAAGATGATCGTCGGCAGGACCCCGAAGGCGACGTACGCGCCGACGCTCACGAAGCGCCACGGGCCCTTTTCGGGGGCCACCGTCGGTGACCGCTTCGCCCGCTCCAACCACGACCGCGTCGCCCGATCGAGCCACGCCTGCTTCGCGCGCTCTCCCGCTCCTTCCACCGCGGAGTCTTTGGCCGTCGGAGGAGGAATGACCGAGGATCCCACCGGAAGGCTGTTGTAGCGGGCGAGATCACCGAAGAGAAATGCGGCCCCTTCCTCCGTATAGGACAGCAGCCGCTGGACACCGACGTTGACCGCGCCGAACACCACCCGCCCTGGGCCGGACAGCGTGGCGAAACCGAGCACGATCTGCAGAGCCAATCCCGCAGCCACGAGCCGCCACCGGACCCGCTGGCGAGCGTTGGACATCAGGTACGCGACCCCGATCATCAACCCCAAGCCGATCGCGCTTCGAAACCGCCCAAACCAGTCCACCGGGATGTCGGCGCCGACCACCAGCCCCGGACCGATCGATCCTGCGCCTCCCTCGGCACACCCGGTCAGGGTGGCGAGCGCGAGGCCGACCATGACCCGACTTATGGCCGTGCGCGTCACGGGCGACCTTCGTCCGGCGAGGGGGCGGCGCGACGGGCGGCGCGCAGCTGGCGAGCCAGCCGATCCACGGCCCGCACGAGCTCACCCGGCGGCCGTTGGTCGGGGCCCGGAACACCGAACCGCCACCGGTGGTAGGCGTCGACCACCGACCGGGCTTCGGTCGTCAGACCTTCAGGCACGCCGTCCAGCAATCGCCCGAGAGGGATCGCAGGATCGGGGTCGGGCGCGAGCGCGGCCCGCAATCGCGCCCCGAGCCGCGGTCGCCGGCGCCACCAGAAGACGAGCCCCCCACCGGCAACGGCCGCCACCGCGACCAGGGCCCCGCCCAGCGCCGCCGCGCCGTTGCCGCGCCCGGGTGAAGAATCGAGCCCGAGGCTCATCCCGGAGCCCAGATTGCCGCCTTTCAGCCACCTGGAGGGGAGGAACCGGCCCAGCAGCGCGCGCCGTTTCCGCTCATCGAAGTCCACCACGTTGGTGAACCATAGCGCCTCCAAGCTATCGTAGAGGTCCCGAATCCATCCCCAGGACTTCGCACGTCGCCGAAGCCGGAGGTCGGCGGGGGTCGCATCGACCCAAATCCAGCCGCGGTCGGGGTCGTACGCCTCGACCCACGCGTGGGCATCCTGCTCCGTGAACTCCAAGGTCTGACCCGTCGAGTTCCACCACCCGCCGTAGTAGCCAGTGGCGACCCGCGCCGGTACCCCGGCCACCCGAAGCAGGGTGGCCACCGCTCCCGCGTACAGCTCGCAGTGGCCTTGGCGGGCCTCGAACAGGAAGCGGGTCAAGGGATCCTCGGCCTCGCCGGGCAGCGGATCGAGGCTGTACCGATACCCCGACGAGAAGTGGGCGAGGACGGCCCGGATCTTCTCCGCATTGGTGGTCGCGGCGTCGGTGAGCGCGTGGCCGAGGTCCCGGATCCGCCGATCGAGGGTCTCCGGGAGGGCCATCCATCGTCGCTGCAACGCGCGCTGCGCCGCGCGGGGGAGGCGGGGCGTGGGGGCGGCCTCGCCGAGATCCACCACGTAGGTCAGCGTGAGGGCCGTCGATGGCATCCGCACCGTCCAGGTGCCGTCCAGGCTCGTTCGGGCTTTCCAGCCGATCCCCCCGAGCCGCCGGGGGCCCTCTCGACCGAGGGCCACCAACGGATGGTCGGTCCGCCGCCGGACGATCCGGTTCATGGTCACTTTCACCCGCTGGGGACTGCTGCGGTTCGGCGGATCGCGCTCGGGGGTCAGTGAGAACCGCCCTGGCGGCGCGTCTCGTCGCCACGTGCGGCCGTCGAAAGCGTCGAGGCTATAGACCTTCGCGTACATCCCGCTGAGCAGGCCGTTGCCGCTTCCGAGTCTACTCACGCGAAGGACCACCGTACCGTCGGAACCGGCCCCGACGCCATTGTTGGTGAGGGCCATCGTGTCGCTGGCCCCGGGCATGCTCATGAACGAACCGGCCCCCAGAAATTGCGCGAAGCGGTGCTTAGGGAACAGCGTCAAGCCCAGGTAACCGATGAATACGAACACCATGGCCACCGCGCCCACCCGAAGATGGCCGCCGGGGGCCGGCCGGCTCAGGAGCGAAGCCAGGACTGCCGCCCGCCGGGAGGCGGGTTCGCGCTCGGCGAGGCCGACGATCTGCGCCGAGCGAAGCGCGATGTGGCTCAGCCACACGAATCCTACGAAGATCGGGAGGAACGCGAGGCCCGGCGTGATCGTGGTGGCCACCGCCAGGATCACCGCCGACCCGCCGAGGAGAATCAGATCGTCGCGCAGCCCTTGCCGCAGGACGAACCGGTTGAACAGACCGAGACAGACGATGATCACCACCGAGTCGAGGCGAACCGTCCGCGCGATGGACAGCGCCCACAGCAAGACGACCAGCGTGATCCCGTGGACGACGAACAGGCGCAGGCGGCCACGGCGGGGGTCGTGGAGCTGGCCGACGGTGGCCAGCATCGACGCGATGAGCAAGGCCGATGTCGCCGCGAGGAGGGCCGAGCCGCTCGCTGTCCCCAGAACCGCGAGACTGCAGGCGGCGAACAGAGACCATCGATGGACCGTTCCCAACGTCATAACCCGCCCCCGATTGATCCGTCGGCACCGACGGTGACCGAACGCGCGCCGTCCGCCGGCGGGACGGCGCCGAGCGGAACCAGCCACAATCCTGGCCCTCGCTCCGCCGGCGCCGCGGGGGCAGCGACGGCCAGCGCATCGAGAAGTCCGTCGAGACTCGATGCGCCGGGCGGCATCCGCACCGCCCCCACCGACAGCCCGGGGACGTACCCTTGCCGATGCCAAGCGACGATAACCGCCTGCGCGACCTCCAAGGATCGCTCCCACGCGTCGGGATCCACGTTGGACCCGGCGGCGACGCCCAACCACGCCGCCGGTTGATCCGCGCCCGCGAGCTCCAGGACGACATCCGTGCCGAGGGCCAGGGACCGCAGCGCGTGAACGCGGTGAACCGAGTCCCAGACCTGGCGCTCTCGCAGACCGTACACCTCGAGACCTAATCCCCGACGATCCTGGAGCTCGCCGTCGATCTGCAGCCCTCGCGGGTCCTGGAGCGACCGCGGGCAGGGGACCTTGGCCGGCCGGACGAGAACCTCGAGGTCCACCTCGAGGTCCCGGGCCTTGTTGAGCAGCGCGAACGGATACGTGGTCACCAGCTCGCACGCAGCGAGGCGGGCTCGGCCTCGGGTCCGAAACGTCCGGTGCCCGACGATCCGGCCTTGGCGGCCATCGAGGACCGCCAGCTGAGCGTCGAGCACGAGCGGACTGACCAGCCCCTTGGGGCGCCACGGCGGCCACACGCCTTGCGGGTGTTCACGCACGGTCAACCCGAAGGCCGGCGTCGCACTGAGGCGCCCGGCCGGCCGAGAAAACACGATGTCGAGCGCGGCCGGCTCGCTCCGGTAGACGGGATCGAGCGGCCGGACCCGGACCTCCACCCCTTGCATGTTCCGCTCCGACCACACGCCGGACACCACGATGGTCACCATCGCCGCAGCCAGGAGCATGAACAGCAGATTGTTGGTGGCGCTCACCGCCGCCACGCCGAGGACCAGCGGCGACGCGAGCACGAATAGCCCCGCGCGAGTAGGAATCGCCCGCCGGGGCGGGGCCTTGAAGAGGCGCCGTCGTCGGGCTTGGGCGCTCATGTCAAACCGGCACGGGCACCTGAGCCACCAGCTCCTCGATGATCGCTTCGCCCTGACGTCGAGTCGGCCGGTCTTGTCCGGCCACGCTGACCCGATGGGCACAGACCGGAACCGCGAGCGCGTGGACGTCGTCGGGCGTCACGAACCGACGCCCCTCCACCAGGGCCCGAGCTCGGCACGCGCGGGCAAACTGCAGCGCACCGCGGGTCGAGACCCCTGTGGTGAGCGCGGAGCTCACCCGGGTCGCCTTGACCACCGCCTGCAGATAACGAGCGACCGAGGCCTCGAGAGTGACTTCATCGACGGCGTCAAACAGGGCCTGCAGCCCCTCGGGGCGAAGGACGGGCTCGATCGACTCGACGGTGGACGTGTCGGGATCGACGCCGTCCCCGACGATCAGCGCCGTTTCGACCTCATCATCGGGGTAACCGACGGCGGTCCGGATCAGAAACCGATCCATCTGCGATTGGGGAAGAACGTAGACGCCGTGGTGCTCGACCGGATTCTGAGTGGCGAGCACCAAGAACGGATCGGGAAGAACGTGGGTTTGGCCGTCGACCGAGATCGCCCGCTCCGCCATGGCTTCCAGCAGCCCCGACTGCGTTCGTGGGGTAGCCCGGTTCAGCTCGTCGGCGAGAACGACGTTCGCGAAGATCGGGCCCGCGCGAAAGTTGACCTGCCCCGTCGACGTGTCCGGCACCGCCCCGCCCACGATGTCTGCCGGCAGCAGGTCGGCGGTGAGCTGAATCCGGCTGAAGGTGCCGCCCACCGCGCGAGCGAGCGCGCGGGCCAACGTCGTTTTGCCGACGCCGGGCACATCTTCGAGCAAGACGTGGCCTCGTGCGAGCAGTCCGATGAGGGCGAGACGAACGATCTCGTCTTTGCCTCGCACGACCTGGCCGATACGTCGAACGGCGGACTCCAGCGCGAGAGTGGGTACACCTTGAGTGATTTCGGAATCCGAAGTGGAGCCACGTTCCATTGATGGGCCTGAGTCCATATTGACAATCCTGAGCGCCAGCGCCACCCCAGCTGGCGTTTTCGAAGCAACGGACACCCCTCAGAAGTTCTTCCGATACTGGACTCGACAGTCAGGCGAGCAGGGCCTCCGCAGAATCTCCCACCGCCGACCGCGGGAACATCGGGGGCCGCGATCGAGCGAGGTGACCGGGAATCGGCCCCCCTCGGGACATCGGCGATCTTCGGGCCGCCTTGAGGCGAGCTCAACGGTAGCTGAGGAGCATCCGTCGAAACTCGGCGCGCACCCTTTCGAACGGCGCCCCGTCGAGATGAGACGCGATCGCGGTAAACGCGACGCCGTCTTTGATGAAGACCAGCTGCATCTGCCGGATCTTTTCGCCGCGGGGTCCGAACATCACGCGCTCGGTCAGCACGCCGGTGCGCTGGCCGTCTCCCAGTGTGACGGTCTCGGGGGCCGTGGTGTCCGTGGGCCCCACGTTGGCGGCGGCGAGGGCCGCAGCCTGCTTGTCGAGGAAGCTCTCGGCGGTCTCGTCTTCACCCACCACCTCCATGGTCGTCACCACGTTGCGTTGAAATGGGGGGACCGCCTTGGTGGTCAGCAAACCTTCGCTCGGCGGCGCTTCCACCGGCCCCGAGAGGATGACCGTCGACAGCGTCCATTGACCGGGCGCATCGAGCGAGAACGGACCGAAATCCACGCGCTGAGTCATGGACGGGTCTTACAAGCAGGTCGAACGGGGAACAAGGCCCCGACTCGGGGCGCCCGAACGAGCGCCGGCCCCGGGCAGGGCCCTCGAATCCTAGAAGATGGCTCGGCGACCGTCCGACCGTCCGACGGTCCGACCGGGTCGTCGGATTCGGTTCGCCGGCCAGGGCCGTGTCCGGCCTACTTCTTCTTCTTCGAGGACTTCTTCTTGCCGCCCTTCTTTTCTGCGCCCTTCTTGTCCGAGGCGGTCTTTTGGTCAGCCGCGCCCTGGACGTCGGACGCGGTCTTCGCTTCCGCATTGGGCGCCGCGGCCTCGTTCTTCTCGGCCGCCTTCTGGGTCATCTTGGCGACCTCTTCGGCGAGGTTCTCCTTCTTCTTCTCGATCCCCTCGCCCAAGACGAAACGCTCGAACCGCCGGACCTGTACGTTCTCACCGGTCTTGTTGACCAAGTCGGCGCGCAGGTCCTCGACGGTCTGCTTCGGCTCTTTGACCCACGGCTGCTCCATCAAGCAGATCTCGGAGAACCACTTGTTGATCTTTCCGTCGACGATCTTGTCGGCGATCTTCTCCGGCTTGCCTTGCTCGATCACCTGAGCCCTGAAGACCTCGCGCTCCTTGGCGATCTCGCTCTCGGGGACCTCTTCCCGGCGCACATAGGAAGGCGCGGCCGCCGCGACGTGCATGCCGATCTCCTTGACGAAGGTCTGGAAGTCATCGCCGCGAGCGACGAAGTCGGTCTCACAGTTGACCTCGACCATCACGCCGATCTTGCCGCCCGCATGGATGTAGCTGCCCACCGCGCCTTCGGCGGCCACCCGGCCGGCCTTCTTGCCGACGTCGGCCAGGCCCTTCTTGCGCAGCCACTCCATGGCCTTGGCCTCATCGCCGTCGTTCTCCTGAAGGGCCTTCTTGCAGTCCATCATGCCCGCGCCGCTCTTTTCGCGGAGGGACTTCACCATTTGAGCCGTGATCTGAGCCATTTGTATGTATTCCTTCGAAAGTCGTGTTGACGACGGCTAGCTCGCCGGCGAGCCGGCGTCAGCCACGGTCGGGTTCGGTCGGGCGACGACCTCAACCTTGGGACCGCCCGCGTCCGGTTCTTCTGCGGCCGGCTTGGGCGGTTCCTTGTCGCCCTTCTCGATCGGGGCCTTCTGCTCGGCGATGGTCTCCTGGTACTTGGTCGACCCTTCGATGCACGCGTCGGCCATGTTGGCCGTGAACAGCTTGATCGACCGAATCGCGTCGTCGTTACCGGGGATGACGTAGTCGATCTGGTCGGGGTCACAGTTGGTATCGACGATGGCCACCACCGGGATCTGCAGGCGATTGGCCTCCGCCACCGCGATGTGTTCCTTGCGGGGGTCGACGACGAACAGCGCGCCCGGCAGGCGGTTCATGTCTTTGATCCCGCCCAGGGACCGCTCCAGCTTCTCGCGCTCCCGCGTCAGCTGGAGAACCTCTTTTTTGGGCAGCTTCTCGAAGGTTCCGTCGGTCTCCATCCGCTCGACCAGGCGGAGCCGCTCGATCGAGCTCTTGACGGTTCGGAAGTTGGTCAGTGTTCCGCCCAGCCAACGGTTGTTGACGTAGAACATGCCGGCCCGGCCCGCCTCTTCGGCGATGACTTCCTGGGCCTGCTTCTTGGTCCCCACGAACAAGACTTTTTCGCCGCGGGACGTCAGATCGACGATGAAGTCGTAGGCCCGCCGCCAAAAGCCGACGGTTTGCTGCAGGTCGATGATGTAAATGCCGTTTCGAGCACCGAAAATGTAAGGCTTCATCTTCGGGTTCCAGCGCTTGGTCTGGTGGCCGAAGTGAACGCCGGCCTCCAACATCTGCTTCATCGTAACGGTGGACATCTCAGTCGCTCCTCTACACTTTCTTCACGGGTTGAGCCGCCGCCGGGACGCGGTAGAGTCCCCGCTTCCGCCCGGTCTCAGGCGAACTGAGGCCGTCGCGAAAGACCCGTAGGGTCCGGTCCAGGCGTGTGTTTTCCCCTCCGACCGTCGAAGGGGCGCGTCGGATAGCACGCAGCGTCGAGGTGTGCAACCAAAGGATTCGAGGCCGTTTACGTCGGTCCGTTCAGTCTTCTTTAAGGGTTTTTACGACGAGCTGGCCGAGGCTCACGAGGCCGGAGCGAAAGGCGGCGTCGGCGTGCGCGATGACCTCTACGGCGCCGTTCGATCGGTCTGCCGCCCCTTGTGACGCGGCGGCCCGAACGTCGGGCGGATCGGCCGCGGCCAGCACCGCCAGGACCGGCCCTTCGAACGTGTCGAGCCGCGGCCATATGGAGGTCGGCGGCTGAACCAAGATCATACGGTCGACGGACACCGTCGCCGCGCCGGCGGCGGCGACCTGGGCGCCCCATCCCACCGCGACCACCGCGACGCCGGGCGCCATCGACTCGTCACCTTGGCCGACGCTGAGTCCAAGATGCCGATGGGCGGAACAGAACGCATCGACCGCACCGTCCTCATCGAAGCTTCCCGGGCTCCCGCCCACGCCGGGATAGTCGAACCTGAGCGTCGCGTGCCCCGCGCGGGTGACCGCCCAGGCGATTTCCGCGATGATCGGCAGCTCCATCCGTCCCCGCCGAGGATGCGGGCTCACGACCAAAACCGGCGGCATCCGCGACCCGCGGTGGTAAAGGCCATCGATGGTCGCGTCTCCATGAGGGACGACCACCGCGCGCTCGAGATACTCCCCTCGGCGGACCATGCCTCACCATCGCCGACTCGTCAGATCCGGTCGAGGTGCCCGGCGACGTTCGCGTCGCGTCGCCTTTTCCTCACGTGTGTCGCCCGTCGCGTGAGTTGAAAACGTTCGACGAGCATGGGAATGTTCGCGCGATGAAGGCAGCGCGAGACCGTCGCGTCCAAGCAAGAGACGTTTCACTCCGCCGATTGCCGCAAGCCTGGGTGCTGGCGCTCGCGGCTGGCTTCGTGTTCGCGGCCCCGTCCGCCTACGCGCAGGACGGCCAGCCCGAGGAATCGGCGTCACCTGGCGAAGAGGCGACGGCGCCCCCGTCCGATCCGAACGCCGCGGGCGCGGATCCGACCGATCCCACCGCCGCCGAGCCGCCGGTCGGGGTCCCCTCGACCGGAACCAGCACCGGCGCGGACATCGCTCGGCAATACGCCGAGGCCGGCGCGGCGTTCTACAACAATGGCCAGTACGCCGAAGCGATCCAGGAGTTCACGAAGGCCTACGAGATCGCCCCGACGGCGGCCTTGGCCTACAACATCGGGCGTTCTCACGAGCGACTGTCCCAGCCCAAAGACGCGATCGAGTGGTACGAGCGCTACGTCGCGGCGGAGACCAGCCCGCAGGATCGCGCGGAGGTCATTCAGCGGATCGAGCGCCTCAAGCAGCAGGTGGGTCTCGACGCTGCGACCCCCGACGCCCGCTTCCGCGCCCGCGTGGAGGCCGGTCGGGCGAAGTACAAGGCCGGTGACTACGAAGGCGCCATCGAGGAGTTCCGCGCCGCCTTCGACATCAAGGCCTCGGCCGCGCCGCTGTACAACATCGCCAAGAGCTACGAAAACATGGGCCGTTGGGAAGAGGCGGCCGACTATTATCAACAGTATCTCGACCTCGACCCCAACGCTTCCGACCGCACGAACGTCGAGGCGCTGATCAAAGAGATGCAGCGTCGGATTCGGGATCGATTCAAGGAGCTGTCGATCTCCTCCGATCCCCCGGGCGCCGAAATCTACATCGACGACCGAACCACCGGCCTGCAGGGGCAAACGAATTTCCGGATGAAGCTGGAGCCCGGGCCCCACACCCTCTACCTCGACCTGAACGGGTACGAGCCGGTGAAGCGGGACTTCGTGATGCCGCAAGACGACAACCTGTCCCTCGATTTCAAGCTGAAGCCGCTCGAGAACGTCGGTTACCTGCTGATCAACGTGAGCGAAGAAGGGGCTCGAATCTTCATCGACGGCGCGATCGTCGGCCTCTCCCCTTACACGCAAAAGAAAGCCCTCGAGGCCGGTGTCCATCAGGTGCAGATCGAGAAGGTCGGGTATGAGCGCTGGACCGGCGAGGTCGAGATCATCCGCGACCAGGAGGTCCCTCTCGCGGTCTCGCTCGACAAATACGAGGCCCCCATTTCCGACGACACCCTGAGCGCGTGGGGCAGTGGTCTCGTCTTGACCGGGCTCATCGGCGGGGGGCTCGGCTTCTTCACTCCGTTCGTGATTCAGAAGGCCTTCCGGCAGCGCCCCTACTTCGAGGAGCTCGGCAACGACCGTCTCGACGGCAGCCCCTTTTATCGGGTGGGCACCGGCGAGGCCGACGAGGGCCTCCGCGAAAACAGCGAGCTCGACACGATGCAGCTCATTCAGACGATTTCCCTGATCGCGGGCGGCGCGCTGGTGGTCGGAGGCAGCGTTTTCTACATGGTGAAATGGTTCCGAGACGTCCCACCCCCACCGGTCACCGCGCAGCACGGCCCGCGCGAAGACCCCTTCGTCACCATCGAATCGGTCGGTGTCGTTCCCACGCCAGATGGGGCGGCCGTCGGCTTCACGGGGAGGTTCTGATGGCTCCGGTGCGTTTTGGAGCGGTAACCATCACGGCGATGTTCGCCGCGGCTTGCGTGGAGACCGAGGAGCCGCCGCCGATTCCAAATCAGGTTTCGGTGTCCTACGGCGAGCGGATCTATCTGGTCGATGACAGCCAGACCCAGCCCCAGGGGAACGTGTGCACGAAGTTCGGAACGGCGACGTCGTCCGCCGGGGGCGGCGTGGTGGTCAACATCCTCGACGACTTCGGCGGCGGCACACTGAGCGGAAGCCAGCTCGACGAGCCCCACAACTGCTTCCTACCCGTCACCCCCAAGACGATCACCGTCGACCAGACCGAGGTCACCAACGACCTCTTTCAGCTGTGCATCGACTCGGACATCTGCAACCGTCCCGACCCTGCCGACGCCAGCGAAGACCAGGTCTGCGCCGGCGACTTCGATCGGTGCCCGGTGGTCGACGTTCCGCTGGGTGAAGCCACTCGCTTTTGCCAGTTCATCGGCCGTCGGCTCCCATCGATGGTGGAGCACATCGCGGTGCGGCAGGCGGAGTTCGTGGACGCCAGCGACCCGCAACCGGAGCAGATGCTCCCCTACCCGAACGGATCCGAGACCCCGACGGCGTGCTCCGACGCGCGGCTGCCCCGGCCGTGCGGCGGTGCGACGAGCCCGGATTCGGTCGGCCCCAACAGCATGCCCACCGGGGCCGCGGCCGGCGACGTGATCGCCGGCAACGACGGTCCGATCTTCGACCTGATCGGCAACCAAGCCGAGTGGTCGTCCGACGGCTTTGCCGCCGAGGGCGGCCCTGGGGGGCTGCCCTGGTTCTGCATCGCGCCGCTGCTCGAGACGAACCCGCCGACGTGCCCGATCATCGACGCGGTCAACGGCGTTCGGGCGGCCTGCGTATACGGCGACTACCAGCCGAACGATACCCTGCCCTACGGCACCTACCCGGTGTGCATCACCTCCGGCAGCGGCCAGTTCAACGGCGCCGTCGGCGCCCTGGCCGGGGGCGGGATCCAGGATCAGCTCGAAGACCGGCGCACCGTGGGGACGTTCGCCCGTCGAGTGACCCGTGACCCCGACTTCGTGAACAATTCGGAGCGGTCGTTCGGCTTCCGGTGCATCGATGACCGCCCGTCGGCGGACGCCAACGGCAACCTCGAGAACTTCAACTTCGTGGAAGTCGATCGAACGTTCACGCCCTGAGCAACGCCCACCGAGGACCGAGCCAGGCTGAATCACGCCTGGCCGGTCGCCTGCTCAACGACGAATCTCCCGTCCGAAACCCGATACTCACTTCATCTGAATAGCGATTGTGGCTATCCTTGCCGCATCCGGTCATGCCTCAAGACATGAACCCTCAACTCGCGATCACCGCGACCTTCACGGTCGAGCCGCTCGAGCCTGCTCTTCGGCTGTTCTTGTCCGAGCTCGGATGGGACTGGGAGGTCGCGTTCGCGCCCTACGGTCAGGTCTTCCAGGCGCTTCTCGATCCCCACAGCGTCCTCGGGCGCAACCGTGACGGCGCGAATCTCATCCTGGTGAGGCCCGAAGACTGGGCGCGCGATCTCGAAGCCGGGGTCGACCCCACCGAACACCTCGGGACCGCGGCCGCCGAGTTTGGCGACGCGCTGCGGTCGTTCGTGGAGCGAAGCGCGGTTCCGGTCGTGGTCGCCCTTTTTAAGCCATCGAAGAAGGCGCCGGCGGCAACGGGAGCGGTGTTTGCCACCGTCAAGCGAACCGTGCAGAGCACCCAAGCCACGATCCTGCTCGAGGACGAGATCGATGTGTACTCGCCCTCCCTCTACTTCGATGAGACCGCCGACGACCTGGCCCACGTACCGTTCACTCAGGCTGCCTTCGCGGCGATGGGGGCCGCCGTGGCCCGTAAACTCCACGCGCTCAAGGTGCCGGCCCACAAGGTCCTCGTCCTCGACTGCGACAACACGATCTGGGACGGCGTCGTCGGGGAAGACGGGGTCGAGGGCATCGAACTGACGCCGGCCGCGAGAGCCCTTCAAGCCTATGCCGTCGACCAGAAGAACGTCGGCACCCTCATCACGCTGGCCAGCAAGAACATCGAGGCCGACGTCGAAGACGCGTTCAAAAAGCGGTCGGAGTTCCCGCTCAAGTGGCATGACCTCACCACGTGGAAGGTCAACTGGCAGCCGAAAGCCGCCAACATCGCGGCGATGGCCAGCGAACTGAACCTCGGCGCCGATAGTTTCGTGTTCATCGACGACAACCCCGTGGAGTGCGCGCAGGTTCGGGCCGCGCTGCCGCAAGTGCTGACGGTCGAGCTCCCGAGACCGGACCGAATGAACAGCTTCCTTCGCCACTTCTGGGCGTTCGACCGCCTCAACGTCACCAGCGAAGATCGGCAGCGGACGCAGATGTACCGTCAGAACGCCGATCGGCAACGATACGAAGGGAGCGCGACCAGCATCGACGACTTCCTGGCCGGTCTGAATCTCGACATCTCGGTGGCCAGTCCGTTCGACGACGAGTGGCCGCGGGTCTCTCAGCTCACCCAGCGGACGAATCAGTTCAACTTCACCACCGTCCGACGCAACGAATCCGACGTCCGCAAGCTCTCCACCGAGGGTCTCGAGGTCCGCCGGGTGCGGTTGAAGGATCGATTCGGCGACTACGGAATCGTAGGTATCATGATCTTCGGGCCCGGGGACGGTGCGCTTCGGGTCGATAGCTTCATGTTGAGCTGCCGCGCCCTCGGTAAGGGCGTCGAACACGCGATGGTTCGCCATCTCGGCGAACGCGCGGTGGAGCTCGGGCTGCCGGAAGTCCGGTTGCCGTATCGGCGAACGGCCAAGAACGAGCCCGCACGCGCGTTCGCGGACAATCTGGCCAACGTGAGCAAGACGGATCCTGCCCCCGACGCCACCGAGTTCGAGTACGTGCTGGCCGCCGACGATGCGGCGAAGACCCAGCACTTACCCGGCGGCGACCCCGAGGCGGTGGTCAAGGCCGCGAAGGGCAAGAAGAAGGTGAAGGCGGTCGAGCTGACCGGCCGCGGCAAATGGGAGATCTACGGCGCCATCGCCGAGCTCGAAGACGCAGCCGCGATCCTGGCCCGACTCGACCTCGTGGCCCCCGCGACGGCGCGAGCCGACGAGGATATCGTCCCCCCCCAATCGCCGACGGAGGAGCGCGTCGCCGCCGTCTGGCAAGAAGTCTTGCGCGTGGATCGGGTCGGGGTCACCGAAGACTGGTTCGACCTTGGCGGAACGTCGCTGTCGTCGGTGTACCTGTTCGTTCGGCTCGCCGAAGAGCTCGGCAAGAAGCTACCGCTTTCGACCATCGTGGAGGCCAACACCGTTCGTGCGCTCGCGGAACGCTTCGACGGCGACGCGACGGCGTCGGACAAGCGCGTCTTGCCGATGCGGATCGGCGCCGGCGGCCCGACCCTGTTTTTGGTTCACGACGGCGACGGAGAGACCCTCCTGTACCGCAACCTTGCTGCCAAGGTTCCTCCGGGTTGGTCGGTCATGGCCATCAAGCCCATCGCCACGGAAGGCCTCCCGCTGGCCGCCACACGAATCGAAGACATGGCCGCTCGCTATATCGAGCAGGTGCAAGCGATTCAGCCCGAAGGGCCATACTTCCTCGGTGGAATGTGCGCCGGCGGCACGATCGCCTTCGAGATGGGCCGACAGCTCGAATCCTCGGACCACACGGTGGGCGCAGTCATCATCATGGATGCCGCCGCGCCCAAGGCCAAGCGAAACGCGTTCGACACGAAGCGCCGGTGGCGTCGCTTGAAGGCGGCCCTCAACTTCGGACCGGGGCCCGAGAGCGACGATTCGTCCGTCCCCACCCCTGTCGAGGCACCGCCGCTGGAATCCAACGGCGCCGAGCCGTCGAGCGGCCGCCTGGAGGCAGCGCTATCCACGGGGGGTCGAGTCGCGAACAAGGCCTATCACTTCGCGAAGTACGTGGTCTCCGAGCGGGTGAACCAGGCCGTCAGCCAAGTCCGGTTCCGTCGCCTCCGCGCGGACCTCGACGCGGGCCGGCCGGTGGCCGAGTGGGCCAAGGCTTTGACGTTTCGGCAGATCTACGACCTGGCCGAGGCCGACTACCGGCCCCCCCAGCTCGACTCGGGTCGAGTGCTGTTGATCCGCGCCACGGAAGAGGTCGATGGCGACGTTCCGTATCGACTGATCTACGCGGAGCCCGACCTCGGCTGGCAGCGGTACCTCGCCCTCCCCCTCACGTCCGCCGACGTGCCCGGCGGTCACGCGAGCATGCTGCAGGAAGGCTACGTTGACTCGCTAGCAACGGTCATCGTGTCTTTCGTCGATCGATTCTTCAGGGAGCCCGACCATGACCAAGAAAAAGCGACAGCCGGTGGTCCTGACCGCCATCGTCAACTACAAGTCGGCGAGCCTGACGGCGAGATGCCTCGAGTCGCTCCTTAGCGAGCGCGCGTCGTTGCCCAAGCTCCGGGCCTGCGTCGTCGAGAACGACTCGGGCGACGCCGAAGCCCTCCGAGAGATCGTTGCCCGCGAAACGATGTCGCCGTGGGTGGATCTGGTCATCGCCGAGCGCAACGGAGGCTTCGCCTACGGCAACAACCGAGCCGTGGAGTTCGGTCGCACGCTCCCCGAGCCGCCGGACTACTATCTCATTCTCAACCCCGACACGATCGTCCATCCAGGCGCGGTCCAGATCCTCGTCGACTTCCTGGAGACCTTTCCCAGCGTCGGCATCGCCGGAAGCAGCTTCGAAAACGCGGACGGCAGCGACTGGCCCCACGCATTCCGGTTTCCGAGCATCTGGAGCGAGGTGGAGTCCGGCCTGTCGATCGGTTTTATCACCCGGCTCCTGCAGTCCCACCAGGTGACCCTCACCATGCCCAAGGTTCCGGCGCCGGTGGACTGGATCTGCGGGGCATCGATGCTGGTCCGTCGTCGCGCGTGGGAAGACGTCAACGGCATGGATGAGGCGTACTTCCTCTACTTCGAAGAGGTCGATTTCTGCCGGCGGGTCAAAGAGCAAGGTTGGCCATGTTGGTACGTCCCCGGCAGCCGCGTCACCCACATCGCTGGCCAGAGTACCGGACTCACCAAGCGCGACGACCTGCCCCCGCGGCTACCGGGCTACTGGTTCGAGTCCCGTCGCCGGTACTTCGTGAAGAATCACGGGATCGCCTACGCGATCTGCGCCGATGCCGCCTCCGCGACCGCGTTCAGCATCGGTCACATCAAGCGATCTCTTCGGGGCGAAGCCAAATACTTCCCTCCCAACTTCGTGCAGGATCTGTTGCGCCACAGCCCGCTGCTCCCGTCGAACTGGGCCGCCGACTGATTCTCCGTTGAGGCCACTGTCCGGACCCCGTTCGAAGGGCTCCCTGTTCTTGTCTGCCTGCCGCTGAGCGGGACGCGTTCGGCGCCGACCTAGACTGAAGTTCGCAACCTGTTGGCGTGCAGGCGCCTGAGTTCATTGAGGTTTCGTGGAGATTGAGTCGGATCGATCTGACTACATCGCGTTGATAAGGTTCAGGGCGCGGGCTTGCAGGGCGGAGCGGCGAGTGATGACTTCAAATGTTGGCGACCGCTTAGCGGTCCGGCAAATGTTCTTCGTGATGGTTGCGAGGTTCCTCAAGAGCGAGCTGAAGCTGTTGAGTGGCATGTCATCCGGCGTCTTCTTTGATGTCTTTTTGGCGGCTGCCCGGCGGGTCGGCTTGACCGGCTTCACAGGATCGCGGGTCGGGAGCGTGTCGGTCTCCTCCGCGAAGAGAAGCGGCCGCCAGGCGCGCTGCATGTGCCAGCGGACGTACAGGGCCAGCATGCACAGGAAGATGTGGGCTCGGACGCGTTGCTCCGTGCGGTGATAGATCGGCCGCACCTCGAGGCCGGTCATCTTCATGGTCCGG
>JANQQN010000031.1 GCA_028289325.1 Myxococcota bacterium | reverse complement strand
CGCGGCGGCGACCGCGGTGGCGCCGTTCTCGAGAAGGGCCCGCGCCGCGTCGACGGCACGGGCGCAGCCGGCCCGGTGATCCCCCTCCAACGGGCCGGGAATAGCGCCTGCGCCGCCGTGCACGATGACCGACCAGCCTGTCATTCCGTGGCAATCTGCGGCGGTCCGACACCCCGGTCAACGGTGGGCCAACGACGGGCCCCATAATCCGCGTGCGTCCCCGACGGGTCGGCGGTCGCGTGTAAAGGGGGCGAGCTCGCCCGGTGCCGGCCGGGTTGACACGCGCCCTCCCGACGGCCCGGACGCGCGCGCCCCCGAGGAGTCAGCGGTTCGCGCTCTCGTGCAAATGCGCTACAACTCACGGTGGTGACCGCGCTCAGAGACGTCTACATCCTCGACGCCGTACGCACCCCCATCGGCCGCCACCGAGGCGCGCTGTCCGGCTTTCGTCCCGACGACATGCTGGCCCACGTCCTTCGGGCGCTGCTGGATCGAACCGGTATCGCCGGGGCCGCGGTCGATGAAGTGATCTGCGGGTGCGCGAATCAAGCGGGAGAAGACAACCGGAACGTGGCTCGAATGGCGCTCCTACTGGCGGGGTTGCCCAACTCGGTCCCCGGCTTCACCGTCAACCGGCTGTGTGCCTCCGGGTTGACCGCGCTCAACGCCGCGGCCCGACAGATCGCTTGCGGTGAGGCCGACGTGGTGATCGCGGGCGGGGTGGAGTCGATGACTCGGGCCCCCCTGGTCGTTGACAAGGGCGAGGGCGCTTTTGCCCCGGGCAACCGCCTCATGTTCGACACCACGCTCGGTTGGCGCTTTCCCAACCCGCGCATGGAAGAGCTGTTCCCGCTCGAAAGCATGGGTGAAACGGCCGAGAATCTCGCCGAGCAAATGGCGATCCTTCGTGAGGATCAAGACGCGTTCGCCAACGAGAGCCACCGCCGCGCGGTCGCCGCCCAGAACGAGGGCCGCTTCGAAGACGAGCTGGTCCCGGTGTCCGTCCCCCAGCGCAAAGGCGAGCCGATCCGGGTCGATAAAGACGGGGGACCGCGCGCGGACTCCAGCGTCGAAGCCCTCGCCAAGCTGCGCCCGGCGTTCCGCAAGAACGGCACGGTGACCGCTGGCAACTCGAGTTCGTTGAACGACGGCGCAGCCGCGGTGGCCCTGGTGTCCGCTGACGTGCTCGGCGGCTTCGACAAGCCGCCCATGGCGAGGTGGGTGGGCGCGCAGTCGGTGGGCGTGAACCCTCGAATCATGGGCATCGGACCGGTGCCCGCGGTCGAGCGACTCCTCAAACGCACGGGCCTCAAGCTCGATGACATCGACCTGTTCGAGCTGAACGAGGCGTTCGCGGCCCAATCCCTCGCGGTGCTCCGACGCCTGGGCATGGAAGACCTTCGAGACCGGGTCAACGTCAACGGCGGCGCGATCGCCCTCGGCCATCCTCTCGGCGCCAGCGGCGCCCGCATCGTGACCACGCTGGTCCACGAAATGTGGCGCCGGCGGGCGAAGCGCGGGATCGCCACCCTCTGCGTCGGCGTCGGTCAGGGCGAGGCCACCCTCCTGGAGGGCGTTTGATGCGTGACCGGCGGCAGCGCGCCGAGACCTTGATCCGCATTCAGCAAGACCGGAGCCCGTACCTGTTCGTCGGCGGACTCGATATCGAATCCGATGGTAGTGCGACACTGGTCGTCAGCAACCCGACCAACGGGGTGCCGATCGGTCGAATACCGACCGCGAACGCCCGCGACGTCGACAAAGCGGTGCTCAGCGCCCGCAAGGTGCACACCGACCATTGGCGACGCGCCGCGCCCCGCGAGCGAGCTCGCCTGCTGGAGCGGTTCGCCGACGCACTGGAGAACGAAGCGCAAGACCTGGCCATCCTCGAGAGCCTTCAAACCGGCAAGGCGTTCCGCGACGTTCTCGTCCATGACGTCGAGCCGTCGGTTCAGGCGCTTCGTTACTTCGCCGGCTGGATCGACAAACACACCGGCGAGCACTTCGACTTCGGCGACGGTAAATCGGCCGCCGTCGAGTGGGTCGGCCCCGATGTTTTGGCGTCCGTGTTGCCGCTACACGACCCGCTGGCCGCCGCCGTCCGCAAGTCCGCGCTCGCCCTCGCCCTCGGATCGTCCCTGGTGCTCAAGGCGCCGGAGCAGGCGCCGTTGACCGTCCTTCAGTTCGCGGCGCTGATGCACGAACACGGCCTGCCGCCGGGCGCGATCAACGTCATCACCGGTCAAACGACGACCGAGGACGCCCTCGCTGCCCACCCGGGCATCTCGGCGCTGACCTACTCGGGGCCGATCGAGCAGGCCCGGCGCATGCTGGTGGGCGCGGCGAAGAGCAACCTGAAGCCCATCCATTTCGAGCTCGGTGGCAAGTCGGCGGCGATCGTCTTCGATGACGCCCCCGTCGCCCGCGCGGTTAACGCGGTCTGCGCGTCGATCTTCCGCGGTCGATGCACCCACGGCGCCGCCGCCGCCCACCTGTTCGTCCACGAGAGTCTGTACACGGATCTTTGCAACACCGTGACCGCTCGCGCGCGAGAGACGGTGGTCGGAGACCCCCTCGACGAGCACACCGAGCTGGGGCCGATGACCGACGACGCCCACATGAAGCGGGTGCTCGCCTACGTCGAGCTCGGTCGGCGGGAGGGCGCTCGGGTCGTGGCAGGGGGCAACCGAGACGTGGAAGGCAACCGATCCCTGGGCTCCTTCGTCAAGCCCTCCGTCTTGGTCGACGTCGATCCGCGATGGCGGATCGGCCGCGAAGACATCAACGGGCCGGTCCTGTGCGTGAGCCCCTTTCGCCACGAAGACGAAGTGATCGAGCACCTCAACGGGAGCGAGTACGGCGTGGCGGCGTCGGTATGGACGAGAGATTTGACCCGCGCCCGCCGGACCGCTCGCCGTCTGGACGTGGGAACGGTCTGGGTGAACACCCACGATGTGACGGAGCCCTCACTCCCGCGTTCGGGTCGACGGCTGTCGGGGCTCGGACGGGACCTTGGACGCGCCGCGCTCACCCAACTCGCAGCGAGCCGGAGCGTGCTGGTGGATGAACGCTAGATCCCGAACGTGCTTGGGTTAGGATCACGCCAAGCCGTTCGGCGATTTAGGATTACTTGAGGTCGTCGTCGAAGTCGCCCATATCATCGCCGACGCCGGTACTGACCCCGCCGGTGGGCGTGAACTGCACGGGCAGCGTCGCCTCCACCTTCACGTCGGGCGCCTTGTCGAGCTGAATGTCGCGCAGCTCTTCGATCAGGCACCGCTCGAGATCCGGGCTGACACCCGCACCCTCTTTGACCCGAACGCTTCGAAAGCGACGGGTCTCCTCGCGGACCTCGAACGCGACCAGCATGTCGGCCTGGAGGGTCGGGTTGAGCGCGAGCGCCCGGCTGTAGCAGTCGGTGAGCGCGGGCTGGCGATCCTGGACCTTAAAGGTGATGTCGCGCTTGATCGCGCTCGACAGGCCACCGCCGCAGGCGGCGACGCCCGTCGCCAGCGCGACCCCAAGAATGAGGCGATTCGTTGTCGTGATCATCGCGGGCACTCCTAAAAGTCCTCTTCATCGTCAAAATCGTCGTCGCCGAAGTCGTCGTCGCCAAAGTCGTCAAGATTGTCGCCGGACGACGGTGGGGGCGGCGGCGCGGAGCGGGTGGGCACCGGCGCGAGGCCGGTCGCGGCCGCGGCGGCACCCTGCTCCAGGATCACGAACTCCACCCGCCGGTTGCGCTTGCGCCCGGTCGGGGTGCTGTTGTCGGCCACCGGACGCTTGTACCCGTATCCGCGCGCCACGAGGCGGTCTGGCTCGACGCCCTGCTCGATGAGGTAGTCGCGAACCGCGTTCGCTCGTCGCTGCGACAGGGGCCCGAGACGCTCCCGATTGCGGCGAGTGATCGACGTGTGGCCCTGGATCTCGACGCGGCGCACCTGAGGGTTCTGCTTCAGAACCGCCGCAATATCGTCGAGCAGCGCGTACGAGGTCCGACGAAGGGTCGATTTCCAGGTGTCGAACTGAACCTGCTCTCGGATCTCGATCCGCTCGCCCCGGACCTCGGCCCGGGAGTTGCTGATCTGCACCGGCGGCGGAGGCGGCGGCGGAGGGGGCTCTTCGTCGAAATCGGGCTCCGGCGGCGGCGCCTCGCGCGGCGGCGGGGGGTCGAACGCGCGCTGCGGTGGGGGCGCGAACGCCGTTGGCGGCGGCGCCGCGGGCGGCGACGCTTGGATAGCGAGCATTCCCATCTTGAATTGCTCGGCGCTGCCGCCACAGGCGGTTAGCGCGGCCACACCGCCGAGGAGCAGCCCGTTCAGAACTGGTGTTCGTTTGGGAGCCATGGCGGGGATCGATTGCCATAGTCCGCGCCGGGATGGAAGCTCGAGTCATGGCGTCCTTTGAGTGGATCGACGCCGATGATCGGCTCCGCCTGACCTTTCGGGCCCGTCCTCGGGCGCCGATAGGGCAAGATCTCGCGACTTGGCGGGCCGCGGGCGTCGATCGGGTGGTTTCGCTACAGACCGAGCCCGAAGCGGCCAGAATGGGCCTCGAAGACGAGTCCAGGGTCGCACAAACGCTCGGTATCGCCTTCGACCGATTCGCGATCGAGGACCACGACGTGCCCGACGACGACGAGCGCGCGCTGGCGTTTGCGAAGACTACCCTCACCCACCTGCAGGGCGGGCAGTCGGTCCTGCTGCACTGCTACGCAGGCATCGGCCGGTCGGGGTTGATGGCGATCCTGATCCTGATGACCGCCGGTTACGGCCGCACCGACGCCGCCCACCGCGCTTCCGCGGCAAGGGGATTCCGGGTGCCAGAAAACAGCCTTCAGCGCCGATGGCTGGACCGGATTGCGGAGCGACTAGGCGTCGACCCGTAGCCCATCTTTCCCCGGCAGCGGGACCCGCTCCGGGTCCCCGGGCACCGGGTCGAAGCGCCCCTGACGCCAGTCATCTTTGGCCTGC